>CAWULR010000048.1:0-6389 GCA_963923845.1 uncultured bacterium
CCCTCGTCGCGGAGCCGTGCGACGATGCGCGCGATCTTCTCGTGCGTGTACGACGGCCACGTGTGGAAGAGGAGGATCGCACCGTCACCGTGGGCGCGCGTGCTCTCGACCGCGGCGTCCTCCATGTGCTGCGCCGTCTCTCGATGGTCCCAGTCGTCGCCCGTAGCACTCCAGAGCACCTGTCGGTACCCGAGTCGATCGAGCGCAGCGCGCACGCGCGGATCGTTCGCGCCCGCACCGAACGGCGAGCGGAACCACGGCGCCGGATCGCGCTTGCAGATCGTTTCGATCGCACCGGCGGCCGCCTTGATGTCTTCCATCAGCCCAGCTTCGGTGAGCAGGTTCATCTTGGCGTGATAGTGCGAGTGGTTGCCGATCAGATGGCCGTCCTCTGCGATGCGACGCGCCTGGTCGGGGAATGCCTCTGCCCAACGCCCCTGGACGAAGAACGTGCCCCGAACCTCGAGGCTGCCGAGCGTCTCGCGAAGGCGATCCTCCGATCCGACCAGGTGATGCGGTCGGTCTGGATGCTCGGCGTCGAAGGTGAGTGCCACGCGCATGTTGTTCACGGCCTCATTCTCACATCAGCCGCCGAGTGCGCGGCGCACCGTTTCGAGCTCGCTCGAACCGATCGTCAGCTCGTGCGCGTAGGAGTACCAGTACCCGCCGTCGCGTGCGAAGGCGGGGAGTGCGCGCAGCGTCGCTTCGACCTCGCTCCACGAGACGCCGAGCGCGGAGAGCGTCGACCGCGTCCCGGCGGCGTCGACGATGCTGCGCGCGCGTTCGTGGCCGAGGCCGGTCAACGCGGTCATCGTCAACACGCCGAGCACGACGAGTTCGCCGTGCATGATCGTGCGTCCGGTCACCGCCTCGAAGCAGTAGGCGAAGAAGTGCTCGCTCCCCTCTTCGAATCGCGCATGTCCGAGATCGTGGCAGCGCCACCCGATCTCGCGATGCAGTTCCATCAGCGACCGGATGCCGGCCTCCGAGCGCGCGGCGATCTCTGGTGCCGCATCGGCGAGAGCCTGCACGTAGCGTTCTGAGGCACGAGCGCCGTCGTCGTCCCACGCCGGATCGATCCCCTTCCCGACCGCGAGGCGCCAGTCGGCGAGGGCGGTGAGGCAGGAGAGCACGTCGCCGATCCCGGCGGAGAGCAGCGCGGGCGGCGCCGCGGCGAGGATCTCGTAGTCGACCAGCACCTCGTCGGGAACCGCGTCGCCGTCGTATCGCACGCGCTCTCCGTCGCGCAGCGCGCTCATTCGCGTGAAGCAGGCGTCGACCGATGCGAGCGTCGGCAGCTGGACGAGCGGCAGGTCGCGGCGCCACGAGATCCACTTCGCCACATCCATCGCGGTTCCTCCGCCGACCCCGACGACCGTCACTCCCTCGGGCGCGCTGCGCGCCTGCGCGTCGAGCGTCGCCTGGTCAAGACCGCTGGTCATCAGCAGCGCACGCGGCGCGGTGCCGAACCGCGACTCGACGATCGCCCAGGCCTCTGGCTGCGAGACGACGAACGTGGCGCCGAGCCGATCCCCGAGCCCGCGGGCGAGTCCGTGCGCGTACGCGGCGGGGAAGCCGTGTGCGGCGTCGAAGCCCGTGAAGCCGGCGCGAGCGCTCACGGGTCGGTCACCCCGCGTGACCGGTCGGTCTCCGCCGTCGCGTCCGGTGCGTCCGGTGCGCCACTGTTCAGCCATGCGCGAAGTCTGCCACGAACCGATCGGTGCTCAACGTGCGTTCCAGATCACGTCGAGCAGGGAGTCGGACCCGAGTGCATCCTGAGAGAGTTCCCAGATCATCACGCCCGATGCCTCTGCCGTGGCGAGCGCGACCTTGGCGCGCAGCGTGGCGGGACCGTTGTAGTAGCGATCCTCCGTGAGGTACGTCACACGATCTCCGTTCGCCGCCGCGGGATCGGACGCGAGCAGCGCTCGATACGGGATCCCACCAGGTCTGGCATAGAACGGCACGCCGAGGACCCGCTTCTCGCGAACGAGACCAGCGTCGTCCCAGGTCGCGAGCGCTCGCTCGGCGAGCTGCAGCGACGAGTGATCTGCCGCTCCGCCGTCGTAGGCCATGATGTTCGCGAAGTCGATGAGTTCGAACACCGCCGGGTCGATCCCGTCGGCGTGTGTTGCATCGGCGATCACGGCGGCGGTGAGCAGTCGACCGCCTGGAAGCGCGGCGCGAAGGTCGCGCATCAACGCGAGGAAGTTCTCGCCCGACGCACCGGCATCGGGATACTCCCAGTCGATGTCGACGCCATCGAGCTGATACGCGGCGACGAACTCGGCGACGGCAGCAACAAAACGCGCGCGCCGCTCCTCGGCAGCCGCCAGCGCCTCGAACTCATCATCCGAACCCCACCCCCCGACGGAGATCAACACCTTGGTGCCTGCCGTGTGCGCCTGCTCCACGACGCGGCGCAGCTGCGTCGGCGACCCAAACGGCTTCAGCTCGCCGCTCCTCTTCGGAAGCAGGAAGGCGTAGTTGACATGCGTGAGGCGCGAAAAGTCGATCACGTCCACGACGGCCGCGGCGGTCATGTATCCGACGATGCGGAACTGCGAATCGGCGCCTGGACGCTCACCTGACGCGGCGGTGCATCCGACGAGCGCTGCGCCGCACAACAGCAGGGCAGCCGCTCCAGACCTCAAGCGCATGCGATGAGGGTACGCGACCTGTCGTACGCGCGGGAACCGACTCGTGCGCCGTGGCGTTATGGTTGAAGTGGCGGCCCTGTTCCGCTCTGTAGGTGAGGTGGCACCATGCACAAATCGAAGAGCGTCCAGCTTCTCATCCTCGGTGTCGCGCTCGTCGGCAGCGCCGCCGCGTGCGCCGGCTCACCGAGCGAGTCGCCGAGCGGCAGCGTGCAGGTGATCGGCCCGGTGATCCTCGACTCGACGCAGACGAGCGCCGACGTCACCGTCGGACGGACGATCGTCTTCAACGTGGAGAACCCCGCGGCGTGGACGCTCTCCGCAGATCCGGCCGACCTCGTCCAGCTCACCCCGGGTGGAGAGTCCGGCGGCGCAACCTTCAATCCTGGGGCCACGGCGCTCGCGGCGGGGAGTGTCACGATCACGCTGACGAACGAGACGAGCGGCGAGGTGCTCACCTTCGCGATCTCGATCAAGTAGTCGAGCGGTCGGCTATCGCTTCGTCGTCACCTTGGCGGCAAGCGACGCAGCGGACGGACCCGCGGGAATCGCGTAGGCGCGCAGTCGCACGCTGTACTTCGTTCCGGGATCGAGTCCCGTGATGGTGCAGGTGAGTTGTGGTGCCACCACCGCGCACGATCGTGTGACGTGGCCGCGTGCACGCGCCTCTGCAACCCAGCCAGACGGTGCACTCCCGCCGGTCGGCGCACTCCATCGGACCGTGATGCCAGTACGCCGTGCGACAAGCGTCGGGGCCGCGGGCCGTGCCGGAGCCGGACCGGCCCACGCGGTGATGCACGGCCGACCGCTCCCGCCCGGTTCGGCGCTGCGCAGCCGGATCGCGGCGTAGGCGAGCGAGTTGGCCGAAGCTGCGAGTGCGTCGGGGGCAGCAGGGAGTCCGGTGCCGATCGACGCAAGGCTCTGACGAGTCGGATCCCAGACGGCAAGGTTCTGCAGGTTGGTCGCACCAGAGGCGTCGAACGCTCCGCCGACGGCGACGCGGCCGTCTGGCATCCGTGCGAGCGCCGAGATCCACGCCGTGCGGCGCGCACGCGTCAGCCCGCTGCCGACGCGATCCCAGCCGTAGCCGCTGATCGCACTCTCGCGCACCAGCGTCGCGCCGTACCAGCCGATCCCCGTCCCGGCCATCAGCGCACCGCCTCCGTCGACGACCAAGGCCCGCGCGCCGTCGCCGAGTGTTCCGCTCGTAGCGCTCGCCACCCAGCCACCCGCAGCGGTCGACCAACGCGCAATCAACGCGTCGCTCGAACCAACCTGGAGCCGACCTCCCGCATGGATGGCACCCGACGGCGCAATCGCCACGGATTCGACGACTCCGCTCAGCGGCGCGCTCGCAGACGATGCGAGTCGAATCCAGCCGGTGGCCGGATCCCACAGGGCTACGTTCGCGCCCTTCGCCTTCCCCGGCACGGTGAAGCGCCCGCCAACCGCAACGCGACCGGTCGCCGGATCCACCGAGAGCGCTCGAACGAGCACGCTGCCGCGCAGGTTCGCCCCGAGTGCCGACCAGCGCCCGCTCTTCAAGTCGAGCACCGCAACCCCTCTCGCTGAGGCGCGCCCTGCTGACGTGGCAACGGCGCTGAAGTCTCCTCCGATGAAGACCCGTTGACGCACCGCATCCACGCCGATCGCAGTCACCGTTGCGACGGTGCCATCTGCGCGCGTCACCGTCGCGAACGGCCGCCACAGACCGCGCTTCGGATCGCGAACGGCGAGGCCGCTCACGGCGACGCCGGCGGCGCGCGTCAAATCGGCGCCACCGACGAGCAGGCGACCATCGGGAAGCTCGGCAAGCGCCGTAATGCGACCGGACCAGTCGCTCGCGCTCGTGATGGAACTGTTCGACGTCAGGTCCACCCAGCGCGGCGCGCTGCTCATCGCGTCGGCACCTACGCCGGAGTCGCCGCACTCGAGCAGCGCCGCTGGCGCGACCACGGGGAACGGCTCCGGATTCGCGCGCTCCGCCGCGGAGAGCCCGGCACCCGCCAGGCCGGCGATCGCCTGCGCCGAACTCGGTGCCGCAGTGTCGATCAGGTCGATCAGGTCGATCGCAAGGTCGTCTGCGTATCCGCCGGGAGAGCCCATCCCGTTCGCCGTGACGGCGATCGTGATGCCGAGTTCCGGGATGTGTCGAAGCGTCGTGCTCACGCCGCTGTACCCGCCGGTGTGTCCGTAGGTTCTCAGGGCGCCGAGCCAGCTTCGATCCATCATCGTCCCGAGCGTGTACGACCACGGCCGCCCGGTCAGGTTCGCGATGCCGTTGATGCGCTGCGTCTGGCTCCCTTCGAGCAGTCGATCGCCGTACAAGAGTTCGCCGAACCGCACCAGATCCCGCGGCGTCGAGAAGAGATCACCGGCACCCCGCAACACCGCGGCGACCGAGCGCGTCGGACCCCATCCGCGCTGGCCGAACGGGCGCAGCGCACCTCGTCGCCACGTGTGGGTTCGAGCCGCGTCTGCCACGGGACCGAAGCCGGTCCGCCTCAGTCCGAGCGGTTTCAACAGGAGCTCGCTCATCAACTGTCGCCACGAGACGCCGGTGGCGCGCTCCGCCGCAAGCGTCACGAGGGTGAGGCTCGAGTTCGAATACTCGAACGTCCCGATCTCGCCGCGCGGGAGTAGGTTCTGCACCGCCGTCTTCGGCCCAACCTTGCCGTTGGGATGCGCGATCAACCAATCCATGCGCGTGTACTTGTCCGTCAACCAGTCGCTCATCCCGGCCTCGTGTCGCAGCAGATCTTCGATCGTTGCCTCTTCTCGAACGTCGGCATAGGGGACGAGCGACCTCGCGCGAGTGGTGAGCGGCATCAGGCCGCACGCATCGAGGAGCAGCGCGACCGCGGCGGTAAACGGCTTGCTGACGCTCGCCAACGCAAACGGCGTGTCGGCGCTCACGGCTCGGCCGCGTCCCGTATCGGCGCTGCCGCTGACCGCGCTCAGCTCTCGTCCGTCCTCCCACCGAATCGCAACGGAGAGGCCGGCGTACTTGGTGCGACGTGCCTGGCGCCAGGCGCTCACCCGTCTCTGGATCGCGGTCGAGAGCGCCGGGTCGGCCGGCCGGAGCGCGGGAAGCGACACGGGTCGTGCGGCACAGGCACGCCAGGCCGCAACCGCCGCACGCGCCTCGCTCGGTGCGCCCATGTGGGTCGCGAGCAGCGCAGCGACCACGAAGAGAGCGACCTGGGTCCGCATAGAACGGCTCATTTGAGGATTCTGATGGAGCGGCGACACCGCCGCAGGGGACGGCTACCCTACCCCCAACAGCGCCCTCGCTGCAGGGCGACGCGAAGGAGGAACTGTGTTCGAATCGATCAACCTGCCGGCGGTGCTGGTGTCGTGGTTGGTGTCCTTTGTCAGCGGGTTCGTCTGGTTCGGACCGAAGACGCTCTACCCGCTGTGGTGGCGACTGATGGGGAAGACCGAGAACGATGTTCCGGGCGGTGGCACCAACATGGGCCTGACGTTCGGCTCGGTGCTCGTTGGACAGCTGATTTCCATCGTCACGCTCGCGCTCGTCATGAACCCCCTTATTGAACTCGGACAGGTGAGCGACGCCCTCGACGGTGCACTCGTCGGTCTCCTCCTCGGCTTCGGTATCGCCGGCGCGACCGCGCTCGGCCATCGCATGTTTGCGGGACACGGCGCCGTCGTATGGATCATCGAGTCCGGCAACGACATCATCAACCTCGGCATCGCCGGCGCCATCTTGGC
>CAWULR010000049.1:0-6167 GCA_963923845.1 uncultured bacterium
TCCGGCGACGTCGTTCCGGGCCTCTATGCCGCCGGCGAGGTCGCCTGCGTGAGCGTCCACGGTGCGAACCGGCTCGGGACCAACTCGCTCGTGGACCTGCTCGTCTTCGGCAAGCGCGCCGGCAAGAGGATGGCGGCTGCGTGCGCTGCGACGGCCGCTCCGAAGCGCGTGGCAAGAGCGGAGGATGCGGCGCGTTCCGAGCTGCTCGACCTGTCCACGCGCCCCGACGGCGTGCGCCCAGCCGAGATCCGCCGCGCCCTGGCGAACCTGATGATGGAGAAGGTTGGCGTCTATCGAGACGAGGCCCTCCTCGCCTCGGCCGTTGCAGAGATCCGGGCGCTGAAGGGGGAGTACCAGAAGGTGCGCGTCGAGGACTCGGGGAGCGTGTTCAACACCGATCTGCTCGAAGCGCGGGAACTCGGATACCTGCTCGACGCGTCGGAGGCGACCGCTGTCTCTGCGCTCGCTCGGCGAGAGTCCCGAGGCGCACACAGCCGCGAAGACTTCCCCGAACGCGATGATGCGAAGTTCCTTGCGCACACCATGGTCTGGCGCGGTGTCGAGCAGGCTCCCGCCACCAGGATCGAGTACAAGCCCGTGACGATCACCACGTTCGAACCGAAGCCCCGTGTCTACTAGGAGTCGAGATGGACGTTGAGCTGAAGATCCAGCGCTTCGACCCGGAGAACGATCGGTCGCCGCGCTGGCAGACCTTCCGCGTCCCCGTCGAGCCGATGGATCGCGTGCTGGATCTGCTCACGCGCGCAAAGGAGCTCTACGACGGCAGCATCACCTTCCGACGATCGTGCGCTCACGGAGTGTGCGGCTCGGATGCCTTGCTCATCAACGGGCGCAACCGCCTTGCCTGCAAGGTGCGAGTGGAGCAACTCGGGAAGAGCATCAGCGTCGCACCGCTGCCCGGACTTCCCATCGTGAAAGATCTAGTCGTCGACATGGACGAGTTCTTCGGCAAGTATCGGTCGGTGCTCCCGTTCCTCGTCGCCGAGGCGCCCGAAGGGGAGGGAGAGCGCCTGCAGTCGCAAGCCCAACGCGAGCGCTACGACGACACCACCAAGTGCATCCTCTGTGCTGCGTGCACGAGCTCTTGTCCGAGCTTCTGGGCACAGCCCGGATATGTCGGTCCAGCGGCGATCGTCAACGCCCACCGCTTCATCTTCGATTCACGAGACCAGGCGGCCGACGAGCGACTCGAGATCTTGAGCAACGAAGACGGCGTCTGGCGCTGTCGCACCACCTTCAACTGCGTCGATGCCTGTCCGCGCGGAATCAACATCACGAAGGCGATCCTGGAGGTTTCTTCGGCGATCGGGTCACGCGGCTAGCGCGCCATGCGCTCGCTGATCTGCAGGACCGACGGCGCCTGCCGAGGGAATCCGGGCCCGGCATCGATCGGCGTTGCGCTCTATGACGCCGAGAGGAGCGGTGCCGATCGTCCGGAGGCGCAGCCCGACGCGACCATCTCCGCTGCGATCGGCACGACCACCAACAACGTCGCAGAGTGGAAGGCGGTCATCTCGGCGATCGAACTCGCTGCCGAGCTCGGCGCTTCGGACCTGCGACTCCTGTTGGACAGCAAGCTCGTCGTCGAGCAGCTCAACGGTCGCTGGCGGGTTCGCGATGCGAAGCTCGCGCCGCTCTGCGACGAGGCCCGTGTCCGACTCGACCGCTTCGCGACGTGGAGTGCGACGCATGTTCCCCGGGAACAGAACAGCCAAGCCGATGCGCTCGCGAACGAGGCCTTGGATCGCGCGCTGCGCGGCGGTCCCGCATGGGTCGTTCGTCGACCAGACGACGCGGTGCGATCGAAGCCGGTGTCTCGCGACGAGGGATCGGGCGACGATGCGTCGGTGGTCGACGGTGCGGCTACCCGGCTGACGCTGCTCGGGACCGGTGCATCGCGCGGCGTGCCGCGGGTCGGCTGCCGGTGCAACGTCTGTCTCTCTCGAGACCAGCGAAACAAGCGCCTGAGAAGTTCGCTCTTGATCGAGTGGCGTGATCCTGCGACCGAGACACCCTGCGCGGTTGTCGTCGATCCAGGGATGGATCTCCGCCAGCAGGCCCTTCGCGCCGGATTGGAGCGACTGGACGGCGCCTTGATCACCCACATCCACGTCGACCACACCGGCGGCATCGACGAACTTCGTGCCTACACAGATGCGCAAGAGTTCGTGATGGAGGTCGGCGCAGCACCCGAGACCTGCGCCGAGCTCCTGCGTCGCTGGGAGTACGCCTTCGACGGCCGAACTCCGCCCGGGCACGGGATTCCAGCGCTTCGACTCGTCGAATCGAGTCCGCGCATGCAGATCCGCGGTCGTACCTTTGAGGCGATCCCGCTCGTCCACGGGCGGCGCCCTGCGCACGGTTGGCGCAGCGGTTCCGTTGCCTACCTGACCGACGTGAGTTCCGTGACGCCGAGTTCGCGCGCGCGACTCGCAGGGCTGGACACGCTGATCGTCTCTGCGTTGCGAGACCTGCCCCACCCGACGCATCAAACCGTCGACGAGGCGCTTGCGCTGATCGCAGACCTGGGACCGCGCCGTGCGATCTTGACCCATCTGGATCACGATCTCGACTACCACGAGCTCTCGGCCCGTCTGCCCGACGGCGTCGTTGCCGGCTTCGACGGGCTCGTCGTGGAGGTCTCGGCGCGCTAGACTCGCTCGTGGCGAGATGGCCGGACGGCCGCGCGCGTGCCTTCGGGTGCGCTCGAGGAAAGTCCGGGCTCCAAGGTGCACGGCAGCGGGTAACGCCCGTCCGCCGCAAGGCGCGGACTAGTGCCACAGAGACGAGTCCGCCACCGAGCTTCGGCTCGGAGGCGGGGTGAAACGCGGCAAACTCTGCCTGGAGCAAGGTCAAATAGGGGGACGCTTCGACCCTCGAGGTCGGAACTGGCGCACCGCCAGGGTCTCCGGGTTGATCGCTCGAACCACCGAGCAATCGGGGGTCTAGATGGATGGCCGTCCCTCCCGCAAGGGGGGACAGAACCCGGCTTACAGGCCATCTCGCCACCACCCTTCTTCCCCTGGATGCCCTGCTCCGATCGTGCCCCCTCGACCGTCCGAGACTCCACCGCCGCCGCTTGAGCCCCCTCCGCCGCCCCTTGACAAGTGGGGTAGGTGGGGGCAAGATGCACCTAAGTGGTTGCAAGTGGGGTGTGGTGGGGGTACCCACCCCCGAGGACCACCGCGGAGGGGGTACCGGTGTTTACTGGCGAATACCGCCATACGATCGACGGCAAGGGACGAATCGCCGTCCCCGTGCGCTTCCGGGCGCAGCTGGACGAGGGGGCGCTGGTCTCTCGCTGGCTCGACAACTGCCTTGCCATCTTCCCCCGAGCCGCCTGGGACGATCTCGCCGCCAAGGTGGCCGCGCTTCCGACCGGGAACGCGAGTGCGCGAGAGTTCGGTCGTTTCCTCTTCGGCAGCGCCTTCGAGGTCGAGCTCGATGCCCAGGGGCGCCTGCTCCTTCCGGCAACGCTGCGAACGTGGAGCGGGCTCGACAGCGAAGCGATGGTCGTCGGGGCGCGTGACCATGCCGAGATCTGGACGCCATCGCGCTGGGATGCATATCGCGGTGGCATGGAGTCCTCAGATGCGCTCGCCGCGCAACTCGAAGGGCTCGGCTTCTGATGCCCACGGCGCGGGAAGCTGCGCAACCGTCGACGACGCATCAACCGGTCCTGCTTCGCGAGGCGATCGAGGGCCTCGCCGTTCGCTCCGGCGGCCGATACATCGACGCCACACTGGGTGGCGGCGGGCACGCCGAAGCGGTGTTGACCGCGAGTTCGCCTGACGGTCGGCTGCTCGGCATCGACGCCGATGCGTCGGCAATCGAACGGACACGCGTGCGGCTTGCAGCGTTCGGAGATCGACTGAGTGTCTTCCACGGAAGCAACGCGCGGATCGCCGAAGCAGCGGCGACCGCGGGTCTCGATCACAGCGAGGGAATCCTCTTCGACCTGGGACTCTCATCCGACCAGCTGGTCGACCGAGAACGCGGATTCGGCATCCGTGCCGGCGGGCCGCTCGACTTGCGGTTCGACACGACGCGAGGCGAACCAGCCGCCGCACTCCTCGCCCATCTCAGCGTCTCCGAACTAGCCGGGCTGCTTCGCAGGTTCGGCGAAGAGCCACAGGCGAACAAGATCGCGCGCGCGATCGTCGCGCGGCGCGCGGAGAGTCCGGTGACGACTGCCGAAGAGCTCGCGACGCTCGTCGAAGAGGTTGCGACACGACCAGGGAGACCGACGCGGATCCACCCCGCAACGAAAGTGTTCCAGGCACTGCGCATCGCCGTCAACGGCGAACTCGACGCACTCGCGACAGCGCTCGAGGCGTCGATTCGGCTCCTCGCCGTCGGTGGACGGATCGTCGTCCTCAGCTACCACTCGCTCGAAGACCGCATCGTGAAGCGCACCTTCGCCGCCGCAGCACGCGGCTGCATCTGCCCACCGCGACTTCCGCTGTGCGGCTGCGGCAAGAAGCCGACGCTCCGACTGGTCACCGACGCGCCGATCGTCGCATCGGACGATGAGGTTGCGATGAATCCGCGCAGTCGCAGTGCAAAGCTCCGCGTCGCCGAGCGGCTGGCAGGTGCCGCATGACGGCGATCGGTCGCCCGCTTCGCGGCGCGCAGCTGGTCCAGCCGATCCAGCAGCCGCGCGTCGCAGACGGTCGCTCCGCCGCCGCCGCACGACAGCGAGCCGCCATCCGACAGGCGTTCCAGCCGCTTCCGGGAGCGAGCGGCACAGGGTCGATTCGAAGCGGCGTGCGGCTTCCCGTCGGCGCTGCCGTGCCGCGCACCGCTGTCGTCGTCGGCCTCAAGCCGCGTGGCCGGGTCGGCGTCTCCGCATGGAGCGCAACCGATCGCTCCGGACTCTTCGGCGTGCACCTCTCGAGGGTGATCGCCGCCGGAACTGCGGTCTTCGCGGCCGCCTTCGTGATGCTCTATCTCAGTCTCCAGGTGACCACGGCTGCCGCACGGCGCGATGAGCTCATCAGCGAACGGGCGCGGATCGTCGAGGAGATTCGCATCGGCGAGATGGACATGAGTCGCCTCGGCCGAGAACCTGCGGTGCGACGCCGCGCATTCGAACTCGGGATCAGCCAGCTGGCCGACCCGCTGATCGTCGAGGGCCGCTGAGATGGCGCACGATCCGCGCGCGGTGCGGACCGATGCGCACGGGAGGGTCCTCGTCCTGGCCGCAGGGCTGATCGTTGCCGGTTCGCTCTGCTTCGGCCGACTCGCGCAGTGGCAGCTGATCGAGCGCGAGCGACTTCTCGAGGCCGCCGGCAACCGCATCAGCGAGGCGACCGCTGCCGCGCCGCTCCGTGGCACGATCACCGATCGCACAGGGAGCGTGGTGCTCGCCAGCACCGTGATGCGCGAGCAGCTGGTGGCGCAGCCGTCCGCTCTCAGCGTCGAGGAGAAGCGCCAGGTGGGCTCGACGCTCATCTCGCTGCTGCACCTCGATGCGGACGAGGCGTCGCGCCTCACCTCGGCGTTGGACTCGTCTCGATCGTGGAGCGTGCTGCATCCGGGACTCGATCGCCGCGAGGCCGACGCCGTCCGCACCGCCGCCGCCGCCGGAGAGCTGCCCGGCGTCTCCCTGACGCCCGTGCGAGTGCGCTACTACCCGCAACCCGGCGGCGCTGCAGGGAGCAGCCTTGCGAGTCACGTCCTTGGATTCGTCAACAGCGACGGTGTCGGGCAGTACGGCATCGAGTCGTACTACGACGATCAGCTTGCGGGAACGAGCCAGGTCACGCGCCTCGAGCGCGGCGCCGATGGCATCGAGAGGCAGGTCGAGGTGTCCGCGGCGCGTCCCGGGTCCGATCTTCAGCTCAGCATCGATGCCGGACTGCAGACGCTCGTCGAGCAAGAGGTTGCGACCGCAGGCGTCGCCAACCAGGCCGAGTCCGTCAGCGTCGTCGTGATGGATCCGTTCAGCGGCGACCTCCTCAGCTCGGCCTCATGGCCGTCGTACGACGCAAACCGCTACAACGTCGTCGCCGCCCGCGATCCTCGACGCTTCGTCGATCCGACAATCAGCAGCGTCTACGAGCCCGGTTCGGTGATGAAGGCGATGACGAGCGTTGCCGGCATCGAGAGCGGCGTCGTGACGCCTCGAACGGTGATCGACGATC
>CAWULR010000050.1:0-5996 GCA_963923845.1 uncultured bacterium
AATACCGTGAGAGCGCAGGCGCGGTCGCTCTTCGATGTGCTCGGTGCGGATGCGGTCACGGCCAATCCCTACCTCGGGATCGGATCGCTCGCTCCGCTGTTGGAACGCGACGATCGATTCGTCTATCTCCTCTGCAGAACCTCGAATCCAGAGTCTGCCGAGTTCCAGGAGGCCATCGTGGGTCCTTCCGACTCGGCGCCGGCCGAGGCGCTCTATCTGCGCGTCGCACGGCAGGCAGAAGCGAGGCCAGAGGCGCGTGCAGGTCGCATCGGCCTAGTCGCAGGGGCGACAGCGGGCGATGCGTTCGCCGCGCTCCGCAGCGCGGCGCCGTCGCTGCCACTCTTGGTTCCAGGCGTCGGAGCGCAAGGTGGCGACGTGGAACTCGTGGTGCAGCGCGGCGCGGCGACGTCGGGGAGCGCGGCACGTCGGTGCGGTGGCGGTCTGCTCGTGAATGTCGGACGCGGGATCTCGTGGTCGTCGAGCGACGAGGAGGTCGCTCGCTCCAGTACGGCGTCGCTCGAAGTCGCCGTCCGAGCACGGGCGGCCGAGTGGGCACGGCGCCTCGCTATACTCGCCACATAGGGTGTCCTTCAGGACGCTCGAGCGTAAGGAGTGCTGAACGTGCCCAACATCGGACCTGGTGAACTGATCCTGATCCTCGCCGTCATTCTCGTCGTGTTCGGACCGGGGAAGCTGCCGGAGATCGGAGCCGCCGTCGGTCGCTCGTTCCGCGAGTTCAGGCGAGCCACGTCTGAATCGGGCGATGAACCTCAGGACCGCCCCGCACGAAAGAGCACGGCACGACGGCCGAAGGGGAGGGGCTGACGCCCTGAGCGGCGCGGGGAGTACCCGTATGGCGGCGAACACCCTGGCGCGCGACGCGGACGAGGCGCCGTCGACCGCGCCCCTCGCCGACCATCTCAGCGAACTTCGGCGGCGGATCGCCATCTCCATCGCGGCGATCTTGGCAGGCTCGATCGTCGCCTTCGCCTTCGCGGATGGACTTGTCGCACTCCTGCGTTCGCCGCTCGGCGACGTGAACCTCTATTTCACCGGAGTCGGTGACGCCTTCGGGATTCGGATGCAGCTGAGCCTGATCGGCGGGATCGCGCTCGCGATGCCGATCGTCCTCTGGCAAGGGTGGGCCTTCGTCAGTCCGGGATTGACACCCGCTGAACGTCGTGGCGCGAGACCGTGGCTCCCGCTCGCGCTCCTGCTGTTTGTCGTCGGCGCCGCGGTCGCATGGAGCGTGCTCCCGTTTGCCGTTGGCTTCCTCCTCTCGTTCGCGAGCGACGATCTGCTTCCGATGATCGCTGCGGATCGCTACTTCGGGTTCGTCGGCGGTCTCATCCTCGTGTTCGGGCTGGCCGCCGAATATCCGATCGTGCTCGTCTTCTTGTCGCGAGTCGGGCTCGTCACCTCGACGAAGCTGCGCAGATGGCGACGAGGGGCCGTCGTCGCCATCGTGATCGTCAGCGCCGTCGCCACTCCCGGGACCGACATCGTCAGCCCGATCATTCTGGCGCTGACGCTGCTCGTGCTCTACCAGCTCTCGATTCTCCTCGTGAAGGCGGGCGGGAGATGAGCCGAGATCGGCGCATCATCCTGCTGACCGGCCTCTCGGGTGCGGGGAAGACCACTGCGACAAAGTCGCTGGAAGACGTCGGATTCCGCACTATCGACAACCTGCCGTACGAGTTGCTCCCCGCGCTCGTGGAGAAGATCGGCCAAGATCCTGACCGTTTCGCGCGTGTCTGTCTCGTCTTGGATGCCCGCGACGGCGACCCCAGCCACACGATCGAATCCGTTCGATCGGGGGCCGAGAAGATCGGAGTCACGGCGCGAACCATCTTTCTCGATGCCCGCGACGATGTCCTCATCCGACGGTTCAGCGAGACCCGCCACCGCCATCCGCTCGGCGGGGCCATCGATGCGCCGCGCTCGGTCGCCGAAGCGATCGGCGCTGAGCGCTCGCTGCTGAGCGCCACACGCGAGGCTGCCGACGCGCTGATCGACACGAGCGATCTGACGGGCCGTGAGCTGCGCGACCGCCTCGTCGCCGAGGCGCTCGAGAGCGAAGAGCACGTAGGAGTGCGCCTGACCAGCTTCGGATACAAGCACGGGATCCCACTCGAGGCGGACCTGGTCTTCGATGTCCGTGCTGCCGCAAACCCACATTGGGTGCCGGACCTGCGTCCGCTCGACGGTCGTTCGAAGGAGATCAGCGAGTATGTGCTCAACGATCCGATCGGTGCGAGCCTCCTGGCTGCGATCCATGCCTATCTGCGCGGGACCATCGCCGCCTATCTTGCGGACGGACGCGGACGGCTGAACATCGCGATCGGCTGCACGGGCGGGCGCCATCGATCTGTTGCGATCCTGCAGGCGCTGGCCGCCCTCCTGGAACGCGAGGTCGATGGTGCGGCGATCGTGGTGGAGCACCGCGACATCGACAGACGCTAGCGTTCGTGGGACTCCGATCCTGGCTCCGAGGCGCTCCGCTGGCGCAGGCGGTGCGGCGCGGACCACAGCGCATCGTCGTGCTGGGAGGCGGGACGGGGATGTCGACGATCCTTCGCGGCCTGAAAACGGAGGGCGTCGACCTGACCGCGATCGTCTCATTGGCGGACGACGGCGGATCGTCCGGGATCCTCAGGGCGCGACTCGGCATCCCGCCTGTCGGCGACCTGCGAAACTGCCTCATCGCACTCGCCGACGCTGAGTCCACCGCGGGCGCACTCCTCCAGCACCGACTGCCGGCCGAGCGCGGTGCGTCGCGCGGACATCCCGTCGGAAACCTCTTGCTCGCGGCGGCGATCGCTGAAGAGGGGGGCGACCTCGAGCGTGGCCTGGAGCGCGTCCATCAGATCCTGAACGTCCGCGGCCGCGTCATCCCTGCCACATCCGAGTCGCTTCGCCTTCGCGGGCGGACTCGCGCCGGGATCAGCGTGGTCGGACAGGCGAAACTTGCACGTACGAGGGGCATCGCGTCGGTGACGCTCGATTCCACCGTGACGCATGCCACTCGACACGCGCTGACCGCGATTGCGGAGGCAGACCTCCTCGTGCTCGGACCGGGGAGCCTCTACACGAGTCTGATCCCGCATCTCCTCGTTCCCGATATCCGACGTGCGCTGGCGGATCGACGCGCACCCCTCGTGTGGGTGGCGAATGTCGACGAACAAGAGGGGGAGACCGAAGGGATGAGCCTGGACGATCATGTCGACGCGCTCGTCGACCACGGAGCAGGGGGGTTGATCGACGCGATTCTCGCTGCGGCGAGTTCGCGTAGGTCGGATGTCGATCCGGGGCGCCCGCTCGAGCCACGATTCCGGCGGTTGCGCGGCCCAGATGGTGAACCTCGTCCGCCGATCGTCGTGCGCTCGGTTGCCTCCGCGGTCCGTCCGCATCTCCACGATTCGAAGCTGCTGGCACGCGCCATCTTGAAGCTGAGGCCACGGCGAGCGCCGGTGACGCGATGAGGCGGCTCGAACGCGATCTCGTCAGTGCCGTGCGGCACGAACTCGCTGCAGTCACCCCAGATCGCGCGTGCTGTCGAGCAAGCGAGCTGGATGCCTTGGCCGATCCAGGACGACGCGCCGACGTCGCCATCGCGCGGACGGTGCACCGTCTCATCGCAGCTGCGCACCCTGTCGACGGCACGCCGGGCGCTCGCGCCCTCGCGCGGGTGCGACGTCTTGCCGCCGATCGTGCCGCATCGCACTGCCGACTCGCGTACCTGCGGGGGCGGATCCTCAGCCGAGGTTCGCTCTCGCTCGCCTCTGGCCTGATCCACCTCGAGATCGTCGTCACCGAGGCAGAGGGTCGAGAGCTCGCCGCGCTCGCTGCGGCCGAGCGGCTAGGAGGGGCACTGCGCCTCCGCCGTGGTCGCGGCGTCGTCGTCTGGAAGGACACCTCGCAGATCTGCGACCTGTTGCGACGGCTCGGTGCGGGGGGTTCGATTGCCGAGATCGAGGCCCGCGGAGTGGCGCGCCAGATCCGAGGCGCGCTGAATCGCACGGTGAATGCCGAAACGGCGAACCTGAGGCGTGCCGTGCGCGCCGGGATGCGCCAAGCACGGGCGGTTGCGGTCGTCATGGAAGAGCACGGTCTGCCCGCCGAGAGCCTGCTTCAACGCGTTGGCGTGGCTCGACTGGCGAACCCAGATGCGACGATCGCAGAGCTCGGTCTCGCCCTCGGGCTGTCGCGTGCCGCGGTGCAACGGGCGCTCGGCTCGATCGAGAAACTCGCGGCGACCGTGCGGCAGGAAGCCGCTCTGCGATGATGGCAACATGAGTGGGACTGCATCGCTGCGGCTGATCGCGAACTGGAAGGCGAACCTCGCTCCAGGCGAAGAGGTCGAGCTCGCTCGCCAGATCGCCCTGCGGGGATCTGCACGGCAGCTCGCCCCCGGCTCCCTGCTGATCGCGCCGAGCGCCATCGGGCTGGTCGCCGTCGCGTCGCTCCTACGGCGGGAGCATGCCGAACTGAAGATCGGCGTTGTGGCTCAGGATTGCTCGAGCGACGATCCCGGTGCACGAACGGGAGAGATCCCGGCATCGCACCTGATCGGCGTGGCCGACGCGGTGATCCTCGGTCACTCAGAGCGTCGAGCACGAGGGGAGGACGGGCGCGCGATCGGCGCGAAGGTGGCGCGATGCATCGACGCTGGAATCGTCCCCATCGTCTGCCTCGGCGACCTCGATGCCCGCGCCACCGACGTTGAACGCTGTGATGCGGTCGTCGACCAGTGGCGTGGAGTCCTTGCCGGTGCTGCCGCACTGCAGCGCGAAGAGGCCGCTGTCTCGACAAGTGGAATCATCATCGCCTACGAACCGGTTTGGGCGATCGGAAGCGGACGGCCGGCGCGACCGGAGACCGTCGCCGCGGTCGCTTGCGCACTGCGATCGGAGGCCGCGCTGACGTCCGCCCCTCTTCTCTACGGCGGAAGCGTCGACGGCAGGAGTGCTGCTGGGTATGTCGGAGGATCCGGAGCCGAACGTGTGGACGGACTCTTGATCGGAGGAGCATCGCTCGAGGTCGAGTCGCTGTTCCAGATCGCCGCGGCGGTCGGCGTCTCTCGATGAAGCGGCTGAAGGTCGACCCGCTCGTGCTGCTCATCGTCGATGGGTTCGGCATCGGCGGGGATCCAGCGATCGACGCCATCGCCAGGGCCGACATGCCGGTATGGCGCGCGCTGCTCCGACGGTGGCCCCACACGTCGCTCGAGGCGAGTGGCGCAGCGGTGGGTCTGCCAGAAGGGCAGATGGGGAACAGCGAGGTCGGTCACTTGAACATCGGGTCGGGACAACGGGTGCTGCAGGACCTGCCTCGGATCGATGCGGCGCTTGCGGACGGCAGCTTTTTGCGGCGGCCAGAACTACAGCGTGCCTTGAAACGGGCCCAGGATGGACGACTCCATCTCATGAGCCTCCTCGGGCCCGGCGGAGTGCACGCCAACGATCGTCACCTGGTGGCACTCGCCGATGCGGCGCACCGTTCGGGGGTTCGCGCCATCTTCGTCCACCTCTTCCTCGACGGTCGCGATACGCCGCCGCGGTCCGCGCTCGGCTACCTTGCCGATCTCGAACCACGCCTCCACGCAGCGGCACCGTCGGCGACGATCGCATCTGTGACGGGTCGCTACTTCGCGATGGATCGAGACCAGCGTTGGGATCGCACCGCGGCGGCTGTGGCGGCGATCGCGGCAGGGGAGGGGGCGCGGGCCGCGAGTGCCGAGTCTGCCATCCGAGAGGCGTATGGCCGGGGCGAGAGCGATGAGTTTGTCTCGCCGACCGTGATCGCACCGACCGGCATCCAGCCGGTGGCGATGAGGTCGGACGACACCGTGATCCTTGCGAACTTCCGTGCCGACCGCGCTCGCCAGCTCGTGGCGGCGCTGAGCGCATCTGCGTTCGCCCGATTCGTTCGTCCTCCGCAGCTGCCGGTGACACTCTTCGGCATGAGCTCCTATGGTGACGAGGCTGCAGTGCCCG
>CAWULR010000051.1:0-5977 GCA_963923845.1 uncultured bacterium
TGGCCGCGTCTCGCCGCCGCGGCGCTTCCGCTCGCACTGGCGACGACGCTCCTCGCGCTGCGCGGACGTCCGCTCGCCGGACTCCTGCTCGGCGATCAGGCGGCGCTGCACCTCGGCGTCGACGTTCGCCGCGAGCGAAGGATCGCCGTCGCCCTCGCCTCGCTCGCAACGGCGGCCGCCGTGGCGCTCGCCGGACTCGTCGGCTTCGTCGGGCTCGTCGTGCCGCACCTTGCGCGACTCGCCGTGGGGCCCGACCCGCGTGCGGTGCTGCCGCTCTCGGCGATCGGCGGTGCGCTCCTCCTGCTGCTCGCCGACACGATCGCGCGCAGCATCGGCGTCCCGGTCGGTGTCGTCACCGCCCTCATCGGCGCGCCGTTCCTGCTCTGGTTGCTGCATCGCGCTCGGACCGGGTACGCACTGTGAGCCGCACCGTCGATCACAACCACGACTCGGCGAGCGCCGCAACTCGAGATGCGCTCGCGATGCAGGTGGATCCGAACTACGAGCTGCTCGGTGCCCGCGGCGTTCGCGTGGAACTCGGTGGCACGACGATCCTCGACGAGATCGACCTGAAGATCGGCGTGGGGGAGCGCGTGGCGATCGTCGGCGCAAACGGCGCTGGGAAGACGTCGCTGCTCCGCGCGCTGAGTGGCACGCTGCCGCTGGCGGCGGGGGAGATCACCCTCTGCGCCGAACCGATCGCCAAGCTGACGCGCACCACGATCGCGCGGTCGATTGCGGTCGTCGGTTCCGACCTGGTGCTGCCGTTCGCCACGCGCGCCGATGAGCTCGTCGCGCTCGGTCGACTCCCGCACGGGCGTGGGCCGAGCGGTCCGTCGGCGCTCGATCGCGAGCGTGCCGCGGCGGCGCTGGAGCGCGTCGGCGCCGCGCACCTTGCCGCGCGCGACGTGCGCACGCTGAGCGCCGGCGAGCGACAGCTGATCGCGATCGCACTCGGCCTGGCGCAAGAGACGCCGATCTTGGCGCTCGACGAACCGACGGTGCACCTCGACCTGCGGCATCGCGTGGAGATCGCCGATCTGCTCGTCTCCCTCGCCGATCGGGCGCGCACCGTGATTGCGATCTTCCACGAGATCGACGTGGTGCGAACGCTCTTCCCGCGCGTCGCCGTGATGAAGGCGGGACGAATCGTCGCGGACGGTCCACCGGACCGCGTCCTCACTCCCGAGGGAATCGCCGATGCGTGGGGGATCTCGCCGGATCGGGCGGCGCGACTCTAGCGTCGACGCCGGCGGCGCGGATCAGCTGCGCTTGCGCGGAAGTTCCAAGAAGGGGAGCGGCACGACGGTGGCGGGGATCTGCTGGCGTGACGCTTCGATCTGCCACTCGATGGAGACGGTGCTGCCGACCGCCGCGTGCTTCGTGGGGAGGAAGCCGAGGGCGATCGAGCGCTTCAGCAGCGGCGAGAAGGTGCCGCTCGTCGCGCGACCGATCGTCTCGCCCTTGCGGGTGAGCGGCGTGACGTGTCGCCACGCGCGAAGCGGGTGCTCGATCGCATAGCCGAGATCCAGGTACGCCGACTCGAAGACGGCGAGATCCAGCTCCAGGCCGACGAGACGGCTGGCCGGTCCGCCGGCGGCGACCTCGTCCATCAGCGCGCGCTTGCCGATGAAGCGCGGCTTGTCCAGGTCCACGAGCCGATCCATGCCGATCTCGTACGGCGAGACGGCGAGGCTCGGATGTCGCGCGGTGCGACCGGAGTGGTAGTCGACGCCGGCCATGATCAGCCCCGCCTCGATGCGGGCGACGTCGAGCGCCTCCATCCCGGCGACGCGCAGGGTGTAGTCGTTGCCGGCGGCGATCAGCGCATCCCAGACGGGGAGCGCCTCCTCGAACGGCATCCAGAGCTCGTAGCCGAGGTCGCCCGAGTAGCCGGTTCGCGAGACGCTCACCGCCACGCCGCCGATCGTCACGTCGGCGCGGCCGAAGAAGGGGAGGTCGGACATGTCGCGACCGACCGCACCGGAGAGCACGTCACGCGAGCAGGGACCCTGGAGCGAGAGCGCGCAGATGCGCTCGGTGAGGTCCTCGATCTGGACGCTGAGCCCTTCGCTCGCCGCATCGAGCCAACCGTGTTGCGGCTCGGCCGACGTCCAGAAGTAGGAGCCGTCGGCGAGGAGTGCCACGGTGCCGTCGTCGAGCACGCGTCCGTCGTGATCGCACCACGGCGTGTAGATCGCGCGCATCGGCTTGATGCGATCGACCCTGCGCGTGATGACACGATCGACGAGCCGTGCTGCATCGGCGCCGCTGATGCGGTACTTGCACATCGGCGTGACGTCGAAGAGCGCCGCGGAGAAGCGGATCGCATGGTATTCCAAGTCGTGCGCTGGGAAATACGAATCGGCGATGAAGAATCCGGACCACTTGCGCCAGCGGCGCGCCTGATTCAGTTCGGCGGTGCGAGGGTGGAACGGCGTCTCGAGCGTCATGCGACTCCCCCTCTCCCGATCTCCCGCTGGGCGGTACCATTGCCCGCACCCGCATCCTAGCGAGTCGGGGCGAGTCTGGGAGGGCCCGTGGCGGAACGGTACAACGCGATCGTCGTCGGCGGCGGACACAACGGACTCACCACCGCCGCATACCTCGCGAAGGCCGGACTGAAGACACTCGTCTTGGAGCGTCGCTCCATCCTCGGCGGCGCAACGCTCACCGAATCGCCGGTTCCCGGCTTCAAGTTCTCCGTCGCCTCGTATCTCGTCAGCCTCTTGCGACCGCAGGTGATTCGCGAGCTCGACCTCTCGAAACACGGCCTGCAGATGGCGCCATCGGTCGGCACGTACACGCCGCACTGGGACGGCTATCTCGATCGTCGAACCGACCATGCCGACACGATCCGCGAGATCCGCAAGTGGTCGCACCGCGATGCCGACAACTACGACGACTTCAAGCAGACGGTGACCGACATCACGCGCTTCATCCGCCCGGCGATCGATCTCCCCGCGCCCGACCCGTACGGCGATCCGCAGGAGTGGCTCGCCTATGCGGGGCTCGCCAAGGAGTTCGGCCACCTGCCGCTGCGGACCAAGGGGGCGCTGCTCGACCTGATCACGGGGAGCGCGTACGACTTCCTCTCCCGCTGGTTCGAGGGGGAGCCGCTCGTCGGCACGATGTCTGCGTCGGGGATCATCGGCACCTTCCTCGGCATCAAGTCGCCGGGGACGGGGATGGTCTTCTTGCACCACTACTTCGGCGAGGTGGACGGCTCCTTCCGCGAGTGGGCGCTGCCGCAGGGAGGGACCGGCGCCGTCGCCGCCGCGATCGCCACCGCCGCGCGCTTCCACGGCGCCGAGATTCGCACCGACGCGCCGGTGAAGCAGGTGCTCCTGAAGGGGGACCGCGCGATCGGCGTCGCGCTCGAGTCGGGCGAGGAGATCCACGCCGACACGATCGTCTCCGCCGCCGACGCCAAGCACACCTTCCTGGAGATGCTCCCGTCCGGCTCGCTGCCGAACGACTTCGAGCGTGCGATCCGCAACTTCAAGTTCCGCGGCTCCAGCGCCAAGGTGAACTTCGCGCTCGACGGCCTCCCCACCTTCACCGCCGCGCCGCCGGGGACCGGCCACCTGATGGGGACGGTGAGCATCTCCCCGAGTCCCGACTACATGGAGAAGGCGTACGACGACGCGAAGCACGGACACCCGAGCCACCGCCCCTTCCTGGACATGCTGATCCCGACACTCGTCGATCCCTCCATGGCGCCGCCGGGGAAACACGTCGCCACCGCCTTCGTGCAGTACGCGCCGCACAAGCTGGCGCCAGAGCACGGCAGCTGGGACGACATCAAGGAGAGCTTCGGCGACCTGGTGGTGGACACCATCTCCGAGTTTGCGCCGGACTTCCGAGAGAAGATCGTCGGCCGCCAGGTGATGACGCCGCTCGACCTGGAGCGCACCATCGGCCTGACCGAAGGGAACATCTTCCAGGGCGAGATCCTGGTGCAGCAGATGGCCTTCAATCGGCCGGTGAGCGGATGGGCGCGCTACAAGACGCCGATCAAGGACTACTGGCTCGCGAGCTCCTCGGCGCATCCGGGCGGCGGCATCATGGCGGCGCCCGGCCGTCTCGCGGCACTCGAGATCCTGAAGTCGAAGGCGGGGGACGAGTAGTGGCGACCAAGAGGAAGTCGAAGGCTCCGGCCGAGCAGAACGTGCGCAGCAGCGCGGACGTGATCGTGCTCGGCGGCGGACACAACGGACTGGTGGCGGCGGCGTACCTTGCGCGCGCGGGGATCAAGACGATCCTGCTCGAGGCGCGCAGCGAACTCGGTGGCATGGCGCTCACCGCAGACATCGACGGCGTCAAGGCGCCGATGCTCGCGCACACCGTCGGGCGATTCCGTCCGCGCGTCGCGCGCGATCTCGGGCTCGCCGGCAGCGTGCGACTCGTGGAGCCCGAGGTGCGCTCCTTTGCGCCGCATCCAACGAACGGTTCGTCGATCACGCTCTACCGCGATCCAGCGAAGAGCGCCAAGGAGCTGGAGTCCCGACCGAACGGCGAGGAGACCGCCGCCGGATTCCTGAAGCTCGACGGACGGCTTCGCCGCATCGGCGCGTATTTCGAGCAGGTGCTCGACGGTGTGCCGCCGAGCCTCGACGGCGGAAAGTCGGTCGCAGAGATGCTCGCCGGCTTCGCCTTCCGCAAGCCGTTCACCGGGCTGAAAGAGGGCGACGGCCGAGAGATCCTGCGCATCCTGCCGATGTCCGCGGCCGACCTCGTCGGCGAATACCTTTCCGACGAGCACCTCCTCGCGATGCTCGCCTGGCGCGGCGCGATCTACAACGCGGTCGGTCCGATGTCGCCCGGGAGTGCCGCCACGATGCTCTTCGACGGCATCACCGGCGATGGCGCCGACGGCGGTGCGGCGGGCCAGACCGTGGTGGCGATCGGCGGACCCGGCGCGCTCGCCACCGCGCTCGCCGATGCCGCGCGCGGCTTCGGCGCGGAGATCCGCACCGACGCCAAGGCGATTGCGATCACCGAACACGACGGTCGCGTCACCGGCGTGGCGCTGGCGAACGGCGACGAGATCACCGCGCCGTACGTTCTCTCGACACTCGATCCGAAGACGACGCTCCTCGGCCTGCTCGGCGTCGAGGCCACGGGTCCAGACCTGAGACGTCGCCTGCGCGCCGCGCGCAGCAGCGGCGTCACCGCGAAGCTGAACCTCCTGGTCGACCGGCTCCCGACGTTCACCGCCGCCGGCAAGGGCGAGGCGGCGGAGCAGCGGCTCCGCGGCCGCATCGTGATCCTCGAGAGCGTCCTCGGCATCGAGAAGGCCTTCGATGCCTCGAAGTACGGCGAGATCAGCGAGACGCCGATCATCGAGGCGCTGATTCCGACGCTGATCGATCCGTCGCTCGCAACGGACGGCCGTCACATCGTCAGCTGCGTGGTCCAGTACGCGCCGGTCGCGTTGAAACACGGCGAGTGGGACGAACCGACGCGCAAGGCCTTTGCGGACCGCGTCGTTGCGCAGCTCGAGCAGGTCGCACCCGGGATCACACGACTGATCAGCGCGCGGCAGCTGATCACGCCGGCGGATCTGCAGCGCGATTGGGGCGCGAGCGGCGGCCACGCGATGCACGTCAACGAAGGGTTCGACCAGTTCGCCCAGTGGCGGCCGCTCTACGGGATCGGACGCTACGAGACGCCGATCGACGGGCTCTTCCTCTCCGGCGCCGGCACGCACCCGGGCGGCGGCGTCACCGGCGCGCCGGGCGCGAACGCCGCCGAGGCCCTGATTCGCCGCCTCCGCCGCGCCGCCGACTGATCAGGACGCACGGCTCGCAGCCGGCGTCCGTTTCCGTCACATTCACGTTCACTCGTTTGATGAAGGAACGCCAATCCTGAGCGTAAGTTCTGATTATGGTTCACATCTAGTTGACAAAAGAACCGCAACGTACGGTCAAGGTGTAAGACTAGGGAGATGAAGTCGTCGACACGCGTCACCAAG
>CAWULR010000052.1:0-5962 GCA_963923845.1 uncultured bacterium
GCGCCGCCGATCAAGAGGAGTCCGGCGACCGATCGGCGCGACGCCTCCGCCGCGAGCGCCGTCAGTTGCATCGCAGCAAGGTGCGCCCCCGCCGAGTGCCCAGCGAGCACGATACGGCTCGGATCGCCGCCGAGGTCGACCGCGTGCGCGGCCAGCGTCGCGACGGCGGCGGAGACCTCCGCGACGATCTCGCGGAGCGACACGTTGGGCGCGAGCGTGTACCCGATCGACGCCCAGAGCGCACCGGCGCCGACCACGGCGGGCGCCGGGGCGGCCGCGTAGTCGATCGAAAGGTCTTGCCACCACCCGCCGTGGAGGAAGGCGAAGATCGGCGCGCCGCGACGACCGCCGCTCCGCCCGCTCTCGCCCGCTGCGCCGTGCGGCAACGGGAGGAAACACTCGATGCGCTCGGCGGGCCGCGGACCGTAGGCGAGAACGCGGTGCCTGGCTCCGGTCAGCGCGGCGCGCGCCGCCTCGGTCCCCGCTCGGTACGACCGGATGCTGCCCTCGAAATCGTGGGCGGTGCGACTGGGCGAGTACTGCTCGTTGAGCCAGGCGATCCGTTCGCTATTCGAGCTCAATCGTCCCCTTCATGTTCGGGTGGATGTCGCAGAAGAACTCATAGCTCTTCCCCGCCTCGAGCGCAGGGATCTCGTAGTCGACGGTGGCGATGCCGGTCACGTGCTCGCCGTTGAAGATCGGATCTCCGGAGCTGCCAACCTCCCGGATCGCCACGTTGTGCGGAATCCCCGCGTCGTTGTTCGTGAAGGCGAGCTCGACCGCAATGCCGGCCTTGAGGGTGATCGTGGTCACGTCGAACTTCACGCCCTTCGCACCGATCGCAGGGCTCGCCGTGTCGACGACGGGAGCGACTGGTGCCGCGGCCGGGTTCAGGATCCCAGACTGGCCGATCGCCAGGCTGAAGAAGGCGATTGCGGCAACGTCCACGAGCAGTCGCGACGCGCGCAGCGGCACCGGGTTGACGATGACGCCGCTGCGTCCGGCGGACGAGACGGCGCGCCACTCGCGTCGTGAGTCGATCAGCCATCCCACGAGGGCGACGCCGAGGAGCAGCACGCCGAGGGTGGCAAACGAGAGGTTGACGGCGATCCCGAAGAAGAGGACCGCGAAGGCGACGCAGATACCGACCGGCAGCAGCGACGGAGCGGGGAGGTGCACGCCGTGCGGAGCGCGCGGAGCGGGCCGTGCGCTGCGGGCCGTCGCCGGCGTCCACTTCGGCAGCGTCGCGTGGCTCGTCGCGCTCTGCATGGCGTGGAGCAGGACGAACGCCATCACCGACATCGAGAGCCCTGTCAGCGCCAGCATGAAGGCCATCGGCGCGGCGTCGGCGGTGATCAGATAGACGACCGCGGCCACCTCGAAGATGGCCCCCATCGCGAGCGCTCGATACGTGTAGGACATCTGCCCGCCTAGATCAGATAGAGGAGCGAGAAGAGCAGCAGCCAGACGACGTCGACGAAGTGCCAGTAGATCGACGTCGCCTCGACCATGTCATGGTGTTGGGCGGAGAACTGGCCGAGGCCGCCGCGATAGAGGCAGACGGCGAGCATCAACACGCCGCCGAGCACGTGCGCGCCGTGGAATCCGGTGAGGATGTAGAAGGTGCTGCCGAACACTCCGTCGGCGATGCCGAAGCCGAGCTGCGTGTAGTCGTACGCCTGGCCGGCCAAGAAGATCACGCCGAGGAGCACGGTCAGTAGCAGCGCGCGATTCATCCCTTGGCGGTCGCCGCGACGGATCCGCCACACGGCGATCTGGCAGGTGACCGAGCTGAGCACGAGCACCGCGGTCATCACCGCGGGGAAGAGCACCTCTTCGTGGAGGAGGAAGGCGCCGTTGCCCGCCGGAGGCCACGTTCCGGTCGCGGTGCGCAGGCTGAAGTACGCGGCGAAGAGTCCGCCGAAGAACATGATCTCGGAGACGATGAAGAGGAGCATCCCCAACACGGGATTGCCGAGCCCCTTGTGCGCGCGATCCGCACCGTGCGACCCCGCGCCGTGCGTCTCCGCACCGTGATGCAGCGCGCCGCGATCAGCCGTTGCGAGGCTCATGCGTGATCGCCCCCCGAGCGTCCGTGGCGCGCGTCGAAGAGCGGTCGTTCAGAGCTGATCGACGGCAGTCGATCGAAGTTCCACGCCGGCGGCGGCGACGAGGTCGCCCACTCCAGCGTGTTCCCCTCCCACGGGTCGTTCCCCGCCGCCTTGCCGTTGCGCAGCGAGATGTAGATGTTCCAGAGGAGCGGCAGGAGGCTGATGCCGACGATGAACCCGCCGATCGTGGCGGCGAGGTTGAGGTCGTTCCAGCCCGCCGTCGGCGAGTAGTCGGCGATGCGTCGCGGCATGCCGAGGAGTCCGAGCATGTGCATCGGCAGGAAGGTGAGGTTGAGTCCGATCATCACGAGGACGAAGTGCAGCTTGCCGAGGCCCTCGTCGAGCATCTTCCCCGTCATCTTCGGGAACCAGTAGTAGAAGCCGGCCATGATCGCAAGGAAGGAGCCGCCGAAGAGGACGTAGTGGATGTGCGCCACGACCCAGTAGGTTGCGTGGATCGCGTAGTCGACCGGAACCGGCGCGCTGAAGACGCCGTTGATCCCGCCGATGAGGAACATCGAGAGGAAGCCCACGGCGAAGAGCATCGGCGTCTTGAACGAGATCTGTCCGCGCCACATGGTGGCGATCCAGTTGAACATCTTCACGCCGGTCGGTACGGCGATGAAGAAGGTCATGATCGAGAAGAACGGGAGGAAGACGCTGCCGGTCGTGAACATGTGGTGCGCCCAGACCGAGAAGCCGAGCGCGCCGATCCCCGCCGTGGCGAAGACGAACGCGCGATATCCGAAGAGCGGCTTGCGGCTGAAGACCGGGATGATCTCGGAGATCGCCCCCATGCCAGGGAGCACCATGATGTACACGGCCGGATGGCTGTAGAACCAGAAGATGTTCTGCCAGAGGATGGCCGAACCGCCGGTGGCGGGATCGAAGAAGCTGCCGCCGAAGTTGCGGTCGACGAAGAGCATCATCAGCGCGCTCGTGAGCACCGGCGTGCCCATCAAGACGAGGACGCTCGTGACGATGATCGTCCAGACCATGATCGGCATGCGGAAGAGGGTCATGCCCGGCGCGCGCATGCGGAAGACCGTCACCAGGAAGTTCACCGCGCCGAGGATCGAGCTGGTCCCGATCAGGATGAGCGCGACGATCCAGAGGTTCATGCCCGGACCTGGGCTGTACTTGATGCTGCTCAACGGCGGATACGCCGTCCAGCCCGCATCCGCCGCACCGCCGAGCAGGAAGCCGGAGATCACGACGAGTCCGGAGAACGGAATCATCCAGAAGCTGAGCGCGTTGATGCGCGGGAAGGCCATGTCGGCCGCTCCGATCTGCAGCGGGACGATGTAGTTGCCGAGCCCCGCGAGGAACGGAATGATCACCCAGAAGATCATCACCGACGCGTGCATCGTGAAGAGCTGGTTGTACGTCGACTCGTCGATGAACTGCAGGCCAGGCTGCGCCAACTCTGACCGCACACCGAGCGCCAAGAGTCCGCCGATGGCAAGGAAGACGAACGAACTGATCGTATAGAGGATGCCGATCTTCTTGTGGTCGGTCGTCGTCAGCCACTCGTAGACCGATGTTCGCTGCGTGACCGCGGGTCGAAGTGCCGTTGTCGCCATCGCTCCTCCTCTAGATTGCTGCGTTCAGCTTGACGAAGCTCGAAGGCTTCGGTGCGTTGTCGGCCAGCCAGGCGTCGTACTCCTCGGGGCTCACCACCTTGACGGAGAAGCGCATCGCATGGTGCAGGAGCCCACAGAAGGCGGAGCACTGCCCGTGGAAGGTGCCGAGCTTGTTCGGCGTGAACTGGAAGACGTTGACCTGACCGGGCACGGCGTCGCGCTGGAAGAGGAACTCCGGGACGTAGAAGGCGTGGTTGACATCCTGCCCGACGAGCGACACCTGGATCGTCTTGCCGATCGGCACGACGAGCTGCGGCTCTTGCGCGGCGGTGCCGAAGACCTCGATCCCGTTGTCCGGATAGGCGAACTTCCACTGCCACTGGTAGCCGACGACCTCCACCTTCACCTCGGCGGCGTCGGCTTCGCGTGCGTCGACAGAGTTCAGCACTCCAACGGATGCCACGAAGATGCCGACCACGGTGACGAATGGGACGATGGTCCACACGATCTCGAGCAGGAAGTTGCCGTGCGTCTGCGCAGGGAGCGATCGGTCGCTCGGCTTCCGTCGATAGCGGATGACCGACCAGATGATCAACACCTCGACGAGGACGAAGACGACGGCGGCGATCGCGAAGACGAGGTTGTAGAGGTCGGTGATCTGGATCGCCTGCTCTGTGGCGGGCGGCAGCGTTCCGGCCGCCTGGCATCCACCCAGGAAGAGGGCGCCGATGACCAGCGCAACGAGGGGGACGGTCGGCTTTCTCGTGGTCGACGCCATCACGCGATGCAGTCCTCCCTACGGCTGGCGGGGCGCCAGGCCCGCCAATCGTACGCCAATTCGACCGGTGGCTGGGGCGTGTCCCATTATGAGCAACCTGTCGCAACGCACCAGCGCAGAGGAGTATCCTGCCCGCAACGCCGCACCGAGCGGACGAGACAAAGTGGGAGGCAGAGAGATGGCCACGACCCGATCGGCTGGAGCGAAGCGTCGGAGCGCAGGACGCTCGACGAAGCGCAGCGCCGCACCCGCTGGTGTGCTGGAGACGGCGGGCCTCAAGCCTGGGCGTGGCGCGTTCATCTCCACGATTCTGATCGCTGCACTCGGAATTGGCCTCTACGTCTGGAGCCAGACCCCGTGGACCGGCGCAATCGACGCCAAACAGTCCGAATGGAAGATCTCCCTCTCGGCTGGGACGCACACCGCCGGTGATGTCACCTTCGACCTCTCGAACCGCGGCACGATCCCCCACGAGTTCCTCGTCGTTGCGACCGACAAGACGGCGAAGGAGCTCCTTGAGATGGTCGACCCGAACACGAATCGCATCGACGAAGAGGTCCTCGACGTCGTCGACGAGCAGTCGGAGTACGACGCGGCGACCACCGCCGAGCTGACGGTCACGCTGCCCGAAGGCCACTACGTGGTGATGTGCAACATCGAGGGGCACTACAAGAACGGCATGTACGCCGACCTCACCATCACGGCGGCGCCGGATGGCGCGGTTGTGACCCGAACGCCGAAGCCGGAACCTGTCCCGGCGATCGGTCCGATCAACGGCACCGAGAAGGAGTGGGAGATCGCACTCGACTCCGACCTGCACGAGGCCGGCACCGTGGCGTTCAACCTGACCAACGAAGGGACGATCGCCCACGAGTTCCTCGTCGTGCGCTCCGAGAAGAGCGCGACCGAACTGCTCGCCGACGTGGACCCCGCGACCAATCGCATCGACGAAGAGCTGCTCGACGTCATCGACGAGCAGCCTGAGTACGAGCCGGGCGTGCCCGGTGCCGTCACCGTAAGCCTCACGCCGGGGCACTACGTGGTGATGTGCAACATCGAGGGACACTACAAGGCGGGCATGTACGCCGACCTCGAGATCGTTCCGGCAACGGTCGGAACGGGGAACGTGAACGGCACGGAAGAGGAGTGGAAGATCTCGCTCGACTCCTATACGCACGCACCGGGATCGATCACGTTCGACCTTGCGAACAAGGGCACGATCGCCCATGAGTTCCTCGTGGTGCGCAGCGACAAGTTCGCGAGCCAGCTCCTGGCCGATGTCGATCCGACCACGAAGCGGATCGACGAGGAGCTGCTCGACGTCATCGACGAACAGCCGGAGTACGAGCCGGGTGTTCCGGGCAGCGTCACGGTCGACCTGACGCCGGGACACTATGTGGTGATGTGCAACATCGAGGCGCACTACAAGGCCGGGATGTACGCCGACTTCGACGTCGTTACGAACTAGGGCGATCGACTCCTCGGAGAAA
>CAWULR010000053.1:0-5814 GCA_963923845.1 uncultured bacterium
GCCTCTGTACGGTGCAAACATCCTCCTGCTCATCGCCACGCTCTTCTTCGGCGAAGATTCGGGTGGCAATTCGCGCGCAATCGCACTCTTCGGGATTGCGATCCAGTCGAGTGAGATCGCGAAGATCCTCACCCTGGTGGCGCTGGCAACGGTCTTGACGCGCGAAAGCGCCGAGGCGGAGACGCTGTCGAACACGCTGCTCGGCAGCCTCGTGGTTGCGCCGCCGTTCATACTCGTCGCGATCCAACCAGACGCCGGGACGGCGATGATCATCGTCGCGGCACTCTTCGGCGGTCTGCTCCTCTCCGGTGCGGCAACGCGCTGGATCGCCACCCTCGCCGCGTTCGGCGTGGCGCTCCTCCCGCTCGTCTGGACGCTGCTCATCGCCGACTACCAGAAGGAGCGGCTGATCGCCTTCATCGATCCGAACGCCGACCCGGCCGGGCCGAAGTACCAGCTGGAGCAGGCGCTCGCCGCGATTCGCAGCGGCGGTCTCTTCGGCGCTGGCTTCGACGGAACGGGTGGGATCAGCCCGTTGCCCGTGCAAGAGAGCGACTTCGTCTTTGCCGCCCTCGTTCGAAGCTTCGGACTCATCGGCGGCCTGCTGGTCATCGGACTCGTCGGCCTTCTCGTGGCACGGCTGATCTGGCATGCGTGGGAGTCGCCCGACAGCTTCGGCACGGTGCTCGGCGGCGGGCTGGCGGCGATCATCCTCTTGCAGGGCGGCGTGAACATCGCGATGAACCTCGGGGTCGCGCCGATCACGGGGATCCCGCTCCCGTTCGTCAGCTACGGCGGCGCCTCCGCCATCTCCCTCGCCTTCGGCCTCGGCCTCGTGCAGAGCCACCGCGTCCACCAGGGGGGCGGCGCCTAGTCGGGTGCCTGCCGGAGAGCGCGGTCTCGGACCGCCGAGCACGCTCCGCGAGCACGGCCTCGGTTGACGCAGGTGCGAGGGTACGCCTAGACTCTCCCTCCCGCGTCTGACCTCTCCGTCAGTCTGCGGTCCGCCGCGAAGTCGTGCGGAAACAGAGGGCAGCAAGAGGGCAGATCGACCATGTACGCGGTGATCGAAACGGGCGGGAAGCAGTATCGGGTGGAGCTCGGCAGCGAGCTGCACGTCGAGCTGCTCGACGCGACCCCGGGCAGCGAGATCACCTTCGATCGCGTCCTTCTTGTGCGAACGGCGACCTCGACCGAGGTCGGCACGCCGGTGGTCAGCGGCGCCAAGGTCACGGCGCAGGTGATCGGCCAAGAGCGCGGCGTGAAGACGATCAGCTTCAAGTATCGGCCGAAGGCGCGAAGCCGCATCACCAAGGGGCACCGCCAGGAGCTGCATCGGATCAAGGTCACCGAGGTTGCGGTGAACGGGACGAGCGCCAAGGCGATCTGGGAGGCCGGAGCCGCCGAACGCGAGCAGGCGAAGGCCGCGGCAGCGAAGGCTGCCGCCGAGCGAGCACAGGCTGACGCCGCGCTCGCCGAGAAGCTGAAGGTTGCCGCCCCGGCCGAGACGAGCGCGACGAAGGCGACCGCGAAGCCCGCGGCGAAGAAGCCCGCGGCGAAGAAGCCCGCCGCAAAGAAGCCGGCGACGAAGAAGTCCGCCGACACCGAATAAGATCGTCGAACAGGCAAGGACTCCAAGGAGGACGACATGGCACATAAGAAGGCAGGATCGAGCAGCCGCAACGGTCGCGACAGCGCTGGCCAGCGTCTCGGCGTGAAGGTCGGTGACGGCGAGTTCGTCAACGCCGGCGGGATCATCGTGCGCCAGCGCGGCACGCAGTTCGCCGCCGGACGCGGCGTCGGCCTCGGAAGCGACTACACGATCTATGCAACAGTCACGGGTCGCGTGAAGTTCGACTTCGCATCGCGCTTGAAGAAGCGCGTCAACGTAGTCGCTGCTGCGCCGGACGCCTAGAGAGTCGCCGATGAAGCCCGATATCCATCCGAAGTACGGCGAGGTCCAGATCACGTGTCTGGCGTGCAGCACCAAGTTCACCGTCGGCTCGACGCGCGCCGGCGAGATGAAGACCGAGGTCTGCTCGAACTGCCACCCGTTCTTCACCGGGAAGCAGATCCTGCTCGACACCGCAGGTCAGGTGGAGCGATTCCAGAAGCGCCTCGGGCGCTCGCGCTGATCCCTGTGCGACGCCGCTGTGGCGTCGTTGTGCGACGCACGCTGAGCCTCGTCGCGTCGGCCCTCGCACATCTCGTTGAGGCCGCGAGCTTCGAGCCGCGCGCGAGTCTCGCGACGCGCACGAGCCTTGCTGCAGTTTCGAACGGTGCCGAGCCTGCGCCGAACGTGGCGTACGGCGGACAGGCGCTCGTCGACGGAATCCTGATGCGCGGGCCGGCGCACATCGGCGTGGCGATTCGCGTGTCGGGCTCCGGGATCCTGACCGCCAGCGAACCGCTGCCGAGCGGCGCGCTTCGTCAGCGCGCGGCGAAGGTTCCGCTCGCGCGCGGCGTCGTCATCCTTGTCGAGACGCTCGTCCTCGGGAGCCGCTGGCTGTTGCGCAGCGCCGAACTCTCATCGGGCCAGGCGACGCTCGAGCGCGCGCCGTCTCGTGGAGACCGAGCGCTCTCCGCGGTCACCGTGGTGCTGACCATCCTCTTCGTGCTGGCGCTCTTCAACATCGTTCCCGCGCTGATCGCATCGCTGCTGCTCGGCGCGCTCGCGGTCGACTCGCTCCTCGCCGAGCGACTCGTCGACGGCGCGCTGCAGATCGCGATCCTCATCGCCTATCTCTCGCTTGCGGGCCGCAGTCGAGACATCGACCGAACCTATCGCTATCACGGTGCCGAGCACCGTGCGATCCACGCGCTGGAGAACGGCGACCCGCTGACGCGCGCCGATCTTGCGCGCTGGCCGACCGCCCATCCGCGCTGTGGCACGGAGTTCTTGGTGGTCGTCATCTTGGTGAGCCTCGTCGCCTTCACGACGCTCGGTCGTCTCGACCCTCTTGCGACGGTGGCGAGTCGCCTGGTCGGCATCCCGCTGGTTGCAGGGGCCTCGTACGAGATCCTTCGACTCTTGGGGAAGTACCGCACCAACCCGATCGCCCACGCCCTCGCAGCACCCGGGCTCGCGGTCCAGGGGATCACCACGCGACTCCCCGACGACGAGATGCACGATGTTGCGATCGCGGCGCTCACGGTCGCCATCGAGGCGGGCGGCGGCAGCGCGCCGACCGGATCCGAGCGACCGACATGGGGGCCGCTGCGACTCGAGGAGTCGACGAATGGCTGACCTGGCGCAGCTCGAGACCCGGCTGACGGCGGCGTTGCGCGCGCGCGCCGAACTCGAGGAGCAGCTGACGCACCCTGAGGTCCTCGCCGACCACGTAGCGCTCGCGCGGATCGGACGCGAGCTCTCGCGGACCGCACCGCTCGCCGACGCTGCCGAGGCGCTGCGTTCGGCGCGAGCGCGCGTGAGCGACGCGAAGGCGATGGAGCTCGATCCGGGTGCCGACGCGGAGATGCGCGCGCTCGCTGCAGCGGAGCGCGCCGCTGCGGAGTCGATCGAGCGAGCAACGATCGAACGGCTCCCCGCCCTGCTCCTCGAACCCGATCCGAACGATGGGAGGGACGTCTTGATCGAAGTGCGTCCCGCGGCGGGTGGCGACGAGGCGGGCATCTTTGCCGGTGAACTCTTTCGCGGCTATCTCCGCTACGCCGAACGGCGCGGCTGGAAGGTCGAGGTGGACGGCGTGATCGAGACGGCGCTCGGTGGCGTCCGCGAAGCGATGGCCGAGGTGAGCGGACCCGGCGCGTGGGCTGCGTTCAAGTGGGAGGCCGGCGTGCATCGAATCCAACGCGTCCCGGCAACGGAATCGGCGGGGCGCATCCACACCAGCACCGCGACCGTGGTGGTCCTCCCCGTCGCCGACGAAGTCGACTTCGTCATCCCTGAACAGGACATCCGCATCGACGTGAAGCGCGCCTCCGGTCACGGCGGCCAAGGAGTGAACACCACCGACTCCGCCGTGCGCATCACGCACCTTCCGAGCGGCACGGTGGTCGAGATGCAGGACGAGCGCAGCCAGCTGCGCAACAAGGAGAAGGGGATGGCGATCCTGCGCAGCCGACTCCTCGCCGCAGAAGAGGAGCGCACGCGAAGCGCGAACTCGGCGGCGCGCAAGGCGCTGATCGGCAGCGGCGATCGCAGCGAGAAGATTCGCACCTACAACGGCCCGCAGAATCGCGTGACCGACCATCGGATCGGACTCGACAAGTTCGATGTGGACGGCGTCCTCAACGGCGAGTTCGCCGTCTTCCACGACGCGCTTGCGGCGGCCGAGCAGGCCGAGCGACTCGCAGGCGATTGAGCGTCGGAACGAGTCGACGATGAGCGACGAGCGCCGAAACGGCGAGGTGCGCGGCGAACAGCTGATCGGCCGCGAGGCGGACGGCCCGGCGCTCTTGCGCAACGCCACCAATACACTCGAACGCGCAGGAAGCTCGACGCCGCGCCTCGACGCGGAACTGCTCCTCGCTGCGCTGCTCGGAACTCGCGTGACGACGCTGCGCACCGCGGTCGCGGCGGGCTTCCCGCTGCCACTGCCGCAGGTCTCGAGCCTGCCCGAGCCCGAGCCGCTCCGTGAACGGCACGCCGCACTCGCCGAGACGCTGCAGATCGCGCGCGCTGCGCTCGCGGCCGGCGATGCGCCGGCGGCGCTCTCCGCGCTGGTCAGCGAGCGCGCGAACGGTCGTCCGATCAGCCACCTCACCGGGACTCGCGGATTCCGTTCGCTCGAACTGCTCGTCACTCCCGACGTACTCGATCCGCGCCCGGAGACGGAGCTCGTCGTGGAGACCGCGCTCGCCTACCTTGCGGATCGTGTCGCGGCGTCTCGAGCGCTCGGCCGCGCACCGCAGCCGCTCAACGCCGCAGAGATCGGCACGGGGAGCGGCGCCATCGCCATCGCCGTGGCCTCCGAGTCGCCCGCGCCGCTCCGCTTCGTCGCCACCGACATCTCTGGTGATGCGCTCGCCGTTGCCCGCGCCAACGCGCTCCGCTCGGGGGTGGCGTCGCGGATCACCTTCCTTCACGGCGACCTTGCCGAACCTCTCCTCGCCTCTCGCGCACCCGGCGACCCGGCGCACCTCGATCTCCTGCTCGCAAACCTTCCGTATGTGCCGAGCGACGAGGTGGACGCGGCGCGGCGCGCGGTCGGCTTCCAGCGCGACGCCGAGGTCGAGTCGACGACGCGAGACCTCTCGCAGATCGCCCTCGCCGCCGAGCCGCGGGTTGCGCTCGACGGCGGAAGCGACGGTTTGGAGTGCATCCGTCGACTGATCGCCGAGCTGCCGCGTCTCTTGCGTCCCGGCGCCGCCGCCGTCCTCGAGTTCGGCGACGGCCAGGCCGATGCGGTGAGCGCGCTCGTCGGCGGGTTGGGCCTCGGCTGGCGGGTGGGCATCCGCGGCGATCTCTCCGGACGCGCGCGCGTCGCGGAGATCCGTCGCAGCGGATAGGTTGATCCAGATGAACGGGGCGCCGATCAAGCTGCTCGTGATGGATCTCGACGGCACGCTGTTGCCGCACAACAGCACCATCTCCGAGCGGACGATCGCCGCGATCCGTGCGGCCCGCGAGCGCGGCGTGGTCACCACGATCTCGTCCGGGCGGAACATTCCGAGCATCCTCGCCTACGCGAGGGAGACCGGCGTGGATGGACCGCTCATCGGCATGCAGGGAGCGATCGCGCGCGAGCTCCCGGGCCCGGGCGACACCGGGAGCGGAACGTTGATCCGCCACACGCCGTTCTCGTCGACGCTCGGCGCACGCGCGATCTCGTGGTGCACGGAGAACGATCT
>CAWULR010000054.1:0-5813 GCA_963923845.1 uncultured bacterium
TCCACGTGCCGCTCTCCGAGCCGGCGCAGCAGGAGGCGCGCGAGCTCATGCTCTCGGCGAACAACCTGCTCTCCCCGGCGGACGGCACCCCCATCGTCACCCCGACCCAAGACATGGTGCTCGGCTGCTTCTACCTGACGCAGGAGCGCGCACTCGAGCCGGGTGAGGCGCGTCGTCGCTTCTCGGATGAGACCGAAGCCCTGCTCGCCTACGACCTTGGCCAGGTGAAGATGCATGCGCCGATCGACGTGAGCGTGCGTGTCTGGGACGAGGCGGCCGACGCCATCGTCGAGCAGCGCATCGAGACGACGATCGGTCGCGTCAAGTTCAACCAGGTCCTCCCCGATCGACTCCGATTCGTGAACAAGGCGATGGCACGAGCCGACCTGCGCAAGCTCATCGGTCGCTCGTTCGAGCTCCTCGGACGGAGCGAGACGGCACTCCTCGTCGACGGCATCAAGCGTGTCGGATTCGAGGCGGCCACGCGAGGCGGCATGACCATCTCCGTCTTCGACATCGCCATGGCACAAGGGAAGAAGGCGATCATCTCCGAGACCGACAAGGACGTTGCCAAGGTCGACAGCCAGTACACCCAGGGTCTGATCACCGAGGATGAGCGCTACAAGAACGTGATTCGGCTCTGGCAGAAGGCGACCGGGGAGATCGGAAACGCCATGATGGCGGAGCTCAACACGAAGAAGGGCGACAAGGATCCGCTCTTCCACCCGCTCTTGATGATGACGAACTCCGGCGCGCGCGGAAACAAGGGCAACATCGGTCAGCTCGGCGCGATGCGCGGACTGATGGCCGATCCATCGGGACGCATCATCGATGTCCCCGTCAAGTCGAACTTCCGCGAGGGGATGACGGTGCTCGAGTACTTCATCTCGACACACGGCGCACGGAAGGGTTTGGCGGACACGGCGCTCCGCACCGCAGACTCGGGCTATCTGACGCGACGATTGGTGGATGTGGCGCAGGATGTCATCGTGCGCATCGCCGACTGCGGCACGAACGACGCAACCGAGATCACGCTTGCAGACACTGCCGAGGTCATCGGTGCCGAATGGCCGATCTCCGAAGACCACCAGGATATGCCCGATCTACGCGCGGCATTTGCACGACGAATGGTCGGCCGGCTGATCGCGGCAGACGTGAAGATCGGAACGGAGAAACTTGTTCGCGGGACCGAGTTGACCGACCAGCTGGCGGCCACGGTCGCCGCCTCGGGCGTGACCTCGATCACCGTTCGTTCGCCGCTCAGCTGCGTCGCCTCGGCAGGTGTCTGCCAGGCGTGCTACGGACGGAATCTCGCGACGGGAGACCTGATCGCAATCGGCGAGTCGGTCGGCATCATGGCGGCACAGTCCATCGGTGAACCGGGGACTCAGCTCACGATGCGCACGTTCCACACAGGTGGCGTCGCAGGAGTCGACATCACCGCCGGCCTACCGCGCGTCGAGGAGCTCTTCGAAGCACGGAAGCCGAAGGGGAAGGCCGAGATCAGCCGCATCGATGGCGTGGTCGAAGTGGTGCGCAGCGAGGCTGGCACCGTCGTCGAGGTCACCCACCGCGAGGTCTACGAAGTCGAGCTTGACCTCCCGATCGATGCCGCGTTGACGACGCGCGAAGGCGACCTTGTCGAGGCCGGCCAGCTGATCGGTACCTCTGCGACGCAGGGGGATCTGACGGCACCGGTGAAGGGGATGCTGGTCAAGTCGAAGGACGGGCTCGTGATCCGGGCCGAGGACGTGGTCCCGGCCTCCAAGTACCCGATCCCGCACAACGCCAAGCTGCTGGTGAAGAGCGGCGACAAGGTTCGCGCCGGTGATCCGTTGACCGATGGTCCGCTCGATCCGCAGGAGCTGCTGGAGGTTCGCGGCCGCGCGGAGGTTCAGAACTACCTGGTCAAGGAGGTTCAGAAGGTCTACCGCAGCCAGGGTGTAACAATCTCAGACAAGCACATCGAGATCATCGTTCGCCAGCTTCTCCGCAAGGTGCGGGTGGACAACCCGGGCGATACCCGCCTCCTCCCAACAGAACTGGCCGACCGCCTCGAATTCGAGCGCGAGAACGCCCGCGTGCTCGCCGAGGGTGGGGAGCCAGCCACGGCACAGCCACAGCTGCTCGGTGTAACAAAGGCCTCGCTCAACACCGAGAGCTTCCTCGCCGCCGCCTCCTTCCAGGAGACGACGCGCGTGCTCACGGAGGCGGCGATCACCGGCGCACGAGACCGTCTGGTCGGCCTGAAGGAGAACGTCATCATCGGCAAGCTGATCCCAGCAGGGACTGGGGCCCCGGACGCGGTGGCGAAGCGCAAGGCGGAGGAGAAGCTCCGCGCCGCCGCCGCCCTCGCGGGAGGGGAGCTCCCAGCCGACTTCGGCCAGGACGACTTCAACGTCTTCCTCCAGACCGAAGAGGCGACCGGGCCCCAGGACGACGTCTCCCAGCTGGTCGCCCTGCTCACCGAGGAGAAGCCGGCGCCCGCCGACGAGGAGTTCAACCCGCTGGCCGCCGACGCGGCGGCCGCCAGGGAGGCCGACGCGGGGTCGAAGGAGTAGGCGGGGCCGCTCGGCCGTTGAGCACGGTGCTTTGACACCCTGAGCACGAGGCTGCTACGCTCCACCGTCCGTGCCGCTGTGGCTCCGCCACGCGCGGCAACCAGCTGGGAAGGTCAGAGAGGGAAGGAGCGCGCGCGAATCGTGCCGACGATCAATCAGCTCGTTCGTAAGGGACGCAGGGCGAAGATCAGCAAGGTCAAGGCCTCGGCGTTCCGCAAGAACTGGAACGGCATCAAGCAGCGTCAGGAGGTCGCCGAAGGCGCCCCGATGAAGCGCGGTGTCTGCCTGATCGTGCGCACCATGACCCCGAAGAAGCCGAACTCCGCACTCCGGAAGATCGCGCGCGTCAAGCTCACCAACCAGATGGAGGTCACCGCCTACATCCCCGGCATCGGGCACAACCTGCAGGAGCACAGCGTCGTGCTCGTTCGCGGAGGCCGGGTGAAGGACCTCCCGTCGGTGAAGTACCACATCGTTCGCGGTGCCCTCGACGCCTCCGGCGTGAAGGACCGCATGCAGAGTCGATCCAAGTACGGCGCGAAGGCCGCCGTCGAGTCGAAGAAGAAGTAGACGATGCCACGCCGCACGACGATCCCACGCAAGCTCAAGTACGAGGTCGTTCCCGAGAACAAGGCGATCGAGCGGTTCGTCGTCAAGGTCATGCTGAACGGCAAGCGCGGCCTTGCCGAGCGCATCTTGCGCGAGACCCTCGCCCGAGTCGAGGCGCAGGCGAATCGCCCGGGACTCGAAGTGCTCGACCTCGCCCTGCGCAACGCCACGCCGCTCATCGAAGTGAAGCCCCGTCGAGTCGGCGGTGCGACCTATCAGGTTCCCGTCGAGATCCGCGGCGAACGACGCCTGAGCCTCGGCGTCCGTTGGCTCGTGCAGGCGGCGCGCAAGCGTTCAGGGAAGAGCATGGTCGACAAGCTCGCCGGCGAGTTCATGGATGCCTCCAACAACCTCGGCGCCGCGGTCAAGCGGCGCGAAGAGACGCACAAGATGGCGGAGGCGAACAAGGCCTTCAGCCACTTCAGGTTCTAGGAGACCGCGGACATGGCTCGAACAACTCCACTCGGTCGGGTCCGCAACATCGGCATCATCGCGCACATCGACGCCGGCAAGACCACCGTCACCGAGCGCATCCTCTTCTACACCAAGAAGATCCACAAGATCGGCGAGGTGCACGAGGGCGCCGCGACGATGGACTGGATGGAGCAGGAGCAGGAGCGCGGCATCACGATCACGGCCGCGGCGACGACCTGTGCCTGGAAGGACCACACGATCAACATCATCGATACGCCCGGGCACGTGGACTTCACCGTCGAAGTGGAGCGCTCGCTCCGAGTCCTCGACGGCGCGGTGGTGATCTTCGACGGCGTTGCCGGCGTTGAGCCGCAGTCCGAGACCGTCTGGCGCCAGGCCGATCGCCACGCCGTTCCGCGCTTCTGCTTCATCAACAAGCTCGACCGCACCGGCGCCGATTTCTGGCGCTGCTTCGACATGATCAAGGATCGACTCGGCGCGAACGCCGTCCCGCTTCAGCTGCCGATCGGCGCCGAGGACAAGTTCGAAGGGGTCATCGACCTGATCACCATGGAAGAGATCGTCTACCTCGACGACAAGGGCGAGAAGAGCGAGCGGCGACCGATCCGCGCCGAGCTGAAGGCCGACGCGGAGAAGTGGCATGCCGTCCTGCTCGAACAGGCCGCGAGCCAGACCGACAGCCTGACCGAGGCCTACCTCGAGAGCGGAACGCTCACGCAAGAGCAGGTGCGCGAAGGCGTTCGCGCCGGCACGCTGAGCTACAAGTTCGTGCCGGTCCTCACCGGGTCCGCGCTGAAGAACAAGGGCGTGCAGCCGATGCTCGACGCGGTCGTCGAATACCTCCCGAGCCCGCTCGATGTGCCGGGGGTCAAGGGGACGAATCCGCGCGACATCACCGACGAGCTCTCACGCCCGGTGGAGGACGACGCGCCGTTTGCGGCTCTCGCCTTCAAGATCGCCGCTGATCCATTCGTGGGCAAGCTCGGCTTCTTCCGTGTCTACTCCGGCGTGCTCAAGGCCGGATCCTACGTCCTCAACCCCGCGAAGGGGAAGAAGGAGCGCATCGGTCGACTCATCCGACTTCACGCCAACCACCGCGAGGAGATCGAAGAGGTGCGTGCCGGAGACATCGCCGCCGCGATCGGCTTGAAGGACACCTTCACCGGCGACACGCTCTGCGACCCCGAACACCCAATCGTCCTCGAGTCGATGACCTTCCCCGATCCGGTGATCGAGCTCAGCGTCGAACCGAAGACGAAGGCCGACCAGGAGAAGATGGGCGTTGCCCTGCAGCGTCTCGCGGAAGAGGATCCGACCTTCCGCGTGCACACGGACCAGGAGTCGGGCCAGACGCGCATCGCCGGCATGGGCGAGCTGCACCTCGACATCATCGTCGATCGCATGGTCCGAGAGTTCAACGTCGCTGCCAACATCGGTCGGCCCTCCGTCTCCTATCGCGAGACGATCCGCAAGCGCGCGAACGGCGAAGGGCGCTTCGTCCGTCAGTCGGGCGGCAAGGGCCAGTACGGCCACGCCGTGATCGTCGCCGAGCCAGGCGAGAAGGGGAGCGGCTACGTCTTCGTCGACAAGATCGTCGGTGGCTCCGTGCCCCGCGAGTTCATCAAGCCGATCAGCGAGGGTGCGCGCGAGGCCCTGCAGACCGGCATCTACGCCGGCTTCCCCGGCGTCGACGTGACCGTGACCCTGGTCGACGGTTCGTACCACGACGTGGACTCGTCGGAAATGGCCTTCAAGATCGCCGGCTCCATGGCCCTCAAGGACGCCTTCGCCAAGGCGGATCCGTGCGTGCTCGAGCCGATCATGGGCGTGGAGGTCACGATGCCCGAGCAGTTCATGGGCGACGTCATGGGCGACCTCAACAGCCGCCGCGGACAGGTCCTCGGCATGGAGAACCGCGGCACCACTCAGGTCGTCAAGGCGCACGTCCCGCTCGCCACGATGTTCGGCTACGCTACGGATCTTCGATCGATGACTCAGGGACGAGCAGCGTTCTCGATGGAGCTCTCCCACTACGCCGAGGTCCCGGCGCACATCGCGCAGGAGCTCGTGGCGAAGAACAAGTCCGCGGCGCAGGCATAACGGCGTCGCCCTGTCGGTTGTTTGCAGAAAAGCAGTAGAGAGGAAGAAAGGAGTTCGAGATGGCAAAGGGGAAGTTTGAGCGGTCGAAGCCGCACGTCAACATCGGAA
>CAWULR010000055.1:0-5703 GCA_963923845.1 uncultured bacterium
GCCGCCGATCTCTCTCCTGCGCTCCTGACGCCGCTCCACGACGTACCGGTGAGGGTTCGCGTGGGCGAAGAGGAGCCCGAGGAGTTTCATCGCAACGCGGCCCTTCTCGTGGAGCGCTGGGCGCCGAGCCTGACCGCGATCGACAGCGCGGCCCTTGCCGGGCGCGACCACTTCGACGCCCTCGACGAGCTTGCCGACCCTCGTGGAGGACTCTTCTCCGACGCGCTGGACCTGCTCGGGCTCCCACCGCAGCGGACCGCCGTGGGACGATAGCGGCATGGCCGACACCGTGACGACGCTCAGCGCGGCGGCGCTCGATGCCGCAGATCCGCTCGCGCCGCTGCGCGGCGAATTCGCGATTCCGAGCGGCGTGATCTACCTGGACGGCAATTCGCTCGGCGCACTCCAGCACCGTGTCGTCGAGCGGATCGACCGCGTGGTGAGAGAGCAGTGGGGCGACGGCCTGATTCGCAGCTGGAACGAGGCCGACTGGTACGAGCTGCCGCTGCGCGTCGGCGATCGCATCGCACCGCTCATCGGTGCAGGGGCCGGCGAGGTGGTGGTCGGCGACTCGACCTCGATCTCGCTCTTCCGAGTCGTGGCGGCGGGGCTCGGGCTTCGGCCGGGGCGCAGCGTCATCGTGACCGAGGGCGGGAACTTCCCAACGGATCTCTACATCCTCGAAGGACTGCAGCGCCTGCGCCCAGAGCTGGAGATCCGCTACGCCGCCGCCGGGCAGGATCCGGCCGAGCTGCTCGACGAGCGAACGGCGCTGCTGGTGCTCACGCACGTGGACTACAAGAGCGGTCAGGTCAGGGAGATGCAGCGGCTCTCCGGAGCGGCGCATGCGGCAGGCGCGCTCGCAGTCTGGGACCTCTCGCATTCGACCGGCATCGTTCCCGTCGAACTCGGCGCCTGCGATGCAGACTTCGCGATCGGCTGCGGCTACAAGTACCTGAACGGCGGTCCCGGTGCGCCGTCGTTCACCTGGGTCGCGCCACGGCACGTCGATCGCGTCGCGCAACCGCTCTCCGGCTGGTTGGGGCACCGCGACCCGTTCGCCTTCGTGCCCGAGTACGTGCCCGCACCGGGGATCCGGCGGTTCATCACCGGCACGCAGCAGGTCCTGAGCCTTGCCGCCCTCGATGAGGCAATGAAGATCTGGGAGCGGATCTCGATCGTCCAGGTGCGCGAGAAGTCGATCCTCCAGACGAGCCGATTCATCGCGCGGGTCGAGGCTCACGGCGCGGGACTCGGTCTCACGCTCGCCTCGCCACGCGACGCTGCCGTGCGCGGCGGACAGGTTGCCTTCACCCACGAGCATGGCTACGCCGTCATGCAGGCCCTGATCGCCCGAGGCGTCATCGGCGACTTCCGAGCGCCGAACCTGCTCCGCTTCGGCTTCTCGCCGCTCTATCTGAGCTTTGCCGACATCGATCGCGCCGCCGATGCCCTGGTCGAGATCCTCTCGACGCGCAGCTGGGACGATCCGCGCTTCACGGAGCGGCGTCGCGTCACCTGATCGTCTCGTCGCGGTCGCTCTCGGCTGCCGCACTGGCGGTCGTTGGTCCAGATACGTTTCCGCCGAATCAATTCTCCGACTAGACGACGATGGCGCGGCCCTCGATCAGCGTGGCGATCGCTGCGTCGAGCGCTTCGCTGTGCCGATCGGCGGCGTCGCGCGGCGTTGCGGGTGAGAAGAGCGCCATGTTGTGGAACGGCGTCATGATGATGCCGCGGTTCAGCGCGTGGAGGTGGAGGAACCGCTCCATCTCGTGGTGTACCGCGGCCGCCGCCTCGGCTCCGTTGCGTGGCGCTCGTGGCGTGAAGTGGTACTCGGCACGTGCGCCGAGGCGGGTGACGCTCCATCCGACGCCGTGTCGCGCAAACACGGCCTCGGCTCCGTCGGCCCAGCGGCCCGCTCCGGCGATCATCTCCGGGAAGGCCGCGTCCGTCAGCACTTCGCGGAGCGTGGTGCGGATCGCCACCGCAGAGAGGACGCTCCCGGAGACGGTGCCGCCGATGCCGCCGGTGTCGATTTCGTCGCGACGGAGCTCGCGGCCGATTCGCTCGGCGAGATCGTGGCGCATGCCGTAGGCGGCGCCCGGCAGGCCGCCGGCGATCGCCTTTCCGATGACGAGCAGATCCGGCTCCAGCCGCCATGCGCCGGTCGCACCACCCGGCCCGACGGAGATGGTGTGCGTCTCGTCGGCGATGAGGAGCGCGCCGTGCTCGGTCGCCAACCTGCGCAGCTCCGCGTGGTACCCGGCCTCCGGGAGCACGATGCCGATGTTCGTCAGCGCCGGCTCGATCAAGATGGCAGCGACATCCCCGGCGGCAAGCGCCGCCTCCGTCGCGGCGAGATCGTTGATCTCCACGACACGTGTCGTGGATGCGGGATCGACCTGCGGACCGGTGTTCCCGGGTCGTGCCTGTGCGGCACCGGCAGCGCCGCCCGGTCGTGCGATGGCGAACGTCTCGTCGACCGTGCCGTGGTAGCACCAGTTGTGCACGAGGATCTTCGGGCGCTTGGTGACGGCGCGCGCAATCCGCAAGGCGAAGCGGTTCGCATCCGTTGCGGTGAGGCAGAGCTGCCAGAGCGGCAGTCCGAAGCGGCGCGTCAGCTCTTCGGCGGCCTCGATCGCCGCCTCAGATGGGAGCATCGTCGTCGCGCCGAGCTCGAGCTGCGCTGCGATCGCGCGGGTCAGCGCCGCCGGAGCGTGGCCCGCCATCGCCGCGGTGTCGCCGAGCGCCAGGTCGAGATAGTCGTGTCCGTCGGCATCGGTGATCGTCGCGCCGCGTGCCGAGACGGCGTACGGCGGGACGGGTGAGGCCCAGCGCTGCATCCAACTCATCGGAACGCCGCCGACCAGGCTCGCCCCCGCGCGTGCGGCGAGCGCTGCAGCGCGAGGGTGGGCGGCGGCGAACCGCTCCGCCTCCTTCGCGAAGAGCGTTGCGAGGCGCGCGTCGTCGATCGCCGGCGAACGCTCCACGGCCGTCACATCCTGCTGCGAATCGCCCAGAGGTCGGGAAAGACGGGTCGGTGCAGGCTTGCGGCAAGGTACTCAACGCCGGTCGAGCCACCGGTGCCGGACTTGCGGCCGATCGTGCGCTCCACCATCTTGACGTGACGGTAGCGCCACTCCTGCAGTCCCTCGTCGATGTCGACGAGCAGCTCCATGAGCGACGCAGCCTCTCCTCCTGCGCGATAGAGCGAGAGCAGCAGCTCCTGCAACCCTTCGTCGCCGGCGTACGGCTCCGAGTACTCCCGCGTGAGCAGGTGCGCCGGAACCGCGTGGCCGCTCGCGGCGAGCCAGGCGATCACCGCGTCCCAGAGGCTCGGCTGGCGGGCAGCGGCGTGGACTCGCTCGCGCGCCGACTCCTCGGGGAGAAGGTCGGCGAGTCGCGGATTGCGCACGCCGAGCAGCGCCTCCAGTTCGCGGAACTGCGCCGATTCGAAGCCGCTCGACGTGGCGAGTCGACTCCGGAACGACGCGAACTCGAGGGGCGTGAGCGTCTCGAGGACGTCGACCTGCGCCACGGCGATCTTCAGGATGTGGCGGACGCGACCGAGACGGTGTGCGGCGCGCCATGCGTCTGCGGTGGCGAGTGCGGCGGCGGCGCCTCGCAGCTCGTGCATGGTCTCCTTGAACCAGAGCTCATACGTCTGGTGGATGACGATGAAGAGCATCTCGTCGTGCTCCTCCGAGCGCGGCGACTGCAGGTTCAGCAGCTCGTCGAGGCGAAGGTATCCCGCGTAGGTCAGTCCGGGATCGGTGGAGTCCGTGCGCTCGCTCATCTGCAGATGCTACGCCTCCCAGACAGAGTGCGAGGCTCCGTCTCGCCCAAAGGCGAGCCGGAGCCCCTCACTCTCGAACCCGACGGTCCTGGTTGTCTGGATCGACGACCGGATCAGTTCGCCGGCATGAACACCCCGCTCCACACCTGCCAGGCGAGGAGCGTCTTCGCCACCAGCGAGAGGATCATGTAGCTCCGCTCTCCGTGGAGGTAGTCCTTCCAGCGTCCGATCTGCATGCGCTGCAGCACCATGTTGATCGCAAAGATGTTGAAGCTGATGAAGAGGCTGACGTAGATCGCGATGAGCACCGGCTTGAAGTCCTCGAGGCTCCCGCCGTTCGGGCCCACGCCCGTGGGCCAGTTGGCGAGCGACAGACCGACAGAGGTGAAGAGCGCGATCCACGGCGCAATCCCCGCGATGCAGCCGAAGATGTAGTGGCTCCACTGGACGCGCTTGCGTCCGATGTTCGCCTCCTCCATCGACCAGCCGAAGAGGTTCATCGATGCGTTGCAGACGGCGATGGCGATCAGCGCGCCCGCATCGGTGATGAAGCTGAGCGAGGCGATGCCGAGGATCATCAACGTGGAACTCAGCGCATACTCAGCCCATCGCATCGGGTTGAACTGCTGGGCGAGCCAGCCCTCGTAGCGGCTCCTCAGCGGGAAGGCCACGAGGAAGTGTGCCAGGGCCGAGAGGCCGAAGAAGGCGGCCACAAGGTACGCCAAGGGGAAGCTGAAGAGCAGCTCCTTCGCCGAGCTGAGGCCGGCAAACTGACCGTCGACGATCTTCGAGACGGGATAGGTCCCCTCGAATCGAACCAGCGCATCCGTTGGGCTGATTGCGACGATGACCACCGCCTGGGCGGCATGGAGCACGCTGAGGATTCGATTCCAGTTGAACAACTGTCGTGCGCGTGCCGGAGCGATCTTGGCAAACGTCGTCGCCACAGATCCAGAACCGGACGACGCAGTGCCGGCTCGCGCCGTTCTTGCCGCTGCTGCCACGAGTACCTCCAATACGACTGCGCGGCGCCGACCTTCGGCCCGCTTGGTGACAGGGTAGTGCTAGCCCGCGATCAGGCGCAACGCAGCGACGAGCATGACGAGCGCAAGCAGACGTCGAAGTCCGACCAGACCGATCCTGCGGGCGCCGAGTTCGCTTCCGATCAGCGCGCCGAGGGCGGCACAGAGGAGCGCGAGGGGGAGCGTCTGCGGCAGGAGCGCGAGCGATGCGGGGTTGCCGGCGAGTCCGGCCGCGGAGTTCGCCAGGATGAATCCGGCAGAGAGTCCCGCCGCCGCGCGCGTGGTCGCCCATCGTCGAGCGATCAGCAGCGGCGTGAGAAACACGCCGCCGCCAGTCCCCGTGGCGCCCGCCAAGAGTCCGATCCCGCTCCCGACCAGCGTGGCGAGCGGCGCCGGCGGCGGCACCGCGGCGCGATCCGAAGCGAGGTCGCGCTCGGCGCGCGTCGCGAGCCTGATCGACGCGGCGACGAGGACGAGCGCGAGCAGCGGACGGTAGACCGTCGTCGGGATCGCCAGGCTGCCGGCGATCAGCGCCGCCGGCACCGAGCCGACGACGAAGGGGCCGAGCGTGCGCCACGGCAGGAGGTCGGCGCGCGCGAAGCGCACGACGGCGATCGAGGCGACGGCCAGGTTGAGGACGAGGGCGGTGGGTCGCATCGTCTCGGGGGCGATCCCCGCCAGGGCCATCAGGGCGAGGTAGCCGGTCGCCCCCGCGTGGCCGACCGAGGAGTAGAGCAGGGCGACGAGGAGGAAGCCGAGCGGGAGGAGGGTCGCCAGGGGGTCGGACACGCACGAATCATAGGGGTGGGCCGGGGCGGTCAGAGAGAGGGGGCGTCCAGTATCCTTACCCGCAATGCGGACACTCCGCAGGGGGAGGCGGCG
>CAWULR010000056.1:0-5526 GCA_963923845.1 uncultured bacterium
ATGATCGTGTCGATCGCATGCACGCCCATGTCGAAGAGCGCGCCGAAGCGTGCAGCGTCTCCGGTGTCCGGAGCGACGCCGTCGCGACGCAGCGAGCCGGGCTCGGCGAGGAACGAGGCGCCGATGCGCGCGCGGTGCACGCGACCGATGGCGGAGCGTTCGAGAAGCTCGCGTGCGGCGACGATCGGCGGCGCCCACTCCATGCAGTGCGCCACGGCGAGCATCGCGCCGCTCGTCTCCGCCGCGGCGATCATCTGCTCGCACTCGGCGACCGAGTGCGACATCGGCTTCTCCACGATGACGTGGAGTCCTCGTTGCAGCGCTGCGATCGCACCAGCGGCGTGCGCGCTGTTCGGCGTCACCAGCACCACGCCGTCGACGAGATCGCGGTCGATCGCCTCGATGGATGCGTACGCCTCGGCGGCGCCTACCTGCGCCGCAGCGGCCGCCGCGCGCGACCGGTCGCGACTGACCACGGCAGCGAGCGATGAACCCTTCGCCCGCGCGAGTGCGGGGGCGATCCACTCGAGGGCGAAGTCGCTCGTCCCGACGAGCGCCCAGCGGATCGACGACACGCCGGCCGCCTGCGCGCCGCTAGTCGCGGACGGGCGTCTGGGAGACAGAGCGCGTCGCGGAGGCCTCGAGCGTCTCCGCCTGGCGGGCGAGAAGCCAGAGCAGGTCGGCGAGTCGGTTCATGTAGGCGAGCAGGTGATCGCCGGGGAGGAGCCCCTCGCGACCGAGCGTGACGCACCAGCGCTCCGCGCGACGGATGATCGTGCGCGCGAGTTCGATCGCGGACGACGCCTTGCTGGAACCGGGGATGACGAAGTCCTTCGGGAAGACGATCGCCGCCTCGGTGGCGGCGAGCAGCGCGTTGATGCGCGCGAGCATCTTCGGCGAGACCTTGGTCCGCCCCTCCACGAGCCGATCCCAGGCGTCGGGGTTCGTGGCGAGCTCGGCGCCGACGACGAAGAGATCGCGCTGGATGGAGAGGATCGTCTCGTCGAGCGCGGCGATCCCCGCACCGGAGAGGCCGATCAGCTCGGCGCGCGCCATGCCGAGCGCCGCCGTCGCCTCGTCCACCGTGCCGTACGCCTCGGTGCGGACGTCGTCCTTGGAGATGCGATCGCCGCCGAAGAGGAGTCCGGTCGTCCCCTCGTCGCCCTTCCCCGTGGCGACCTTGCTCGGCGGAAGCTTCAGCTCGTCCTTCGCGCCACCATCGTTTGCGCCGCCGTTGCTGCCGCCGTTGTCGCTCACCAGGCGAGACCGGCGTCTTTCGGATCCCAGCGCTCGGCGAGGAGCGTCACCTTGACCGGATGCTCGAGGACGGACTCCGCCGCCTCCTTCACCTGCGCGAGCATGGAGCCGGCGTACGGACAGAACGGCGTGGTGAGGATCATCTTCACCTCGGACTCCGTCTCGCCGACCAGCACCTGGCGGATCAGCGCGAGTTCGACCACGTTCATGCCGATCTCGGGATCCACGACGGAGCGCAGCGCGTCGAGGATCGCGAGTTCGGTGGCGCGCTTCTGCGCGTCGAAGGCGTTGGGTGCCGCGAGCGTCTCTTCGGTCATCGTGGTCCGACGCGCCGACCGACTACGCCAACGCCGCTTCGGCCGGCGTGAGGCCGGGCCCGCGCAGCTCGCCGTTCGGCTCGAAGAAGTCGGCGTAGTGTTCGCGATTCGCGACGGCAAACTCGTAGGCGCGCGCGATGCCGACGATGCGCAGCTCGGGCATCTCGGCGATGAGTCGCTGCGCGTCGTAGCCGCTCGCGCGCAGCTCGAGCAGGCGACGGACCGTGAGGCGCGTGCCGTAGACGAACGGTTCGCCGTTCATCACGAGCGGATCGCTCTTCACCCACTTGATCGTCATCTCAGGCCCCCTTGTAGATCGCCTTGAGGATGCGGTTGCGCTTGCGCGTGTCGCCGCCCAGTCGGCGGTGCCACTTCAGCACGGCGATCCCTTCGCTCAACGCCTGGTCGGCGAACCGCGCCGCATCGCCGCTGATCGTGGCGGCAACGGCAACGCGCAGACCTTCGTAGAGGTCGGTGACATCGTCCATGGAGATGCGCCGGCGACGCCAGGTCGGCGTGGCGTGTTCGGTGAAGTTCTTCAGCGGCGCCACGCTGCCGGCGCCGACGCTCTCGCCGAGCTTCTGCAAGACGACCTCCGCATCGCGCAACAGGCGGCGCAGCCCGAGGTCGCCGACGCGATCGCGCAGCTCAGGGTTGTGCTCGACCGCGGCGACGATCCCGCGATCGGCCACGTCGCTCCAGCGCGCCGCGATCACGGCCGCCGCGTCGGGGAAGCCTGCGCTCATGTCCATCGGTCGCGCGCCGTGCAGTGGGTGACTCATGCGGTAAAGGGTAGCATCGCCGTATGCAGCTGCGGCGCGAGATCGAGGCAGGAACGTGAGCGATCGCGATGATGGACCTCTCTTGGCAGGGTTGCTGCCGCGCACCTCAATCGAGGTGGATGCACACGTTCGAGACTGGAAGTCCGCCGTGCTCGTTGCCAACGATCTCCTCGTGCGCTCAGGTGCGGTGGATGCCGCCTATGGCCGCTCGATGATCGAGATGATCGAGAGCGAAGGCCCCTATGCGGTCATCGCCCCGGGAGTTGCGCTCCCCCACGCTCGACCGAGCCACCTCGTGCATCGCACAGAGCTCTCCCTCGTGCTGCTCCGTGAGGCGGTCGCATTCGGTCACCCCGATAACGATCCCGTCAAGCTGGTGGTCGCCCTCGCCGCACATGATCCATCTGCTCACGTCCAGGCACTCGCGGCACTCGCGCGTGCGATCGCCGAGCCGGCACGGCTCCAGAGCATCCTCTCCGCGACGTCCGCCAGCGAGATTGCGGCCGCGCTGGAGGAAAGCGAAGCTACTTGATGTAGCCGAGCTTCTTCAGGGCCGGCGTCAGCCGGTTCACGGCGGCATCGACGTCCACGAGATTGGTGATGGAGACGATCGCCTTCGCCGCACTCTTCGGAACCTCCTCGGTGTGCATCGGTTGGCCGACGATCAGATCCGCCTTCATCCCGCGCATGGAGGCGAAATCCGTGTGGGTGACCTCTGCCTTCACGCCGAGCTTCTTCAGGGCAGATTCGATCGTCATCTTCATCATCAGGCTCGAGCCCATGCCGACTCCGCACACGGCCAACACCTTCAAGACACCCTTCGCCGCCACGTCGCCTCCTCTCGAGAAGTTCCTGGGGCCCCAGGCGCGTGCCTGGGGCCCCAGCAGTGCAGCTACGCTTCGCTCACCTGAGCGTCAGCAGAAACGTTCATCCGCCGAAGAACGACTTCAGCAGATCCGCGATCGGCATCACGATGGCAGAGATCAGATACCAGTCTGGATCTGCCAGCGTGGCAACCTCAGGCGCGGTTCCCGACAGGGCCGGATAGAAGAGCGCCTGACCGACCGCCAAGATCGCTCCGTTGATCGCTCCGCCCAAGACCGCACCCTTCCAACCGCCAACCGCGTTGCCGAACACGCCGGCACCGCCGCCAGGGAAGAAGAGCATGATCATCGGCGGGATGATCGCAGCCACGCCGGCAGCGCCGAATCCGAGCATGAATGCAAGGAAGACAACGGTGCTCGAGAGGAATCCGATCATCACGGCCGTCGGTGCGTACGAGAAGACCACTGGCACGTCGAGCGCCGGCTTGGCGCCCGGAAGCACTCGATCGCTGATGCCCTTGAAGGCGGGGACCACTTCCGCAAGGAAGAGCCGCACGCCGTAGAGAAGCACCGCGATACCAGCGGCGAACCTGAGTCCCGTCACCACGGCCCAGATCGGCCATGCCAACGAACCGGCGGCGCCCATCACCACCGCATCGTCCGCCGGACCGGCAACCACCGCGGCCGCTGAGGCGAGCAGGATGAGCGAGATTACGAGCGAGGTGCTGACATTGATGTCCTTGAAGACACTCAGCCAGCCCGGAAGCTTGATCGATTCGGTGTTCTCCTTCTTCGGATCACCGACGTACTTGCCCAAGATCGACGCGAGATAGCAGGCCAGCGAACTGGTGTGTGCAAAGCCCACGTCGTTGTTTCCCGTGATCTTCTTCATGAAGCGCTGCAGCAGTGCCGGCTGGATCGTCCAGTAGACACCGGCCACAAGCGAGCCGAAGAGCGCAACCTGCGCGGCGCTCGCTCCCGGCACCGACTGATACACCGAGACGGCGATCACGACGCTGATCCAGTACATCAGGTGGCCGGTCAGGTACACGAACTTCGTGCGCAAGATGCGCCCGAGGATCAGGTGCACGAGATACCCGCCCGCCATGATCAACGCCACGGCCGACCCTGACGTCTGCAGGAAGCCTGAGAGCGTGTTCGTAGAGGTTGGCGGCGTGATGCCGAATGCGGCGCCGACAACGTTCTGGAAGGCGATCAGCCCGCCAATGAACACGTCGATTCCGACTCCGAGGATCACGTACCCGAGGGCGGCGCGAATCGTCCCCTCGATCGTAAGTCGGGCGCCCTTCCCTTGGGCCAACAGCCCGATCGCGACGAAGATTCCCACGAGCAGAGCAACCTGGTTGAACAGGTTGTTGAGCAGGAACGTCGCTATGGTGTTGATATCCACAGTCTTTCCCTCCCCTAAACGGGCCAAGGTCCTGCCTTGGCTGGGCCAATGTTCCGCCAGATGAGCTGCGAGTATTGCTTGGGTTGCAGGTGCCGCAACCTATCGGGACGCACGCTCATTCGAGCGTGCAGCGAGGGGGACCGCCGTGGCTCGTTGGCTCGAGCGTTCACAGAGGCTGCTCGGGGAGCTGGCCGTCCGCGAGGCGGAGAGCATTGGCGCCGCAGCGGCAGGCGCTGTGGCAACGATCCGCAACGGGGGGCTGATCCACGCGGGCGGGACCGGTCACTCCACGCTCCTCGCTCTCGAATCGTTCTACCGAGCAGGAGGCCTCGCGGCAACGTCGCCGATATGGGGACTCGACCTCTTTCCGCCGCAGGCGGCACGGACGAGCACCCAAGAAGAGAGAGACCCGGCACACGGTCGCGCTGCCATCGAACGGGCAGGTGTACAGGCAGGCGACACGGTCTTCATCGCATCGCAATCCGGGATCAACGGTGCGCCAGTCGAGATGGCACTCGCCTCAGCTGAACGCGGCGCCACCGTGGTTGCCATCAGCTCGCGTCTCCACGCCGCGAAGGTCACGAGTCGCCATCCATCTGGCAAGCACCTGTTCGATGCAGCACACATCGTGATCGATACCGGGGCCCCGTATGGTGACGCTCTCTTGGAGCGCGGTGAAGGGCAGGCCTCGTACGCGCCCGTCTCGTCGCTTCTCACCATCGCCGTCTGGTCGCTCATTCTCGAGGGTGTGGTCGAGACGCTCGACGCAGAAGGTGAGTCTGCACCGATCTGGAAAAGCTCGAACGCACCAGGCGGCGATGAATGGAATCAGAAGATGCTCGACATCTACACACCGCGGGTGCGAGCGCTCTAGCTCCTCCTACCAGAGGTCCGTGCGGTCGCTCTTCTGCGGCGTGCTCTTGCGATTGAGCGCG
>CAWULR010000057.1:0-5465 GCA_963923845.1 uncultured bacterium
ACGAGGATGAGGGTCGCCATGATCAGGCGAGTGCGTCGAAGACGCGCAGGTAGCTTGCGTCGAGCGGTCGGTTCTTGCCGCCGACCTCTGCGAGGGGTACCTCGACGATCGCGCCCGCTCGAAGCGCGACCATCACGCCCCAGCGACCGGTTTCGAGGGCCTCGACGGCGGCAACGCCGTAGCGTGCGCCGAGCACGCGGTCGGCCGCGGATGGCGGACCGCCGCGTTGCAGGTGTCCGAGTCGAGTGCAGCGGACCTCGAGGCCGGTCCGCTCTTCGAGGATTGCGGCGATTGCATCGCCGACGGCGATCTTGTCGAGTCGAGGGTGACCGAACTCGTCGCGCGGGACGTCGCCGCTCAGGTTGAGCAGCGCCTCTGGGAGCTGGACGCCCTCGGAGACCACGATGACGGAGGCACCAGTCGCGTACGAGCGACGGCGCGTGACCAGGTCGACGAGGCGGTCGATCGCGACCGAATCGATCGGCGACTCGGGCACCAGGATCGCGTCGGCGCCGCCGGCAAGTCCGCCCCATGCCGCAACCCAGCCGGCATCTCGCCCCATCACCTCGACGACGGCGACGCGGTGGTGCGACGACGTCGTGGTCTGGATGCGGTCGAGCGCTTCGGTCACGATGTTGGCGGCCGTGTCGAAGCCGAGACAGCCTTCGGTCCCCCAGACATCGTTGTCCATCGTCTTCGGGACGGCAACGACTGCGGCGCCGCGCTTGGCAAGTCCGGCGGCGACAGAGAGCGTGTCGTCGCCGCCGATGACCACGAGGGCGTCGAGGCCGAGTCTGGCGATGGATGCCTCTGCCGCGTCGAGCCCACCGTCTCGTTTCAGCAGATTCGTCCGGCTCGATCCGAGCACCGTTCCGCCACGCGCCTGGATGCCGCGGACCTCGCTGCGATCGAGCGGTCGCGTCAGCGTGGCGGCGGGGTCGGCGAGCCCCGCCCATCCGTCGAGGATTCCCGTGACTCGGTGACCGCCCGACTCGGCACGGCGAACCACCGCACGGATCGCAGGATTCAGGCCCGGACAGTCTCCGCCGCCTGTGAGGACGCCGATGTGCAGCCGCTTGGTCTCGAGCGTGGGGCTCATCGTTGCGGCTTCGTCATCGTCTTCGGTTGCACCAAGGCGTCGTACTCCTGGGCGCTGACATACCCCAGTTTCAGGGCAGCCTCGCGCAGCGTGATGCCGCCGGAGTGTGCGCTCTTGGCGATCTCGGCGGCCTTGTCGTATCCGATCGCCGGAGTCAGCGCGGTCACCAGCATGAGCGACGAGTTCAACAGCTGGTCGATGCGGTCGCGATTCGGTTCAGCGCCGTCGATGCAGTGGATCGCGAACGACCTGGACGCATCGGCGAGGAGTCGGATCTGCAGGAGCAGGTTGTGCGCGATCAGCGGCTTGTACACGTTGAGCTGGAAGTTCCCCTGGCTCGCGGCGAGGGCGATCGACGCATCGAGGCCGTACACCTGCGCGCAGACCATGGTGAGCGCTTCGGCCTGTGTCGGATTGACCTTGCCCGGCATGATCGACGAGCCGGGCTCGTTCTCCGGGATGGTGAGTTCGCCGAGGCCGGCGCGCGGACCGGATGCGAGCCAGCGCACGTCGTTGGCGAGCTTCGTCAGCGTGGCGGCGAGCGTGCGCAGCGTGGCAGAGAGTTGCAGCGCCGGCTCGTGTCCGGCGAGCGCGGCGAATCTGTCGGGCGCGCCGACGAACGGGTGGTTTGATTCCTGCGCGATCTTCTCGATAGCCTTCGAGCCGAACTGCGGATGGCTGTTGAGGCCCGTTCCCACGGCAGTGCCGCCGAGCGCCAGCTGGTGAAGGTCGGCGGCCGCCGCCTCGACCCGCACGATGTTCGCGCCGATCGCCGACGCGTGCGCGCCGAACTCCTGTCCGAGCGTGAGCGGCACCGCATCCTGCAGGTGCGTCCGTCCGATCTTGACGATGTCCGTCCACGCGGTCGCTTTCGACGAAACGGAGGCCTGGAGGACCCTCAGCGCAGGGAGAAGCTCGTCGGCGAGTGCGCTCACCGCTGCAACGTGGATCGCCGTCGGGAAGACGTCGTTGGACGACTGCGAGAGGTTGACGTGGTCGTTCGGGTGGATCGGGCTCTTGCCGCCACGCCTCCCCGTGGCGATCTCGTTGGCTCGCGAGGCGATCACCTCGTTGACGTTCATGTTGCTCTGGGTGCCCGAGCCGGTCTGCCAGACGGAGAGCGGAAACTCGTCGGCATGGTCGCCGGCCATGATCTCGTCGGCCGCCTTGACGATCAGCGCCGCACTCTCCTTTGAGAGCAGCCCGAGCTCGGCGTTCGCTTGTGCAGCGGAGCGTTTGACGAGCGCGAGGGCGTGGATGAGTCGAGTCGGCATGGTCTCGTCGCCGATCGAGAAGAACTGCAGCGATCGTGCCGTCTGCGCCCCCCAGTGGTGCTCGCCGGGCACGTCGATCGAGCCGAAGGAGTCGCTCTCGCTGCGGACCGTTGCTCCCTTTGCGTCGCCCATGGCAGCCTCCGAATCTCGGGGCACGAGGCCCGTCCCCCTAAGTGTAGGATCCTGGCGATGGATTCGGTGAGAATCGAACTCGACCCCTTCCGCGCGAGCGACGGTACGGCGCTCTTCCGTCGTCGCTTCCGACCCGCGGCAGCGCCGATCGGCGATCTGCTGCTCGGCCACGGCATCGGCGAGGACTCTTCGCGCTACATCCAGGCCGCGCGCGCCTTCGCTGAGGCCGGATGGCAGACGGTCACCTGGGATCTTCGGGGGCACGGTCGATCCGACGGTCCGCGCGGCTATGTCGCGCGATGGAGTCGGTACCACGACGATCTCTCGGAGCAGGTCGATGCGCTGCGCAGCGACAGCCGTCCGCTCGTCGTCGCCGGTCACAGCATGGGCGGGCTGATCGCCTTCGGCGCGGCTGCATCGGGTCAGATCGCGCCGGAGAAGCTGGTCCTCTCGGCCCCCGCGCTCGAAGCCGACATCGCCACCTGGAAGCGTCTGGTCGCTCCGATCCTCTCGCGCATCGTCCCGATGGTGCGGATCCCCACCGGCATCGGAGCCGACACGGATCCGGGCCAGCAGCTGCCGAACGAAGACCCAGAACCCCCGCCGTATCTCCGCGCCGTCACGACCCGACTCGGTGATGAAGGCTTCCGCGCTCAGCGAGCGGCGCGCGCCGTCGTCGCACGCGGAGGCAGCTTCCCGGTCGAGACGCTGGTGATCCACGGAACCGGAGATCGTCTGGTCCGACCGGAGTGGTGTGCGCCGATCGGCTCGCTCGGCAAGGTCCGCTATCAGCCGCTCGACGGATTCAACCACCACCCCTTCGCGACGCTGAAGTACCGAGTGGCGGTGGAGAAGATCCTCGACTTCATCGGACGCGCCTGAGCGCGGCGACGCGGCGTCAGCCCTTCTGGTCGAGCGCCGCGCGCGCCTTCGCCGGATCGTCAACGACGAACGAGAAGGTGGCGCGATCGCCCCATCGGCCGGTGAAGAGGTGTCCGTAGACGTTGACGCCGGCCGCTGCCAGTCGATCGAGGACCGACAGCATGCCACCCGGCTTGTCGTCGACCTCCGCCAAGACCGAGTCTCCTTCGATGAATTCGTACTTGCCTGCGGTCAACACGGCGCGGGTCGCCGCATCGTCGGCGGTCTTCAGGATCACGTGCCCGTGCTCGCCGATACCGCCGCCGCCGATCGCCTTCAGGTCCACGGATTTGGCCTCGAGTTCGCGGCAGAGGGCGGCGAGGGCGCCCGGCTTGTGTGAAAGCTGGATGACGAACTGTCGCGACATGGGTGGATCCTAACGCCGAGTCTCGGTGCGCGCTACGGGGTGCGCCTCGGACGCCCCAGATCGGTCCGAGCGGCGGTAGGCTAGCGGCGAACATCGGTGGGCGCCGCCCCCGACGGGTCGAGTTGAGGAGGAGCCATGGCGGTCTACAAGCAGTACATCAACGGCAAGGCGGTCGCCGCCAAGTCTGGCAAGACGATCGCCGTCGAGGACCCTTCAACCAGGGCAAAGATCGCCACGGTGCCACATAGCGGCAAGGAGGACATCAACGCGGCGGTCGCCGCGGCGCGCGCCGCCTTCCCATCGTGGTCTCACACCACCCCCGGCGAGCGCAGCCTCGCGCTCTTGAAGCTCGCTGACGCACTCGAATCGAAGAAGCGCGCCTTCGTCCGCGCAGAGTCGGAGAACGCAGGGAAGCCGATCAGCGCCGTTGGAGTCGAAGTCGATGCGGTCGTCGACAACCTGCGCTACTTCGCCGGTGCCGCGCGAAACATGGAGGGGAAGGCCGTCGCCGAGTACCTGCCGGGCCGGTCGAGCATGATCCGTCGCGACCCGGTCGGTGTTGTCGCCTCGATTGCGCCCTGGAACTATCCGCTGCTCATGGCGGGCTGGAAGATCGGACCGGCGCTCGCCACCGGCAACACCATCGTCTTGAAGCCGTCGGCGCGCACGCCGATCAGCGCGCTGATGCTCGGCGGGCTGGCGCAGGAGATCCTGCCGCCAGGCGTCTTGAACGTCATCACCGGTCCGGGATCCGACGTCGGAGCGGCACTCTCCCGACATCCGGGCGTCGACATGGTCTCGGTCACCGGCGATACGGCAACGGGGAAGCGGATTGCCGCCGCGGGCGCCGAGAGCGTCAAGCGCCTCCACCTCGAGCTCGGCGGGAAGGCACCCGTATTGGTCTTCGACGATGCGAATCTCGAGCTTGCCGCCGAGACGATGCGCGCCGCCAGCTTCTGGAATGCGGGGCAGGACTGCACCGCAGCGTGCCGCATCGTGGTCGGGCCGAAGTCGTACGAGAGGTTCGTCGCCCTACTCGAGCAGCAGGTGAAGACGATCAAGGTCGGGCCGACGTCCGACAAGGCCACGGAGATGGGCTCGCTGATCAGTGCGGAGCAGCTGAAGCGCGTCGAGGGCTTCGTGAGCCGCGCTTCAAAGAAGGCGGAGGTCGTCCTCGGCGGGACGACGATTCGTTCGAAAGGGCACTACTACCGCCCGACGATCATCGCGGGGCCGGCCCAGTCCTCGGAGATCGTGCAGGAAGAGGTCTTCGGGCCGGTCGTCACCGTCCAGCGAGCGAAGAGCGACGAGCAGATGGTGGAGTGGGCGAACGATTGCCGATTCGGGCTCGCTTCGTCGATTTGGACGAACGACGTGGCGCGCGCGTTCAAGGTTTCGAAGGCGCTGCAGTTCGGCACCGTCTGGGTCAACGATCACTTCACCCTGGCGAGCGAGATGCCGCACGGCGGATTCAAACAGTCGGGGTACGGCAAGGATCAGTCGATGTATGCGCTCGAGGACTACACGGTGGCGAAGCACATCATGGTGCGGAGCGAGTAGCCGTCGACATGTTCTAGGCTGCTCAGATGCAGCACGACCAACCCGCGCCGCCGCCGTTCGAACCCGGCCTCGCACAGGAGTGCTGGTTCAGCGTGGACGTGGAGTGTTCAGG
>CAWULR010000058.1:0-5429 GCA_963923845.1 uncultured bacterium
CCCGCGGCCTCGAGTTCGGCGATGATCTTCTCTTCTGTCGCACCGTCGAAGACCGGCGTGGCCCCCTTGAGGCTCTGCTTCGCCAGCGCCCAGCCCAGGTGCGTTTCGAGCAGCTGGCCGATGTTCATGCGGCTCGGCACGCCGAGCGGATTCAAGATGACGTCGACGGGGGTGCCATCGGGCAGGAACGGCATGTCCTCGACCGGCAGGATGCGAGAGACGACGCCCTTGTTGCCGTGGCGTCCCGCCATCTTGTCGCCGACCGAGATCTTGCGCTTCTGGGCAACGGAGACGCGCACAAGCTGGTTCACGCCGGCCGAGAGGTCGGCATCGTCGCGGAGGAACTCGCGCACCTCCACCACCGTGCCGCGCTCGCCGTGCGGCAGTCGCAGCGAGGAGTCCTTCACTTCGCGCGCCTTCTCGCCGAAGATCGCGCGGAGGAGCCGCTCTTCCGCGGTCACCTCGGTCTCGCCCTTCGGGGTGATCTTGCCGACGAGGATGTCACCCGGACGGACCGCCGCGCCCACGTGGATCACGCCCTTCTCGTCGAGATTCGCAAGGAGCTCCTCTGGAACGTTGGCGATGTCGCGCGTGATCTCTTCCGGGCCGAGCTTGGTGTCGCGCGCTTCGGTCTCGTGCTTCTCGATGTGCACCGAGGTGAACACGTCCTCGCGGACGAGGCGCTCGCTGATGATGATCGCGTCCTCGTAGTTGTAGCCCTCCCACGACATGTAGGCCACCACCACGTTCTGGCCGAGCGCGAGCTCGCCCTGGTCGGTGGACATGGAGTCGGCGATCACCTGCCCCGGTGCGACGCGATCGCCGACGGCCACCGATGGTCGGTGGTTGAGGCAGGTCCCCTGGTTGGAGCGCACGAACTTGAGCAGGACGTAGCGATCGAGGTCCTTCTTGTTGGCCGCGTCGTCAGGCTCCACCACGATGAGGTCGGCGGCCACCGAGGTGACGACGCCGGCTCGCCGTGCGATCACGACCTGGCCCGAGTCTCGGGCGGCGCGTCCTTCGACGCCGGTCCCCACCACGGGCGCGTGCGGCTCGAGCAGCGGAACCGCCTGGCGCATCATGTTCGAACCCATCAGCGCTCGGTTCGCGTCGTCGTGCTCAAGGAACGGGATCAGCGCCGTGGCCACGGAGACGACCTGCTTTGGCGACACGTCCATGAACTCCACCTTGGAGGGTTCGACGAGCTCGAAGCCCTCGCCCTTGCGGCAGTAGATGCGCTCGCCGACGAGGTGCGACGTGTCGTCGAGCTCGGCGTTCGCCTGCGCGATCGCGAAGCGCTCCTCTTCGTCCGCTGGGAGATAGACGACATCGGTGGTGACACGCCCCTCCTTGACACGGCGGTAGGGCGTCTCGATGAATCCGAGGTCGTTGACCCGACCGAAGGTCGCCAGCGAACCGATGAGGCCGATGTTCGGCCCTTCAGGCGTCTCGATCGGGCAGATCCGACCGTAGTGGCTGTGGTGGACGTCGCGGACGTCGAAGCCGGCGCGCTCGCGTGAGAGGCCGCCCGGGCCGAGCGCCGAGAGGCGTCGCTTGCTGGTCAACTCTGCCAGCGGATTCGTCTGATCCATGAACTGGCTCAGCTGCGATCCGCCGAAGAACTCCTTCATCGACGCAACCACGGGGCGGACGTTGACGAGTGCGCTCGGCGTCGCCTTGTCGTCTTCTTGGATCGTCATGCGCTCTTTGATGACGCGCTCCATGCGCAGCAGACCGACGCGGAACGCGTTCTGGATCAGCTCGCCGTTGGCGCGGACGCGTCGGTTGCCGAGGTGATCCGTCACATCGTGGTGCGCGCCGCCTTCGTTCGCGATGATCAGGTGACCCACGATCGCGGCAAGGTCTTCGCGCGTCAGCGTGCGCGTCTCGTCGCCGGGGAGCTCGAGGTTCATCAGGCTCGCCGTCTCCTTCAGCCGCTGGGTGAACTTGTAGCGGCCGACGCGGCCAAGGTCGTAGCGCCGCGCATTGAAGAAGAGGTTCTCGACGAGCGATCGAGCGTTGTCGCCTGTGGGCGGATCGCCCGGTCGGAGTCGCTTGTACACCTCGACCAGCGCCTCGCTGCGCGTCGCCGTGGTGTCCTTCTCCAGCGTGTTGGCGATATACGGATGCTCAGGATTGCTCGGCATGCGCGAGAAGAGGCCGGCGATCTCGTCGTTCGTCTCGTAGCCGACAGCGCGAAGCAGCGATGTTGCCGGAAGCTTGCGCTTGCGGTCGACCTTGACGTAGAGCTGGTCCTTGCCGCTCGTCTCGAACTCGAGCCATGCGCCACGGTTCGGAATCACCTTGGCCGACCAGAGCGAGCGACCGGAGACCGGATCGATGGTGTCGGTGTAGAAGACGCCCGGCGAGCGAACGAGCTGCGAGACGACGACTCGCTCGGCGCCGTTGATGATGAAGGTTCCCTGGCTCGTCATCCACGGGAAGTCGCCCATGTAGATCTGCTGGCTGCGGATCTCTCCGGTCTCGAGGACCTTCAGCTCTGCGGTGACCATGAGCGGGCGCGCGTAGGTGGCATCCTTTGCGCGTGCGTCCTCTTCGCTGACCTTCGCCTCCTTGAACTCGTAGTCGAGGAACGAGAGCTCGAGACGCTTGCCGGTGAAGTCTCGGATCGGGCTGATCTCTTCGAGCAGCTCCGCGAGGAAGGTCTTTGTCCCCTTCGGGAGCGGTGCGGCGCCGGGGATCCACTCAGGGCCGACAAACGCGGCAAACGAGGTTGTCTGGAGGTCGATGAGATTTGGGATCTCGAGGATCTCTGGGATCCGCGAGTAGTGCTTCCGATGACCGGACGTGCCAGCGCGGCTGGTGCGAGAAGGCATGCGGCAGCTCCTTCGGCAATATGGTCGCGATCGAGCGAACGGAGAGACTAGCGCAGTCGGCCGCACCTTGGCAAGCGGTCCGCCGCCTCACGCGGCCCCCCTGGCGCGCAGAAGCCCCTCATCACCCGCCGATCGGCGGGTGAGAGGGGCTCCGGCAACGATTGTTACAGAATCGAGGCTACTTGAGCTCGACCTTGGCGCCCGCCTCGGCGAGGGCAGCGACGATCTTCTCCCCCTCAGCCTTGGCGATCCCCTCCTTGATCGGCTTCGGAGCGGCGTCCACCAGGTCCTTCGCCTCCTTGAGGCCGAGACCGGTGAGCTCGCGCACCACCTTGATCACCTGGATCTTGTTGGCGCCGACGTCCGAAAGGATGGCGTTGACGGTGTCGCCGCCCGCGGCAGCCGCATCGCCGCCAGCTGCGCCACCTGCGGCGGGAGCTGCCGCCACCGCGACCGGAGCCGCGGCGCTGACGCCGAACTTCTCTTCGAACGCCTTCACGAAGTCGGAAAGCTCCAGGACGGTCATCTCGCTGACGGCCTCGAGCAACTGATCGGTTGTAAGCTTCGACATTTCTTCTCTCCTTCTTCAGCCGTGAGGCTGATCAATCATCTGTTGTTCGCCCAGCCGGGCAGGGTCAGGCCGCCTCGGCCTCGCGCTTGCTCCTGTATGCGCCAAGCGCGTAGCCCACCTTCTGAAGTGGTGCTGCGAACAAGAACGCCACCTTCTGGACCGGAGCCTGGAAGGCACCAGCCACCTTGGCAAGAAGCACGTCGCGAGTCGGGAGCTTCGAGAGCGCGGTGAGCTGTGACAGGTTGAGGATCGCCTCTCCCAACACCGCTCCCCGAACCTCGACGGCTGGGTACTCTTTCAGTGCACCCAGGACCGTCTTGGCGAGAACCGCCTCGTCACCTGAACCGAACGCGATCGCCGTCGGACCCTTCAAGAGGTCTGGAAGCGTCGTGTTTCCGAGCTCGTTCGCGGCGACGCGCATCAAGCGGTTCTTCACCACCCGATACGTGATGCCTTGCGCCCGAAGGGCTCCTCGAATCGCGGCAAACTCCGCGACCGTCAACCCTCGGTATGACGAGAGGATCAGCCCACGGCTGCCCGACAGCTCCGTGCGGAGCGAGTCGATCGTGTCGCGCTTTTTCTGCGTTGGCACGGTTCCTCCTAGCTTTGGCGCACATGCCGGTGCGCCTCGGCGGGTGCTGCTGGCACCCCTGCAACGGTCCGCGTCACAGGGGGCCGCGCTCCACGCGCTAGGAACCCTGCCTCTGCGTGCCCACTCCACGTCAGGTCGATCTCTCGACTGCTCGTGAGGCGACTTAGGTTCCCGACCGAGAGGCCGGGATCACACGCGCTCTTCGGCGATCCGTCGTATTTCATCTCCCCGACGTCTCCGCCAGGGCGCTTCGTTCGAGCCGATCAGCCGGATCGGCGCGGAGGCGGAGTCTACCCTGTGTCGGGCAAACCCGCCGATCGGCTCAGCTCGCCGCAGCCAAGAGGGCAGGAACGTCGACCGCGACGCCCGGCCCCATGCTGGCGGAGATGCTCACGCCTTTGATGTAGGTTCCCTTGAGCCCCGACGGCTTCGCACGGTTGACCGCCTCCAAGAGGGCGCTGAGGTTGCCGACGATCTGCTCCTCGCTGAAGCTCGCCTTCGCGAAGCCGAGGTGGATGATCGCCGCCTTGTCGAGCTTGAACTCGACACGACCCGACTTCAGCTCGCCGATGGTTCGAGCGAGATCGGTCGTGATCGTCCCCGCCTTCGGGTTCGGCATCAGGCCCTTTCGGCCGAGCACCTTGCCCAGCTTTCCGACCTGACCCATGAGGTCGGGGGTGGAGATGGCCACGTCGAAGTCGAGCCAGCCCCCGTCGATCTTGGCGACGAGATCCGCCGCGCCAACCTCATCGGCTCCGGCCTTGGTGGCCTCGAGCGCCTTCTCGCCCTGGGCGAACACGGCGACGCGCACCCGCTTTCCGGTGCCGTGCGGAAGGCCGACCGTGCCGCGCACGGCCTCTTCCGACTGGCGCGGGTCGACGCCGAGGCGGATGTGCACCTCGATCGTCTGATCGAACTTCGTGGTCGCGGTCTTCTTGACCAGCGCTGCGGCCTCGAGCGGTGCGTACTCCTTCTCGGGATCGACCAGCTTCGCCGCTTCCAGATATCGCTTTCCGTGTCGTGCCATCGTCGTGCCTCCTTGTCGGCCGTTGTCGGCCTCCCCCTTCACCGCGGGGTGGCGGTTGTCGTCAAGCGACGACGTCGACTCCCATCGAGCGAGCCGACCCCTCGATCATCGAGCAGGCGGCCTCGATGCTGGTCGCATTCAGGTCGACCATCTTCTTCTGGGCGATCTCCAGGACCTGCGCCTTGGTGATCTTCCCGACGCTGCCCGCCTTGTGGTCGCCCGCACCCTTCTCGATCCCGGCCGCCTTGCGGATCATGTCCGCCGCCGGCGGGGTCTTGAGGATGAAGGTGAACGAGCGATCCTCGAAGATCGTGATCACCGCCGGGATGACCTCGCCCTTGCGGTCGGAGGTCTTCTCGTTGTACGACTTCGTGAACTCCACGATGTTGATGCCGTGGGGGC
>CAWULR010000059.1:0-5365 GCA_963923845.1 uncultured bacterium
CTTCGGCTCGACGGTGACCGTCACCTCGGCGATGAGGTGCGCGGCGACCTTGACCTGCACCTTGTAGGTGCCGAGCTGCTTCAGCGGTTCGTCGAGGAGCACCTGGTGCTTCTCCACGGCGAGTCCGCGCCGTTCGAGCGCGTCGGCGATCTCCTTGCCGGTGATCGAGCCGAAGAGCTTCCCGCCCTCGCCGACCTTCACTCCCATCGTGAGCGTGGTGGCGCTGATCTTCTTGGCCTGCTCTTCGGACTCCTGCTTGGCGCGATCGACCTTCGAGGCCTTCGCCGCGATCTCCGCCGCGACCCTGGCGGCCGCCCCGCCGATGGCGGGGATGGCGAGGCCGTTGGCGATCAGGTAGTTCCGGGCATACCCGTCGGCGACCTCTTTGAGCTCGCCGGCCTTGCCGACCTTCGGGACGCTGGAGGTGAGGATGACCTTCATGATGCGCTCCTTCCTGGGGCGGGGGTGAGCCCCCGCGCTGGTTCGGGGATTCTCGCATACCTCTGGAACCACCCCTTGACAGAGAACAGATGTTCTATGACACTCCCTGTGCCGAACAGATGTTCTAGTTCGAATCAGACCCCTCGCGGGGGCCCTACAGGGCAGGAGGAACGGAGATGGCAATGCAGCAGATCGCTCCAGTCCCGGTCACGGTGACCGCGCACTGGCGCACGGGAGCCCCGACGGCCGTCGCCTTCGAGGGGATCGTTCGCAAGGTCACCAGGGTGCTGGCACTCCGCCGAGAGCACGGCGTCTATCGGGCCGAGTCCGGTCCACGCACCCTCTGGGAGCTCGAGACGGACGACGCCGCCCTCGTCCTGTCGTTCTCGCGCCGCAGCGGTGCCTGGTGCATCGAGGCGTACGACGATGCCTGGCGCACGCTCCCGTTTGCGTCGACCGCCGAGGTGCCGGGAGGCGTCCTGAGCCACGCCTGATCCGTCGCGCCGCTGCGCCGTGCGATGCTATGCCGATGGCGAGAGAGCGACAACGTCGGGGATCGGCGCGGCAGGAGGGGGCCGTCGAATCGGCGCGCTCCGCACTGCGACTCGTCGAGATCGCCCTGGACCTCACGCTCGCCGCCGTCCTCCTGGTCGCCGTCGTCATCATCGGCGGCGAGGTCTTCCATGAAGTCGTCGTCGGACTCCAGTCGGGGAGCATCGATGCGGCGCTGAAGATCCTCGATCGCGTCCTCCTGCTCTTCATCATCGCCGAGCTGATCTACACGCTGCGCATCTCGCTCGCCAGGTCGCAGCTGATCCTCGAGCCCTTCCTGATCATCGGCCTTGTTGCGGTGGTGCGGCGCATCCTCATTGCGACCGCGCAGATCGAGCAGTGGCTCGTCGCCGGTCGAGACATTTCTCCTCTGCTCTACGAACTCGGTGCGCTGGCGGGGCTCGTCCTCTCGCTTGCGATCGCGCTCTCGCTCGCGCGGAAGCACAGCGGTCGCATCAGCGACTACGAGGCGGACTAGCGGTCCGTTGCACGGAATAGAGGGGGAGCGATGACGCACCTGCCGACCACGTCGTTGCGCGACTATCTCGACGCGCTCGCGGCGGCGACACCGGCGCCGGGAGGAGGTTCGGCGGCCGGCCTCGCCGGTGCCATGGGCGCCGCACTGGTGGAGATGGTCGCGGGCCTCTCGCTCGACAGGCCAGGGGCGAACGGCGGCGCGCAGAGTGCGCTGCAACGGGCAGCACTCGAGCGCGCCCACGGCGCACGTGTCGATCTGCTCTCGCTCGCCGAAGACGATGCCGCCGCCTACACCGCTTTCATGGAGGCGCTGAGACTTCCGAAGGGCACGGATGACGAGCGCAGCGCGCGGACCACGGCGATCTCGCGTGCCGCGCAGCGAGCGGCGGAGGTTCCGCTTGCGACGCTTCGCGCAACGGTCGCCGTTGCGGATGCGGCACGCAGCATCCTCGACGCGTCTCTTCCCGCCGCCGCAAGCGATCTCGAGGTCGCCTTGCGCTTTGCCCGCGCGGCCGGCGAGAGCGCCGCCGAGAACGTCGAGGCGAACCTGCCGTACATCGAGAATGCCCAGACGCGCGCGGAGATCGCCAGCCAGACGGTCGCGTCGCTTGCCGCACTCCACCGCGCAACGCCGCAGTGAGCCGAACCCTCGCTGCAAAGCCGCGCTCTGCTGCGCTTGCCGATGAGGCGGCGCGCCTCGTCGCGCAGACGCTGGCGGCTCGCGGCGGGAAGCCGCCGGTGCTCGCCGCCGTCGTCGCCACAGAAGAGGTCGATGCGCTGATCTACACCGAGCAGCTGCTGAAACAGGCAGCGGCCGCAGGGCTCGCGGTGAAGAAGATCTCGCTCGCAGCGACGGCGGGCGACGCGGAGATCAGCGCAACCCTGAAGCGACTCTCCGACGATTCCGATGTTGCGGGGATCATCCTGCAGTCGCCGCTGCCGAGCGGTGTCGACCGTGCGCACGTCGTGGCAGCGATCGACCCATCAAAGGATGTGGATGGCGCGACCGCGGCGAACGCCGCGCGACTCGCCGCGGGCGACCTCGACGGCACGCTGCTTCCCGCCACGGCGGCGGCGGTGCTGGAGCTGCTCCGCGCCCACGAGATCCCGCTGGAGGGACGACGGGCGGTGGTCGTGGGCCGAAGCTCCGTCGTGGGGAGACCGGTCGCCCAGCTGCTCACCCTTGCGGGCGCGACGGTCCAGGTTGTGCACTCGAAGACGCCGGACATGGGGGCGATCACCCGGACCGCGCAGATCCTGGTGGTGGCGGCGGGCGTGCGCGGACTCGTGCGCGGCGAGCATGTTGCGCCCGGATGCGTCGTCGTCGACGTGGGCATCCATGCCGACGGCGACCGCATCGTGGGCGACGTGGACGCCGAGAGCGTCTCCGCGGCGGTCGGCGAAACCGGAGCGCTCAGCCCCGTGCCGGGCGGCGTCGGTCCGATGACGAACGCCATCCTCGTGCTGCAGGCGGCGCAGGCAGCCGCGCGGCACGCCGCGGCGTAGACTCGTCGCATGTCCTTCCCATCCGACCTCGAGATCGCACGCAGCGTCGCGCCGAAGCCGATCGAGGCCGTTGCAGCGGACCTCGGTTTCTCGCCGGACGAAGTGGAGCCGTACGGCCGCAGCAAGGCAAAGATCTCGATCGAAGCGATCGAGCGGATGGAGAAGCTCGGTCGACGCGGAAAGTACGTGGTGGTGACGGCGATCACTCCAACGCCACTCGGTGAGGGGAAGACGACCACGACGATCGGCCTGGCGCAGGGGCTCAACGCGATCGGGAAGAGGGCGACGGTGGCGATTCGTCAGCCGAGCCTCGGCCCTGTCTTCGGGATCAAGGGCGGTGCCGCCGGCGGTGGCTACAGCCAGGTGATTCCAATGGAAGAGTTCAACCTGCACCTCACCGGCGACGTCCATGCGATCGGCGCGGCACACAACCTGGCCGCCGCCTTCCTCGACAACCACCTTCACCACGGCAACGCACTCGACATCGACGTGCGCTCGATCACCTGGCCGCGCGTCGTGGACATCAGCGACCGTGCGATTCGCAAGACGATCATCGGCCTCGGCGGGAAAGAGAACGGTGTGGTGCGCGAATCGGAGACGGTGATCACCGTGGCGAGCGAAGTCATGGCGGTGCTCGCACTCGCGTCAGATCTTGCAGATCTGCGCGCGCGCCTCGGACGCATCGTGGTTGCGGAGACCACAGACGGGAGGCCGGTGACAACGGAAGACCTGAAGGTTGCCGGCGCAATGGCGGCGCTGCTGCGCGACGCGATCAAGCCGAACCTGCTGCAGACGCTCGAAGGCGGTCCCGCGTTCGTCCACGCCGGACCGTTCGCCAACATCGCGCACGGCAACAACTCCATCATCGCCGACCGAGCTGCACTGGCGACCAGCGAGATCGTGGTCACCGAAGCGGGATTCGGCGCAGACATGGGCGCCGAGAAGTTCTTCGACATCAAGTGCCGCGCCTCTGGCATCGCGCCGGACGCCGCGGTGATCGTGGCAACGGTACGCGCACTGAAGATGCACGGCGGCGTCGGGAAGATCGTTGCCGGGAAACCGCTCGACCCGGCACTCAACCAGGAGAACGTTGCCGCGGTGGAGGCCGGCGCGCAGAATCTCGCGAAGCAGATCGAGAACGTCCTCGCCTTCGGCATCCCCGCCGTGGTGGCGATCAACCGGTTCCCAACCGACACACCGGCGGAGCACGAGGCGATCACGCGAGTCGCGCTCGCCGCAGGCGCCCGCGCCGCGGTGATCTCGTCGCACTTCACCGATGGCGGCAAGGGTGCGGCGGAACTTGCGGAGGCGGTCTGGGCGGCGGTCGCCTCCGGCGAGGCGACGTACGCGCCGATCTACGCAGACGATGCGCCGCTCGCGAAGAAGATCGAGACGATCGCGATGCGCATCTACGGGGCGGACGGTGTCGACATCTCGCCGACCGCTGCGAAGCGCCTGACACGGCTCGAGGAGCTCGGCTACGGGAGGCTCCCGATCTGCATGGCGAAGACGCAGTACTCGCTCTCCCACGATGCCAGCAGGCTCGGTCGTCCGACTGGGTTCCGCGTGCCGGTTCGCTCGGTGACGCTGGCGGCCGGGGCGGGTTTCGTCACCGCGATCTGCGGCGACATGCGCCTCATGCCGGGCCTGAACAAGGCGCCCGGCGGCGAACGGATCGACCTCGACCTCGCCCGCGGCGGGGAGATCGTCGGTCTCTTCTAGGGGCTCTTCTTGGGGCGCCGTCACTGAGGGTGCCGCCGCGGGCATCGCACACGGGCATCGCACGAGGGCAGGAACCCCCGCCGCTTCGGGGGCGTTATGGGAGTGCCGGGTCCGCGAAGGGCAGAATGCCCACAGAGGGCCCATCAGAGAAGGAGTGGACGATGCGCGCACTGACGACTCGACTGAACCGGTTCGGACTCCCAGCTCTTGCTGGCGCCGCCCTTGCCCTCGCCCTCGCCCTGGTGACCGGCCTGAATACGCTGAACTTCGGCCTGCTCGGCGCGGGCGGATCGGCCAGTGCGGAGTCTGCCGTCGTGGACAAAGGGATGGTCAGCGACGGCCGCCTCGACGTCGGCGCACCGACCGCGGTGCCGACCGCCGGCTCCGGTGACGCGGCGCGGGTCGACGTCGTCCGCTACGGCAACGTTTCCCTCGAGGTGAGCGGCATCGAGGACTCGCTCAAGAGCATCACCGAGCTGATCACCGCCAACGGCGGCTACCTCTCCGGGAGCTCACGCTACGGACAGGACGATCAGCTCTACGTCAACGCCACATTCCGCGTCCCGGCGTCGAAGTTCGACAGCGTGATGGCATCGCTCCGAAACCAAGGCGACGTGCTCTCGGAAGACATCAGCAGCTACGAGGTCACGATGCAACTCGTCGACCT
>CAWULR010000060.1:0-4941 GCA_963923845.1 uncultured bacterium
GCTGCAATGGGGATCGGGCCGATGCTCGACCACTGTGATGCTTCGACCGTCTTGCACCCGCCGAACGGACCCCAGGCCGGACCGCACACCTCTGGGATGAGTCCGAACTTCTCGCCGAGGATGAAGCCGGAGACAGCGATGCCGATCGCAGAGAAGAGCGCGCCGATGCGGTGTGCGCGCGACACGGATTACTTCCCCAGGGCGGCGTCGATGCGGGAGTAGAGATCGTCAGGGGCGGGGATCCCCGAATCCATCCAGTCGCCGAGGATCAGCGTCGGCGTCCCGGTGATCCCGAGCCCCTTCGCCTCTTCCGCGTCGGCCTCCACGCCGGCGCGCACCGCCGGATCGGCGATGCACTCGTCCCAGGCCGTCAGATCGACGCCCGACGCCTCGGCGATCTTGCGCAGCCGCTCGGCACTGAAGGCTCCCTGGTTTTCGCCGTTCTGATTCGCGAAGATCCGCGAGTGGAAGGCCCAGAAGCGATCCTGCTTCGCGGCGCACTCCGCGCCAACCGCCGCAACGAACGACTCCTCTCCGATGAACGAGTAGTGGCGGTGTTCGATGCGCAGCTTCCCGTCGGTGACATAGCGCTCGTAGAGCGCCGGCTCCACGCCGTTCGCCCACGCGCCGCAGATCGGACACTGATAGTCGGTCCAGACCGTCAGCACCACCGGAGCGTCTGCTGCGCCGAGCCCGTGCCCGGTGGCGAGTCCGTTCGCCGGGACGAGCGTCGGTTCGACCGGCGTGAAGTCGCCGCTCATCGACGGCGTCGGCTTGGAGTCGAAGGGGCTGGAGAGGAAGAGGATGACCACCCCCACGGCGCCGACGACAAGGCCGAGAAGCACGGCGCGGCGAATCATCTCCATCGGACGAGTATACCCACGGCCCCACCGACCCCCGCTCGGGCCATATGATACTGAGTCTCATCTGTGGTAGGCTCCGCCCATGGCATCCGAGATGGTGACGGCGCTCGACCAGGCGGGGGTGCGGCTCACCGAGCCACGCCGCCGACTCGCCGAGTTGATCGAGCGGCGCAGGGGCCACTTCACGGCAGCCGACCTGCTCGCCGACGCCGAGCGACGTCGCCTCGGCATCGGTCGCGCCACCGTCTTCCGCATCCTGGAACTGCTCGCGGACCAGGGGCTCGTCGAGCGACTCGAGCTGCCCGACGGTCGACACGCCTACATCCCATGCGAACGATCGCATCACCACCACCTGGTCTGCCTCGAGTGCGGGCGCTCTGCCGATGTCGGGGACTGCGGCATCGAGACGGTGACGACCGAAGCGGCTCGGCGCTCGGGCTTCCTCATCACGGAGCATCGGCTCGAGCTCTTCGGTAGATGCCCCTCCTGTCAGTCGAGACGGCGGCGGACGCGATGAACCGTCGCTCCTTCGTCGCGCTCGCCGTCGCATCTATCGTCGGTGCGTCCGCTGTCGGTGCGTGCACCGCCGGGACCGAATCGTCGCCCTCGTCCCAGAGCGGCGGCTACCGCGTTGTCGCAACCACCGGTGTCTTCGCCGATATCGCGCACATGGCGCTCGGCGACGCAGCGAGCATCACGAGCATCGTCCCTGCCGGCGTCGACGTCCACACGTTCGAACCGTCGCCGTCAGATGTGGCGTTGCTGGAGTCTGCAGATCTGATCGTCGCCAACGGACTCGGCCTCGACGGCTGGGTCGAGCCGCTTGTCGAGGCGGCGGGAAAGAGTGCCGCCGACACGCTGCTGCTCGGCGACGGGCTCGACCAAGCGAGCGGATGGACGTACCTGATGGGAGGAGGTGCCGATGGTGGGATCGATCCGCACATCTGGCTCGATCCTCGTGGCGCCGCACTGTACGTCGAACGCATCGCCGAACGTGTCAGCAGAGAGGCTCCCGAACTCGCGGCGCGCATCGAGACGACCAGCGCCGAAAGCATCGCTGCAATCGACGCACTCGACCGTCGGCTCTCGGACTCGTTTGCGGCGCTCGATCCCTCTCAACGCACGATGGTCACGATGCACGACGCGTTCGGATACTTCGCGCGCGCATATGACATCCAGATCGTCGGCGTGGCCGTCGAATCGCCTGGGCAGGATCCGAGCGCGCAGGAGATCCGCGCACTCATCGACGCGATCCGCGCGGCGGGCGTGACGACGCTCTTGGGGGAGGCGCAGCTTCCGTCGAAGGTGCTCGAGCAGATCGCCGCGGAGACCGGCGCAACCGTCGTGCAGGGACTCCACTCCGATGCTCTCGGTGCACCGCCGGCAGACAGCTACCTCGGGATGATGCAGGCGAACGCCGACGCGATCCTCGGAGCGATGCGATGAGTGCGACGCGGCGCGAGACAGCGGTTTCGATCACGGCGCTCACGGCAGGATACGGCGACCGTGCCGCCGTCAGCGAGGTGAACCTCGACCTTGCGGTCGGTTCGCTCACGGCGATCTTCGGGCCGAACGGCGGCGGCAAGTCGACACTGCTCAAGTGCGCGGCAGGGCTGATGCGGCCGTGGTCGGGGTCGGTCGAGGTGCTCGGCGCGCCCGTCGGCGTCAACTCAGCTCGGGTCGCCTATGTGCCGCAGGCCGAACAGGTGGACTGGAGCTTCCCCGTCTCCGTCGACGAAGTGGTCGCGATGGGACGCACGCCGCGCATCGGACCGCTCGGTCGCGTCGGCGCAGCGGATCGCGCCGCCATCGACGAAGCACTCGAGCGAGTGGAGATGTCGAGCTACGCGGCCCGCCAGATCGGCGAACTCTCCGGCGGCCAACGACGACGCGTCTTCATCGCGCGTGCGCTTGCCTCGGAGCCGGACCTCTATCTCCTCGACGAACCGGTGACCGGAGTGGACCCGGTGACGCAGGAGCGGATCATGAACATCCTGGACGCCGAGGCGGCGCGCGGGCGCACCGTCGTCGCCACGACGCACGATCTCGCCTGTGCCGCCCAGCGATTCCACGACGTCGTCGCCCTCGCCGGACGCGTGGTCGTGCACGGCGCGGCGAACCTCGTGCTCGACCGCGAGGTGCTCGAGGCGACCTACGGCGGGCACCTCGTGCCGCTCGCCGGCGGCGGCGTGGTGCTGCTGGACGACCCGCACCACGATCACGGCGCCCACGAGGGCCACGAGTGAACCCGCTCGACCTCCTCCTCGGGCCACTCGGCTACGACTTCTTCGTCCGCGCGCTCGTTGCCAGCGCCCTCGTTGGCGTCGCGTGTGCGGTGATCGGCTCGTTCGTGGTGCTCAAGGGGATGAGCTTCATCGGCGACGCCGTAAGCCACGCGGCGTTCCCGGGGATCGTGATCGCCTACCTGCTCGGACTCCCCATCATCGTGGGCGGTGCCGTTGCGTCGATCGCGACGGCGCTCGGCATCGGCATCCTGACGCGCACGTCGGGCCTGCGATCCGACTCGATCATCGGCGTCCTGTTCGCCGGGATGTTCGCACTCGGCGTCGCGCTCTTCTCGTCGATTCCGAACTACGTCGGAGATCTCTTCCACTTCCTCTTCGGCGACGTGTTGGGCATCAGCGTCTCCGATCTCGTCGCGCTCGGAGTGCTCGTGCTGCTGCTCCTCGTCGTCGTGCGCATCTTCTGGAAGGAGCTGCTCTTCGCGACGTTCGATCCGCTCGGCGCGGGTGCGGCGGGCCTTCCTGTTCGCCGACTCGACGACCTGCTCCTGATCTTGATCGCCGTGACCATCGTGATCAGCCTTCAGGCGGTCGGGATCGTCTTGGTCGTGGCGATGATCACCACGCCCGCGGCGACGGCGCAGCTGCTCGCGCGCCGATTCGGACGGATGATCCAGGTTGCCGCACTCATCGGCATCGTGTCGGCCGTTGCGGGACTCTATCTGAGCTACGCGTTCGACCTTGCGTCGGGCGCGGCGATCGTGTTGGTCGAGACGGCGATCTTCCTCGGCACACTGGTCCTCGCGTCGGTGCGACGACGCACCACTCGCTGACGAGCCCCGTTCCTACCGCAGTCCGGCGAAGAGGTCCGTTTCGGGGAACGTCGGCGCACTGTCCAGGCGATGTGCCACGAGCCGATACTGCTCTCGCGCCCCGAGCGCGATCTGGTCGTCGTCGCTCAACATCAGCAGCGGCCCGTCTGCTTTGATCTGGGTTGCGTGCGCCTGGACCGCGCGACGCTTGGCGGCGAGCTGCTCCTTGATGTCGATGCGCGTGGTGATCAGCTCGTCGGGACAGGCCATCTTCGCGCGCCAGGCACGCCAGCGCTCGAGCTCTTCGGGTGGCACGTCCTTCGGTTCGCTCCACCACGAGGAGACGCCGCGCGCCTCGAGGAGCCGCATCACGGCGTCGCGCTGCGAATCCGGAATGCGCACCTCGTAGAGCTTCGCCGGCGACCACGCGGGGCCTGCCGCAGGTCGCCACGCGGCGTCGCCCGCCACCTCCCAGGCGCGGCGCGCGATCTTCGCGGCGGCGATGTGGTCTGGATGCCCGTAGCCGCCGAAGTCGTCGTAGGTGGCGATCACGTCTGGGCGAGCGCTGCGAACGAGACGGACGAGCGGCTCGGTCGCCGCATCGAGATCGGTGGTGACGTGCTGATGGAACGAACGCGGATCGGCGTTCCCCTCGGTGCCGTCCATGCCGGAGTCGCGATAGCCGAGGTTCTCCCAGCGCGACACGCCGAGCGCACGCATCGCCGCGGCGATCTCGCCCATGCGCGTCTCCCCGAGTCGCTCGTGCTCCTCTGGCGTGTCTCGCTCGGGAATGACGATCTCACCAAGCTCGCCGCGCGTCCCGGTGACCACGATGACGTCGGTCCTCTCGCCGCGCGCGACCGAGTTCGCGGCCGCATAGCGCGACAGGGTGCCGCCCATGCTGATCGTCTCGTCGTCTGGGTGAGCGTGCACCGCCATGAGGAGCAGTCGTCCTGCGTCGTCCATCCCCGCATCGTACGCGGGGCTCGGCGTGGTGCGCTCGTCGGCTACCCTACTCCCATG
>CAWULR010000061.1:0-4930 GCA_963923845.1 uncultured bacterium
GGTCAGGTTGTCGTAGAGGCTTACCCATCGTCCGGTGCGAACGGTGCGGGAGCTGATCGTCACGCGGGTCTTCGATTCGTCGATCAGGACCTCCGCTCGCGTGTCGAGCCCATCGCCATCGGCGTCGATCCAGTCTCCGAACTTCGATCGCGCATAGCCGCCGCTGTGCTCCGCCCGCACCTCGAGTCGATCGAGCGCCGTCATCACCGAGATTCGTCCCGTTGGCAGCGGGGCGATCGCCGCCGCGGCGACCGTGACGAGCGACAGCAGCGTGGCGAGGATCGTGGACGGCACCGAGTCAGCCTCGCGTGGTGCCGTCTCGTACGTCTGGTGGGTCGGCGGGGAGCGAGGTCAGGAGGCCGCGCAGGAGCGGCACGCCGCGGTCATCTTGGATGTCGATCCGCAGGTCGGCGCCGTCCTGTTCTTGGCGGCACTGCACGAAGGCTCGCGACCCTTCGGTGACGGCGAGGTATTCGAGTCGAATGCGCCGGCGAGGCGCAGCGAGCTGATCCGGCGCCACCACGGCCACCGCCTCCTCCACGATCTCCAGCCACGCGGCGTGATTCACGTGCCCGAGCGGGTCGATGTCCGAGGTGCGCAGCGGCACCTCGACTGTGCGGACGCCGCCTCCGTCGAGCGGCGCACTGGGAAGCTTCATCGGCAGAAAGGTTGCGCCGACGCGAGCGACGAACGGCTCGAACTCTGCGGGGAACCTCGTCGGCCGTCCCGCTGCATCGGTCATCACCCAATCGATCGCCGCATCGGCGATGACGCGTCCGCTCGAGGCGAAGAGCCGAGTGTGCCGCCGTGCCATCACGTGACGAAATCCTGCTAGCGAGGTCGTCCCGGTGATCGACTCGTTCGAATGGGGCGGCCGGTCGACGAGGAGATCGATGCCGCGAACGACCCAGCCGACGCCGCGCGCCTCGTACCAGGCGCGGCCGTATTCGAGCCTCTCGCTGTGCCGCCACGCGATGTCCTGGGCGTGGCGGAGCACCGCTGCGGCTCGCATCCGCCCGTCCCTCCCGCACTCGTCGAATCGCACCCCGCGGCCCTCGTCGCGGAATCGCGCCTCGGCCGGCAGGGCGACCTCGTCCGCGGCGTCGCCGGGGGCCAAGCGTGCGGCGAGATCCCCTGCGAGCTCCGTGGACTTCGACGCGCTCATCACGCCGCCAGCCGGCTCAAGGTGTCCAGCGTGATGATGCGCGTCTGCTCCCGAGGTCCGCGCAGCACGCCGAGGCGTGCAGCGACGGTGGCCGCGGTGTCGAACGCCACGATGCCGATCGCGATGCGGACGCCGGCCCCGGCCGCGCGGATCCGCGCATCTTCGAGTTCGGCGAGGAGGCTGTCGTCGATGCCGCGCGCACCCCACTTGCAGTCCCAGAGTTCTGGGGTCGGGCCCACCTCGACCGTGACATCGAACGGATGCGGATCGGCCGAGGCGCCGTCCACGGCGAAACGACGCTCGCGACGCACCATGCGCTCGGGCTCTCTCGAAAGCGCCGCGCGACGCCTGAGCAGCTCGGCGGTCGTCGCTTCGACGATCGCGCCGCGGTACTGCGCATTCGACTGGGCCGCCTTCCCTCCGATCGCCAGCGATCCGACGACGAGCGCGTCGCTCGCGCCGCGGCGGGACGGAAGGAGACCGAAGTACGCAGCGGCGGTCTCGGCATCAGGATCTGGATCGCCCATGAGTGCCCGTGCCACGAGTCGATCCGCCGGCGCGGCGGCGGCAATCGCATGTGCGAGCGGCTTCAAGATCGGATCCGCCTGGATTCCGGCGTAGACGACCGCGCGGCCGTCGCGCGGCGCGTCGTCGAACGCGATGCCGTGCGGGAGTCGCGCTGCGCTCGTACCGCTCGTCGTGTCGGCGACCGGACGAGCGTCGGCCGGCAACGCCTTCGGGTTCAGTGCAGCGACGAGCAGCGTCGTCAGCAGGCGCGGATAGACGCCGATCCAGTCGATGGCCCGATGCGGATCGTTCGCCGCCACGACGCGATCTGCCGCAGCAGAAAGCGCCTCGACGGCCGCGACGACGCCGGGCGGAAGGTCGCGTGCGCCGATCGCGGCGACCGTGCGCTCGATCTCCGTCGCTCCCGACTCGCCGATCACCTGGGTGTAGTCGAGCGCCTCGCTCACCGTCTCGCCGAGTGCCGTGAGTCGGGCGAACGTGGCTCCCTGGCTCTCCAGCGCACTCATGCGCGCGGCCAGCGCAGCGCGATGGCATCGAGCAGCAGCTCGGGATTGCCGTTGCGACGCACCGCAGCAAGCGCGCGATCGACGCTGATCAGCGCGTCGCGCCACGCCGTTGCCTCGACTCGAGACGCGACAGAAGTCAACTCGTGGAGATCTTCCGGAAACCCGATCGACTCGGCGGCGCCGACGGCGACGAGTGCAAGGTCTCTCGCCACGCCGCGCCAGAGGCGCAAGAGCGCAGCGGCGGCGGCTCGACGTTCCGCGGGCGTCGGCTTCGAGCTCGTCCGTCGCGCAGGCGTACCCTTCTTCGGCGCGTCGTCGCCCGCTTCGCTCGCTCTACCCGCCACCCCCTCGCCTTCGCCTTCGCCGTCGTTCGGATCGTCGATTCCCTCGTGGTCGTCGACGCCTGCGGCCAAGATCGCACTCGCGTCGCCGATCAGCGCGGGCATCTGCCGCAGCCGTGCGTGCGGGGCGAGGGCGACGAAATCGAGGAGCTGGCGCCGAAGCTGCGCATGCGCGCGTGCGGCGTCGCCGCCGACGCCCGCCTCGAGCAGCGGTCCGGGACGCCCTCCCGCCATGCGCAAGAGTCGCGTCGCAGTGGCGGCATCGAGGCCGAGTCGCGTGGCGATGAGTTCGCTCGCCGCCGTGCTCTCGGGGAGCCCGAGTCGCACCGACGCGCAGCGGCTGCGGATCGTCGGCATCAGCGACGAGTCCTCAGCCGCGGCCAAGACGATGTGCGTGCGGGGCGGCGGCTCTTCGAGCGTCTTGAGCAGCGCGTTCTGCGCCGCCTCGCTCATGCGGTCGGCGCGCTCGATCAGCGCGATCCGTCGACCACCTTCGACTGGGAGCAGGGCGAGACTCTGTTCGAGGCTCCTGATCGGCGCGATGCCGATCTCATCGGCGGCACCGCTCGGCGCGATCAGCGCAAGGTCGGCGTGGCTCCCCGAGGCGACGAGCCGGCACGAGCGGCACGTACCGCAGGCGCCCCCTTCGATCGGGGCGGTGCAGAGGAGTGTGGCGACCGCATCGCGAGCGAGCGTCCCTGCGCCGGCCCCTCGGGGCCCGACGATCAGGAGGGCATGCGGCGGCGAGTCGCTGAGGAGCGTAGCGAGGCGCGCGCTCGCGTCATCGTGGCCGCGCGTTCGAAAGCTCGCCGGCGGTCGGGTGCCGACGTGTTGGCGTGGGGCGGCGGTACGCGTGGCCGGCGTGCTCACCGCCTTCGCCATCCTGGCCGCCTCTTACCTCTTGCTCTTCGGTTTGCCGGCGGTCTTCTTGACCAACGCCACTTTCGCTGCAGGCTTCTTCGCCGCCGGCTTCTTTGCGGCCGGCTTCTTCGCTGCGCCCTTGGCCGCCGTGCGGCTGCGTCCGCGGCCGCCCGCAGGTGCATCCTTGCCGCTCAGCGCCGGTGCGCTCTCCGCCGATCGCCCCGTTGCCGCAAGCTGCGCGTTGAGCAGCGCCGCGACATCGGACGGTACAGACTCGTGATCCGCGCCGCCAGAGACGTTGGATCGACCGGCGCCGTCGCGCTGCGACCGCGCGACCTCATCGGCGATGCGCGACGGTCCCGAACCGAGCGCCCGATCGGTCGGGCTCGGTCGACCTCGACCCTCGCGACGCTCTGAGTGCATGTACTCCGGCACGCCGCCGAGCGCGTCGCCGTCGAGATCGGAGAGCGACATCGTCTCGATCGGTCCGTCGTATGCCGAACCGCGGTTCGACGCTCCGTCTGCAAACCTCTCGCCGCGACCGCGTCGACCTCGACCGCCGCGACGTCGACGACGGCGCGGTGCGTCTCCGTAGTCGCCGCCTCCGGCGTGCTCGTGCTCTTGCCCTGGAGCCGGTCGCGAAAGATCGCTCGGCTCGAGATCGTCGAGCGACATCGTTTCGATGGCGTCGGCGTCGATCACGCTGCTTCCGACGCGCACCGTCGCGCCGCGTCCGCGTCCGCCGCCGTAGCGTCCGGAACCGCCGCGCCGCGAACGGCCGCGCTCTTCCCGAGAATCGGATCCTCGACGAGGTCGCGAGGGCGTCTCCGACTGCTTGTCGGGCACCTCGGTCATGGAGAGGTCTTCGTCGCCGTCCGCGGCGACACGTCGGCCGCTGCGCGACCCTCCGGCCTCGACCTTGGCGATCGAGGTGATCTCGATGAACTGGTCGGCGACGTCCACAAGGTCGCTGCTCGTGTTGGCGCGGAAGCTCACCACCTCGACGCGCACACCCATGTCCTGGACGGCGCGGATCGCCGGCGCGAAGTCTCCGTCGCCGGAGATCACGACCGCGACGTCGAGCTTGGGCGCAAGTCGAACGAGGTCGACCACGAGCTCGATGTCGAGATTCGCCTTGAAGCGACCGTCGCCGTACTTTCGGACATCCTTGCTGACGACCTTGTAGTTGTTCCGATCCAGGAAGTTGTGGAAGGCCTTCTGGTTCTCGTTGTCCGGATCGAGTCCGGTGTAGGCATACGCGCGAACGAGATCGCGGTTTGCGGTGAGCGTCTTGAGCAGCGTGACGTAGTCGATGTCGACCCCTGCTGCCTTCGCTGCGTAAAAGACGTTTGCCACGTCGACGAATATTGCGACGTTACGACTCATGATGTGTCTACCCCTTGTCTGTCTGCGTAGTAGTTGTTGTGGCGTTCGCTGCTACGACGGGGCGGCGCTCGGTTGGCGCCTGCCCGCGCGTCGGAGCGCACGGCTGCACCTCCTCACCCTACCAGAGCGCCGCGGAATCGCTG
>CAWULR010000062.1:0-4831 GCA_963923845.1 uncultured bacterium
GTCATCACCGGCCTCGGCATCGTCTCGCCGATCGGCAACAACGTTGCGTCCGCCTGGTCGTCGCTCACCGCGATGACGAGCGGCCTCGACCGCATCACGCACTGGGATCCTTCGCCGTACGCGCCCTATGTCGTGGCCGGCGAGGTGCGCGCCTTCGATCCCGCCGCATGGCTCGACGCGAAGTCGGTTCGCCGCACCGGACCGGAGATCCACTGGGGCGTCGCCGCCGCCAAGCAGGCGCTCGCCGATGCGGGACTCGAGATCACCGATGCGAACCGAGAAGAGGTCGGCGTCGTCTTCGGATCCGGCGCCGGCGGGCAGGGACTCTTCATCGAAAACCAGATGGCCTGGAAGGAGAAGGGTCCGCGCAGCGTCGCACCGACCTTCATCGCCCACGGTCTGGTCGACAGCTGCTCGGGGATGATCGCCATCGAGACCGGCGCGGTCGGCCACAACCTCGCCGTCGTCTCCGCCTGCGCCACGGGCACGCACGCGCTCGGCGAGGCGGCCGAGGCGATCAAGCGCGGCGACGTGACCGCCGTCATCGCCGGCGCAACGGAGAACCCGCTCATCGAGGTCGCGCACATCGGCTTCATGAACATGCGCGGACTCGGCGCCCCGCGCGACGGCGACGGCCTCGCCAGCGCCTCGCGACCGTTCGACACCGATCGCGCCGGCTTCGTCCTCGGGGAGGGTGCGGGTGCGTTCATCGTGGAGGACCTCGCGCACGCGAAGGCGCGCGGCGCCACCATCTACGCCGAGGTGGTGGGGTACGGTTCTTCGGCCGATGCGCACGACATGATCCAGCCGATCGAGGGCGGCGCCGGTGCGGCACGCTCGATCACCTGGGCACTGCGGCGCGGCAAGGTCGACCCATCCGAGGTCGACATGATCAATCCGCACGGCACCAGCACGCCGGTCGGCGACGCGCGCGAGGCACTCGCCTTCCACAGCGCGCTCGGCGCCCGCGCCGCGCAGATCCCGATCTCCGCGACCAAATCCCTGACCGGACACCTGATGGGCGCCGCGGGGGCCGTCGAAGCGGTCTTCACGACGCTCTCGCTGCACCACCAGACGATCCCGGGCACGCTGAACACGCGCAACGTGGATCCGGAGTGCAACCTGACCGTTGCGCTCGAGACGCGCCAGGCGCCGCTCCGTGCCGCGATCAGCAACAACATCGGACTCGGCGGGCACAACGGCGCCGTGGTGCTGCGACACTGGACGGGCAAGTAGGAGGCGAGATGGCAGAGCAAGGCGCACCACGCAGCGACACGGACCGCGCCGTCATCACCGGCTACGGCGCGATTACGCCGATCGGCAACAGCGCCGCCAGCTACTGGGACGCGCTCGTCGCCGGAACCTCTGGCGCCGGCCGCATCACGCACTTCGACCCCTCGAACAACGAGGTTCAGATCGCCGCCGAGGTGAAGGACTTCGATCCGACGAAGACGATGGAGATGAAGATGGCGCGCCGCATGAGCCGCTTCGTGCAGTTCGCCGTCGCCGCCGCCACCGAGGCGATCGAGCATGCCGGTCTCGCCAACATCCACGAGTGGGAGCCAGAGAAACGCGATCGCGTCGCCACCGTCATCAACACCGGTGGCGGCGGCATCGAACAGGTCACCATGGGCGCCGACGCCTTCCGCGAAAAGGGCGGACGCTTCGTCAGCGCCTTCGCCATCCCCGCGCTGAGCCCGAGCATGGGCGCCTGCATGGTGAGCATGAAGTACGGACTCACCGGCGCAGCGATCACTCAGGCCGCCGCCTGCGCGACCGGCGTCCTCGCCTTCCAGGACGCGCTGCGCCTCATCCGCAGCGGCGAAGCGGACATCGTGATCGCCGGCGGCGTGGAGGCGCCGCTGCTCCCCATGGCGTTCGCCGCGCTCGGCAACATGGGGGCGCTCAGCAAGCGCAACGACGATCCGACGCGCGCGAGCCGTCCGTTCGACAAGAACCGCGACGGCTTCCTCTTCGGCGAAGGCGGCGCCGTCTTCGTCATCGAGTCGCTCGCGCACGCACGCGCGCGCAACGCCACGATCCACGCCGAGCTGCTCGGCGCCGGCGCCACCGCCGACGCCTTCCACATCTCCGCACCAGAACCGACGGGGCGCGGCGCCGCGGCATCCATGACCAAGGCGATCAAGGACGGCGGTGCCACGCCGAGCGACGTCAGCTACATCGTGGCCCACGGCACGAGCACGCCGCTGAACGACCTCACCGAGACGAAGGCGATCAAGCGCGCACTCGGCGAGCACGCCCACAAGATCCCGATCAGCTCGCCGAAGAGCATGGTCGGTCACCTCCTCGGCGGCGCCGGCGCCGTGGCCGGACTCGCCGCGATCAAGGCGATCGAAACCGGCACCGTCCCGCCGACGATCAACTACGAGACACCTGACCCCGACTGTGACCTCGACTACGTCCCCAACACCGCGCGCACGAACCAACCCGTCGACCGCGTCCTCATCAACGGCTTCGGCTTCGGCGGCCAGAACGCGAGCGTCCTCTTCGGCAAGCTGCGCTGACCGTGCGCTACGTCCTCTTCGTCATCGACGGGCCAGGCAACCCCGCCTCAAGCAACGAGATCGCCGCGATCGACGCATTCAACGACCGCCTCAACGCGGGCGGCCACCTCGTCCTCGCCGCCGGCATCGCCGACCCGACGCGCGCCAGGCTCTTCGACAATCGCGCTGGCGCAGGGATCGAGCGACCCGGCTCGCTCTTCACCAGCCCCGAGCACTACAGCGGCTTCTGGATCGTCGACGCCGACTCCGTCAGCCAGGCCGAAGCCTTCGCCCGCGACGGCTCCGCGGCGTGCAACCGGAAGGTGGAGCTGCGGCCGTTCCTCTAAGAATTCCCTCCCCCAAACCGCATTTCCAATGCGGTCTGCTCTCAGGCGAGCTTCAGACTCCGCAGCCGCAGCGAGTTTGCGACGACACTGACGCTGGAGAGGCCCATGGCGGCGGCGGCAAAGGCGGGGTCAAGGCCGATGCCGAAGGCGGGAAGGGCGAGGCCGGCGGCGAGCGGGACGAGGAGCAGGTTGTAGCCGAAGGCCCAGGCGAGGTTCTGGCGGATCGTGCGCGTCGTGGCGCGAGCGAGGTCGACGAGGGCCGGTACGGCGCTCGGGCTGCCGCTCGAGATCGTTGCGGAGGCCGCGTCGCTGGCGACGTCGGTGCCGCCGCCGACGGCGATGCCGACATCTGCGGCCGCGAGTGCCGGGGCGTCGTTGATGCCGTCCCCGACCATGCCAACGCTTCCGTGGGCGGCGCGCACTCGCTCGACCACCGCCGCCTTCTCTGAGGGGAGGACGCCGCCGAAGGCGCGATCCGACGGAATCCCGACCGCAGCTGCCACGGCGTCGACGACCTCCTGTCGATCGCCGGAGACGATCCACGAGCTGACGTTCTGCGCGGCGAGACGTGCGATCGCCGCCGCCGCTTCGGGGCGCACGGTGTCGGAGAGGCTGATGATGCCGGCGGCGGCGCTGTCGACGATGACATAAAGCGGGGTGCGACCGGCGGCCGCCTCCTCGTCTGCGAGCGACTCCAGTGCGGCGACGGCGTCAGGAGCCTCGCTCGAAGCGAGCGCGCGGCTGCCGATGATCACGCGCGCACCGCCGACGGTCGCCGTGAGTCCGCGGCCGGGGACGACCTCCATCGCGGCCACCTGCTCCAGCGAGACGCCGCGCGCGCGAGCCTCTGCGACGACGCCGCGCGCGAGCGGATGCTCGGATCGCTGTTCGGCCGACGCGGCGATGCGCAGCAGCTCGTCGGCTCGAGCGGCGTAGGGACCTGCGGCGAGCGGGCGCACCTGCGCAACCGCCAGCGCGCCGGTGGTGAGGGTGCCGGTCTTGTCCCAGAGCACGGCGCGCATCCGGCCGGCGCTCTCGAGGAGCGCCGCATCTCGGACGAGGATTCCCGCCTCGGCCCCGCGACCCATGCCGACGATCACCGCTGTCGGCGTGGCGAGGCCCATCGCACAGGGGCAGGCGACGACGAGCACGGCGATGGCGGTCGCAACGGCACGGACGAGCTTCGGCTCGGCGCCGAAGAGGTACCACCCAAGGAAGGTGAGGATGCTGATCAGGATGATCGTCGGGACGAAGATCTCGGAGATGCGATCGGCGAGCCGCGCGATCGCCGGCTTGGAGGCCTGGGCGCGCTCGACCGCAGCGACGATGCGCGCGAGCGTCGTCCCCTCGCCGACCGCCGTGGCGCGCATCACCAGCGCCGCATCGGTGAGCAGCGCCCCGGCCACGAGGCGACTCCCCTCGCCGCGCTCCTCTGGCGCCGACTCGCCGGTCAGCAGCGACTCGTCGACGGCGGCACGGCCGCTGACGACAATGCCGTCGACAGGAATGCGACCGCCTGGACGAACCAGGAGCAGGTCGCCCGCAATGATGCTCGTGCGCGGAACGCTGCGGCCCTCGGTGTCGTCGACCGAAGCGAGCAGTTCGGCGTGCTCCGGACGGAGAGCGAGCAGGCTGCGCACCGCACTCGTCGACGCATCCTTGGCGCGCGCCTCGAGCCAGCGACCGAGTGCGACGAATCCCAGGATGAGCGCCGCCGCGTCCCAGGTCGCATGCGCGGGGACGCCGATGCGCATCAGCTGGTCGTGGAAGACGGTGATCGCAACCGACCATGCCCACGCCGACGTGGTGCCGAGGCTGACGAGCGTCTCCATCGTGAGCCCGCCGTGTCGCAGCGCGCGAAGAGCGCGCGAGTGGAAGCGCCAGCCGACGCCGAACTGGACGAGCGTCGACGGCACGATGAGGATCCAGTTGATCCGCTCCATCGAGATGAGGAACCACGGCTGCAGCATGAAGAGCATC
>CAWULR010000063.1:0-4823 GCA_963923845.1 uncultured bacterium
TTCAGCTGCGCAGGTCTTTGTAGGCCGCGAAGAGCACGGGGATCATGACGATCACGCCGAGCGCGAAGACGATCGGATCGTTCACTTGCCCTTCTTGGCCAGCAGGTTGCCGAGTGCGAGGATCGCCGGCACCCAGAGACCGATGTAGATGCCGTGTGTCGTGTTCGCCTCGACGCCGATCCCAAAGTAGAAGGCGATCGAGATCGCAAGGCTTGCGCCACCGGCGACGATGTACAGGTTCTTCGAATCCATGATGTTCCTCCCGTTACTGGCCCGAGTCTCGAGCCTTCCCGTACTCTACCGCAGGGTCGGAGGAGCGTCACCATCGGCGAGGTCGACGTTGGCGATCCGTTCGCCTCGCTGCACGATGCGCTTCACCGAGGTTTGGGCGCCGCCGATGTCCTCGCCCACCTGCCGGAAGTGCACGGCGAGCTTCTCGATGCGCTCGGCGAGCAGTTCGACGTCGCGGGTGAGACCGTCGACCTCCTTCTGGATCAGCACCGCCTGCTCGCCGATCTTCGTCTCGATGTGGAACATGCTCACCGTGGCGAGAAGGGCGTGCAGCGTGTTCGGCGAGGCGAAGACGACGCGCCGCCCGTTCGCGTACTGCTCGAGGTCGGGGAAGCTCGTGAAGAGCTCGGCGTAGATCGCCTCCGAGGGGATGAACATCACCGCGAGGCGGCTCGTCTCGCCGGGGATGACGTACTTGGAACCGATCGCATCGATGTGCGCCTTGAGCGCCGTGCGGAACTGCGCTGCAGCGGCGGGATCGCCGGCGAGCAGCTTCTGATACGCCTCCAGCGGAAACTTCGAGTCGACGCAGACGCGGTTCGATGCGGCGCCGCGACCGACGATGCAGTCCGCGATCTTCCCGTTGGAGAGCGTCTCCTGGAAGCTGTAGAGGTCCTTCGGAAGCGCATCGCGGACGATCTCCTCGAGGCGCGCCTCGCCGTACTGCCCGCGCGCCTGCTTGTTCTGGAAAACCGAGAGAAGCTCATCCATCGGCTCGCGCAGCCGATCGATCCCCTGTTGCGCCGCGTCGATGCGCGCCAACCGCTCGACGACCGACTGCAGCTGGTCTTCGACGCGCTGCGCCTGGATCGTGCTGGCCGCGTCCGGCGCCACGGAACGTCCGGAGCGCACGGCGGCGAGCAGTGCGGCGAGCGCCGCGACGACGGCGATCGCGAGCGCGGCGAGCGCGATGGGGTCACTCATGCCGCGAGTCTGCCTGTGGCTCGTGCCGACTGCGTGGCACGCCGGTCGGCGGTGCGCCGACTAGAACCAGCCGAAGAGGCCCGACTTCTTCTTCAGGATCGGCAGGCCGGTTCGACCCGACTCCGTGACCTTGTAGCCTTCGGGAATCTCTGCCAACGCGCCCTTCCCCGCCTTCTTCGCGAAGAAGTAGAGCGTCACTTTCTTGCCACCGCCGACGGTGCGTGTGCGACCGTGCAGAAAGTACTCCGTCCCCTTGGAGTTGGTAAACGAATATGCCGCCATGGTTCCCTCCCTTGCGCGACTCGACGGTCGCGATGCTCAGATCGTACGCGGCAGACCTGCTCGCGACAAGGGAGTTGCGGCCGGCGGCTACGCCCCCGGTACGGCGCTCCCCCGCTCCAGAAACTCGGGAATCCTCGGCAGGTCGACGTTGCCACCGCTCAGGATGACCACGACTCGATCGCCCTGCGCAACCGGGACACGTCCGAAGAGGAGCGCGGCGAGCGCGGCGGCGCCGGCGGGCTCGACCACCTGTTTGCAGCGCTCGGCCAGGAAGCGAAGGCCGCCGAGGATCTCCTCGTCTGGAAGGGTGATGCACGCGTCCATCAGCGACGCAGCGAGCGGGAGCGTCCAGGAGCCGGCGTACGGCGCGCCGAGGCCGTCGGCGATCGACTTCGGCTGGATCGGCACGATGCTCCCCGCCTCCACGGCGAGCTTCACCGCCGCCGAGCCGTCAGGCTCGACGCCGTAGATGCGGATGCCCGGCTTCATTGCGCGCAGCGCGACGGCAGTCCCGCAGAGCATGCCGCCGCCGCCGAGGCCGCCGATCACCACGTCGGTCTCCGGGAACTGGTCGAGGATCTCGAGACCGAGGGTGCCGTGTCCGGCGATGACATACGGATCGTCGAAGGGATGTGCGTCGAAGAGTCCGCGCTCTTCGATCAGTCGATCTTTCAGCTCTCCCGCCTCGCCCATCAAGCCGTCGACGAGATGGACCGTCGCACCGTACGAGGTGCAGGCGGCGATCTTCGCGGAGACCGCGCTGCGCGGCATCACCACGTGCACCGGAATGCCGAACTGCCGCCCGGCCCAGGCGTAGGCGGCCGCGGCGTTGCCCGCACTGAAGGTGATCAGTCCGCGCCGGCGCACCTCGTCGTCGCCGAAGTGCTCCACCATCTGCGTGACGCGATTGAGCATCCCGCGCACCTTGTACGAGCCGGTGCGCTGCAGATGCTCCGACTTCAGCCGCACGCGTCCGTCGCCGAGCAGCGGTCCACCGCTTCGCCGCAGCGCCTCGGCGGCGCCGATCGACGAGAGGAGCGGCGTGATGTGCAGTCGGCCGGCCGTTCGCGCCGCGGCGGCCTTCACCGCCGCGAGGTCCATCGTGAAGGCGTGCCCCGTGAGCGCGTCGTGCGTGGGGAGCGGCGGTGCAGCGGGCCGACGTTCGGGCATGGGGGAACGGTAGCCCACGGTCGAACGGCGTGCGAACAGGTACCGTGCCGACATGGAGAGGCCAGAGATCCGCCGCGCCACGCTCGACGAGATCCTCCCGCTCCGCAGCGAGGTCCTGCGCGGCGGCGGTGCGCTCGAGCGCGCCCTCCTCCCCGGCGACCGCGAGGGCCGAGGCGACCACTGGGGCGCATGGATCGACGGACGGCTCGTCGCCTGCACCTCGCTCTATGAGGTCGAAGGCGCCGATGGCTCCGTCACCACGCAGCTGCGAGGAATGGCGACGGCGCCGGACCTCCGCAACGCCGGCATCGGCGGCGCACTCCTCGAAGCGGCGATCGCCGCGTGGGAGGCGAATCCGAACCGGGTCGAACCGCTCTGGTGCAACGCGCGCATCCGCGCCGTCCCGTTCTACGGACGACACCGCTTTGCCGAAATCGGCGAGCCCTTCGACGTTCCCGGCGTCGGAGCGCACCTCAAGATGCTCTACGTGCGAGACGCAGCGTGATCGGCGCACTCTTCGGCGTGCTCGCCGCCTTCTCGTGGGGCGGCGGCGATTTCGTCGGCGGACTGGTCAGCCGTCGGCTGCCGACCTTCTTCGTCGTCGCGGCGAGCCAGGCGGTCGCGCTGTTGATCGTGGTTCCGATTGCCGCAGCGAGCGGTCAGCCGATCCCGGACGGCAGCACTGCGCTCACCACGGCGATCGCGGGCGTGACCGGTGGAACGGGAGTTCTCGCGCTCTATCACGGCTTCGCCCACGGTCGCATCTCCATCGTGGCAAGCATCGCGGGGACGCTGGCCGCGTTGATCCCCGTCGCCGTCGCCGCGCTCGGCGGAGAGGAGCTCTCTGCGCTGAGGATCACGGGGTTTCTCTGCGCGATCGTCGCCATCGTCATCGTCTCGATGAACGCCGACACCGGCAGCGGCACTCCCGATCGGTCTGATGCGGGCACTGATGCATCGAGCGGCGCCGCGGCGCTCGGCGGTGCAGGGTACGGACTGCTTGCGGGGTCGTGCTTCGCCGGGTTCAGCCTGATCTTCGCCGGAATCGAAGCACCGGGGACGCTCTGGCTCCTCAGCGGACTTCGTCTCGCGAGCGTCAGCGCACTCATCGCGGTGTTTCTCGTCTCACGACTCGTCGGTCGGCGACCGCCCGGAGCGGAGCCGATCAAGCCCGGTGCGATCCCATCCGGTCTCCGCGGGCGCGCCGCCCTGATCGGCCTGCTCGCCGCGGCGGGGAGCGGTGACACGCTGGGGAACCTCTTCTTCTTCTTGTCGGCGCAGCAGAGCGGAGTGGCCGTCGCCGCGGTGTTCACCTCGATCGCACCGGTGACGACGGTCCTCTTCGCGGCGCTGATCTTGAGGGAGTCGATCAACCGTCGGCAGGCGATCGGCATCGCGCTCGCCGCCGTGGCGACGATCGCCATCGCGCTCGGCGGCATCGCCTGATCGCCGTGCGCTGCGCGCGTCACGTTCTGTAACAAGAGGGTAGAATCCCCCTCCCATGACGACCGCCTCCCACGCCATCAGCTTCGACCCCGCGTCTGGCACGCTCCACGTCGACGGGCGCAGCATCCAGCTCACCGGCATCGAGCGGCGCCTGGTCGCACTCTTCGCCGAACGTCTCGGAGAGGCGGTCGCCCACCACGAGATCAGGACGAAGGTCTGGGGCGAAGGATGGTCGGGTGGCGACGAGGCGCTGCGCGTCACCGTCAACCGACTCCGCAAGAAGTTCGAAGGGAATCAGCGCAAGCCGGAGATCCTCGTCAGCGTCCGTGGCGTCGGCTATCGCATGGTGGGGCACCGCGCCGGCTGATCGCGAGCGTCGCCGCTGCGCGCGCGGCTGCGCTATGGACCGAGCAGCAGCGGCTTGAGCATCTGGCTTTCGATCACGAGCGCGAGGTACGCGATCGGCACGCTCGCAAAGAGGCCGAGTGCCGCCGACCAGCCCGACCGTCGCGTGGTTTGTCCGTCGGGTGTCGGTTGCGGAACGATCAGATAGGTGAGCAGGCTGCCGGTAGCGACCGTGAGGATGACGAGCAACGCTGCCGCCTCCGTGCGCACGTCGGTTCCGCCGAACAGTGCGATCGGCTCCGAACCATCGCGGAGCGCGCGTTCGACGTGAAGATCGTAGGCCAGGTAGAGCAGCGTGTAGACGA
>CAWULR010000064.1:0-4758 GCA_963923845.1 uncultured bacterium
CCCAGAAGATCAAGACGCACCACAACGTGGGCGGCCTCCCCGACGACCTGAAGTTCGAGCTCGTCGAGCCCCTTCGCTCGCTCTTCAAGGACGAGGTGCGCGCCGTCGGGCTCGAACTCGGGCTGCCGGAGAGCGTCGTCTTGCGGCAACCCTTCCCCGGTCCCGGGCTCGCGATCCGCATCATCGGCGAGGTGACGCGCGAACGGCTCGACACGCTGCGCGAGGCGGACTGGATCGTCATCGACGAGATCAAGGCGGCCGGACTGTATCGCAGCCTCTGGCAGACGTTCGCCGTCTTGACGCCGATTCGCTCGGTCGGCGTGATGGGCGACGGTCGGACCTACGGCAACGTGCTCGCGATCCGCGCGGTGACGAGCGAAGACGGCATGACCGCCGATTGGGCGCGGCTCCCATATGACGTGATGGCGAAGATTTCGTCGCGCATCGTGAACGAAGTCCCCGGTGTCACCCGCGTCGTCTACGACATCACCTCGAAGCCTCCGGCGACGATCGAGTGGGAGTGACGAGCGGGGTGGACGCGCCGGTCGAACGTCTCCCGCTCCCCGGAACGAGCTTCCTGAAGGTGCGACCGATCGCGATCGACGGACGCGCCGACGGAGAGATCCGAGCCGGCTCTACGCAGCCGAGCACGATGCCCGACGGCTGGTGGATCGCGCTCTTCTGGGTGCAGGACGATCGCGGCGTCGTCAGCTGCCGCGAGGTCGCACCGCTCGCCGGTCCGCCGCCGATCCCACCGCTGGAACGGTACGGAGTCCTGATGACGAACGGACTCGGAGATCTCCTCGCCGTGGAGGAGGGGCGCTCCTGTCTCAAGATGCGACTCGTTGGCGATGAAACGGTTCCGAACGAGCCGTGGCGGCGACCGCTCGCACTCCAGGTTGCGGCGAAGTGGGATTCGATGAGAGTCGCTACGATGACAGCATCGAAGGTGGCGGAGGCCGCACTCGACGCGTTCGCACGAGCAGTCGAGGTGGCCCATCGACCGTAGCGACGACGCAGTGCCGGAGGAGACGACGTGACAGATCCGTTCAAGGACTTCCTTGAGGAGCTCGAGCGCCGACGGAGCGGTCGGGACGCCTCGGCTGCAGAGGGCGACAACCTCTCCGACGACGACGGGACCCCGCCTCCTACACGCCCCAGGGCTCGACGACCGTCATCTGGATCCGGCGGCGGGGGTGTTCGGCCACGGCTGAGCCTTCGATCGCTGCTGTTTCCGGCCCTCATCGCGCTCTTCTTCGTCGGCAGTCCGATCATCAGCCTGCTGACCGATGCGCGATGGTTCGAATCGCTGGGTGCCGGCGCACTCTTCTGGCAGCGACTCCAGATCCAGGGGACGCTCTTCGTTTCCGCTGCGCTCGTCTCGCTGCTGTTCCTCCTCGCCACGCTCTTCGTTGCCGGGCTGGTCTCGCGCCGCCAGGGCGGCGGCTCGTCAGACGCACGCGGGGAGTCGAGCGAAGCTCCTCGCCCTCGGCCGCCGCTCGTCGATGAGCGTGGCCAGATCCGGATCGACGGGCTCGGCGACGCGGTGCGAGAGCTCTTCGCTGCAGGCGGCGGTGCGGGCCGTGGCGGTGCGGGCGCGGCCGCGACGCGCATCGGCAACGGCGTGCTCCGCGCCGCCGCGGTCCTCGTCGCGCTTGTCATCGCCGCTCAAGTTGCGGTGAACTGGGAGGCGATCAGCCTCTGGCAGCACGCCGTGACGTTCGATCCGAGCGGGACACCCGTCGTGGATCCGGCGTTCGGTCGCGACATCTCCTTCTATCTGTTCGAACTGCCGATCCTGCGCCTCGGACAAGGCCTCGTCGTGACGCTGCTCGTCGCAGCGACGGCGCTCACGGCCGTGCGCTACCTCCCTGCGATCGGCGCACGAGGGCTCGGCTTCATCGGTGCGATCCCGCGACTCCACCTCGCCATCCTCGTCGGCGGTGTGCTCCTCGCAACGGCGTACGGCTACCAGTTGGACAAGCTGGAACTCGTCTACTCGTCGACCGGTGTCGCCACCGGAGTCTCGTATGCAGACCAGGCGGCGCGCCTTCCCGGACTCGACATCCTCACGGGCATCGCCGCCCTGGCCGCCGCCTTCCTCGTCGGCGCCGCACTGACCCGCTCGACGTGGCCGCTCACGCTGACCGTCCTCGTCTGGTTCGGTGCCTCTGGAATCTTCGGCGGCATCTACCCGGAGTTCGTGCAGCGCTTCCAGGTGCAGCCGAACGAGTTCGCCCTGGAGGAGCCGTACATCGCCAACAACATCAAGATGACGCGGCTCGCCTTCGGCCTGGATGGCTGGAGCGAGACGCAGTACGACGGCGAGGCCGAGCTGACGCCGGAGGCGATCGCCAACGATGCCGCGACCTTTGCGGACGCGCGACTCTGGGACTATCGCCCGCTGCAGCAGACGCTCGACCAGCTGCAGACGGTGCGCCAGTACTACAACTTCTCGGACGTCGACGTGGATCGCTACACGATCAACGGCGAACAGCGCCTCGTGATGCTCTCGGCCCGCGAGCTGAACCCGCAGCGTGCCCAGCAGTCGTCGACCTGGGTGAATCGCCGCATCGCCTTCACCCACGGCATCGGCGTGGCAATGGTCCCGGTCGCCGGTGTCTCGTCCGGCGGCCTGCCGCAGCTCATCATCCGCGACATTCCGCCGGTCTCCACGGACGGCGCGCCGCAGGTCACGGAGCCGCGCATCTACTTCGGCGAACTCGACGACGACTGGGTGGTGGTCGGCGCCAAGACCCCGGAGTTCGACTACCCGATCGGCGAGGGGTCGGACGACGGCTCGACGAGCGCCGACGCCACGACGAGCTGGAGCGGCGACAGCGGCATCTCCTTGAAGACCTTTGCCGATCGGCTCCTCTTCGCCGCCCGACTCGGCGACCTCAACCTCTTGATCAGCGATCAGATCACGGCGGAGAGCCAGCTTCTCTGGCGTCGCACCGTCGGCGAGCGCATCAACGCCCTTGCGCCGTTCGTCAGCTGGGATCGCGATCCGTACCTCGTGATCCGCGACGACGGCGGCCTCAGCTACATGGTGGACGGCTATACCGTGAGCAACAGGTTCCCGAACGCCCAGTACTTCGACCCATCCGCCTTGGCCACGAGCAGCTTCGATCGACCGGCGAACTACATCCGCAACAGCGTAAAGGCGACGGTCGACCTCTACACCGGCGAGACGAAGCTCTACGTTGCCGACGCGGCCGATCCGATCGCTCGCGCGTGGAGCGGCGTCTTCCCGGGCCTGCTCCGACCGCTCGACGAGATGCCGTCCGATCTCCGCGCGCACCTCCGGGTCGGCGAGGCGGGCTTCGACGCGGCGACGCGGGTCTACGCGCGCTACCACGTCACCGATCCGCAGACCTTCTATCGACAGGACGACGTCTGGACCGTCCCCGAGGCGGCCGCAGGTTCGCAATCGCTTCCGGGCGAGGCGTACTACGTGCGCGTCCGGCTGCCGGGCAAGGAGGCGACGGAATTCGCGCTGATCCAGCCACTCGTGCCGACGAGTCGACCGAACATGATCGCCTGGGTTGCTGCGCGAAACGATGGAGAGAACTACGGACAGGTGGTGAGCTACCGCTTCCCGAAGGATACGTCGGTGTTCGGTCCGAGCCAGGTCGGCGCGCGCATCGATGCCGATCCGATCATCTCTGCCCAGACCACGCTCTGGGATCAGTCCGGCTCCCTGGTCACGCGGGGGAACCTCATCGTCACGCCGATCGGCAACACCCTCGTCTACCTGCAGCCGGTCTACCTGCAATCCACGTCGAGTTCGTTCCCCGAGTTCCAGAAGATCGTCGCGGCGACGTCGACGAAGGTGGTCTGGGGCGACACGCTCTCGCAGGCGCTCAACCTCCTCGTCGGCGGCGGCGTTGTCGATCCAGGCGGCGGGACGGAGCCGACAGATATCGGCGGCCTGGTGGCTCGCGCGTCGGAGCTCTATGCCGAGGCGCAGACGGCGCTGCGCGACGGCGATTTCGGCCGCTACGGCGATCGCATCGCAGAGTTGAAACGCGTGCTCGACACACTCGCGGAACTGACGGCCGGAACGACTCCGTAATGGACGGACGCCCGCGACCGGGCCCGCTGCAGCTTGCCGGTCGCGAGGCGCCGGCGCTCTATCTCCTCGGCGTGGCCGCCAGCATGGTCGGCGGTTCGCTCTTCTTCGGTGCGATCACCGGCGCCGGCGAGGTGGCGCTGACGATCGGGCTGCTCGTGCTCGGCCTCGGGTTCATCGGACTGAGCGGTGCGTCGGCGCTGCAGCGCTCCGTCGACACCGCAGCGACGAGCTGGCGCGGACCCGGGCCGTTGGCGATCTTCTGGACGGCGCTGGTCCTCGCGATCCTGGCGCCCGGCTTGGTTGTGCTCGCCACCGCGCCGTTTGGCGGATTCGAGCAGCTCGACGCCGCGACGGCAACGCTCGCCATCGCACTCAGCACCGGCGTTGCCACGACGCTGGTCGTCGCGCTGACTGTCGTCGGAACCGGCGCGGCGCGATGGCGCGACATCTTCGGCGAGCACGCGGTGGCAACGCCGAACCTCCCCGCCGCCGATCGGCGCGGCGGAGCGCTGGGAGACGTGGCCTGGGGCACCGTCCTCACGCTCCCGATCGTCTTCTTGGCGGCGCTGGTCAGCGCACTGTTGATCCAGGGCACCGGGGCCGCGCCCGAGTCGCCGTTGCCACCGTCCGACGACAGCCGTGCGCTCCTGATCAACCTGTTGAGCGCGGTCGTCGTCGCG
>CAWULR010000065.1:0-4751 GCA_963923845.1 uncultured bacterium
TGCGGTCCACTTCTGGCGCATCCGCAAGGATGGCGGAATCAGCGGACCGTTGTGATTCAGCGGACCGTTGTGACCGAGGCGCAGCGATGAGCGACGAGCAGCGCCCCGCACCCGTCGCGCCGGTCGACCCGTCGCGTCGCACGGAGATCGACAAGCAGCGCGTGCCGATGGCGGCACGCCCATATCGACTCCTTGCGCTGGTGAAGCAGGACGCGGTGGTCCGCGTCCAGAAAGAGCCGGACGACACGGTGATGACCTGGCCCCACCTGCTCACCATCGAGTTCTTCGCGGCGGTGGCGATGAGCATCTTCCTCCTGCTGCTCGGCCTCTTCATCAACGCACCGCTGGAAGAGCTGGCGAATCCGAACGTCACGCCCGCGGTGGCGAAGGCGCCCTGGTACTTCCTCGGGCTGCAGGAGCTGCTCGCGTACTTCCATCCGACGGTTGCCGGCGCCCTTTCGCCGATCGGCATCCTGGTCGGCAGCGCGCTCATCCCGTACCTCGACCGTCGCAACATCCACAGCACGCGACCGTCGGATCGCAAGCTCGAGGTGTCGCTCTTCTCGATCCTCTGGGCGCTCGGCCTCGCCGTGACCTTCATCGGCATCTTCTTCCGCGGGCCCGGCTACTCCTTCATCCTGCCGTGGGTCAACGGCTTCTTCTTCAGCCTGTGATCGGAGCGCGTCGATGAGCCACTATCAGGTCGAACCAGCAGACAAGCCGAAGGCGCTGACGGCACAGACGATCAAGGCGATGCGCCACGAGGAGGTGCAGGGCATCTCACGTCGCCGACTCCTGCGCACCACGATCGGCGCCGGCTTCGGTCTCTGGCTGCTCGAGGTGACCGCGGGAACGCTCGGCTTCCTCTGGCCGAACCTCGAGGGCGGATTCGGCGGCAAGGTGCGCATCGGCACCTTCGACACGCTGAAGAACCAGAACGCGGGACTCCCGTTCAGCGAGGGCTACCCCGTCTACTTCCAGGAGGCGCGCGCCTTCATCATGCTCGTCGACGCCAGCCGGCCGGAGTTCGTCCCGGGCGAAGATCCAACCGGCGACGGCACGGCGCTCAACGTGCGCGCCCTCTACCAGCGCTGCCCGCACCTCGGCTGCAAACCGAACCCGTGCATCAAGACGTACTGGCTGGAGTGCGCCTGCCACGGCAGCCGCTACGACCGACTCGGCACCAAGGCCGATGGGCTCGGGCCCGCGCCGCGCGGCATGGATCGCTTCTCGTTGAGCGTGGACCAAGACGGCGTGCTGACGCTGGATACGGGGAAGATCAACCTTGGCGGCATGCCGATCCCGCTCGGCCAGCCGGGCATCGAGGCGCCACGCGCCGCTACGGGGTGCATCTAAGTGGCAGACGAACAGCGCAACCTTCCGGCTCCGAGCGAGAAGCGCGTCCCACCGACGCCGCGCCTCTCGAGTCCGGCGCCGATCCAGACGCACGGCCTCACCAGCGAACGGGTGGCGAAGATCGTCAGCCAGAGCGGCTCTGCGCGGATGGCGGCGCTGCTCGGCGTGGCGATCGTCACCCTCTTCGTCATCGTCTACGCCTTCTACGACCAGGGTCTCCCCGGTGTCGAGGGCTCATCGCGTCTCGAGGCGGCACGCGAAGAGCAGTACCTGGAGACGGTGAAGCGCGGCTACAACCTCTTCGAGGCGAACTGCGCGCGCTGCCACGGGGCGCAGGGCCAGGGCGGCATCGGTCCGGTCCTGAACGATCAAGGGAAGCTCCTCGCGCACCTGACGCCCGCGTATCTGAAGAACGTCCTGACCGTCGGCGGTCGCTACGTGTGCGGCGATGCCAACTCGCTCATGGGCGTCTGGGCCGACAGCAACGGCGGTCCGCTGAACTATCGAGAGATCGAGGAGCTGATCGCGTGGATTCGCGCGAGCACCACCGACGAGATCGAGGTGCGCGATCCCGAGACCGGCGAACTCGTCAAGGTCAACGGCTGGCGCGATCCGGCCTACGTGCCGGCAGCGGATGCAACACCGGTTCCCGCATGCTGGAAGGATGCGTTCGCCGTCTCGCCGACGCCGATGCCGTCGGGTGGCTCCGAGAGCCCGTCGGTTGCGCCGAGCGGCGGCGTTGGCGGCTCGTACACGATCGTCGCCATGGGCGTGAAGTACGACCTGGCCACGCTGACGGTCGATGCGGGGAAGAGTTTCCAGATCGTCTTCGACAACCAAGACGCGGGGATTCCGCACAACGTGGCGATCCACGAAGGCACGGTGAGCGCAGTCGGCAAGGAGCTCTACGCCGGCGCGATCTTCCCTGGCATCGCCGAACAGACGTATGACATCCCTGCGCTGAACGCCGGCAGCTATGTCTTCGTCTGCACGGTGCATCCGAACATGGTCGGCACCCTGACGGTGAAGTGATGAGCAGCCTGCCCGCCCCTGTCGCCCCGTCGTCCGTTGCGCCGCTGAACGCTGCGCCGCGCCGCGTCCTCTTCGGGCTGTTCGATGCGGCAGGGTGGGGTTGGGCCTCGTTCCGCGCCGTGCTCTGGACGCTGGTGATCATCCTGCTCCTCGGGTACATCCCGGATCGCGCCTACTACCTCACCGTCTCGCCAACGGTCGATCTCGGCCTCAACGGCGTCTCGTTGGTCAACATCTGCCCCGCCGAGAACGAGGGGCTGCCCTGCCCGGTTCCTGCCGGAGCGCTGATCCCATGGAAGAGCGGACCTGCTGCGGCGCTTCCGGGCCGCGGCGACGGCGGCGCCCTTCTCCAGGCAGGGACGAACCTCTACTACATCGGCGGACGCGCGACCGAGGCGAAGGACGAGCTGGCGAACATCGCGGACGTTGCGTCCGCGCCGATCGGCCCCGACGGGCTCGGCAGCTGGAGCGCCGCCGCGCCGCTCCCTGAACCGCGTGCGCTGAGCGCCGCCGCCTACTTCGCCGGCACCGCGTATGTGATCGGTGGCACGTCGGCAACGGAGAGCGCCACCGCAACCGTCTACGCCGGCACGCCCGACGCCGCCACCGGACTCATCACGATGTGGGAACCGATCGATGCGCTGCAGCTGCCCGCACCGCGCAACGGCGCGGCGGTGGTGACGGTCAGCGACGGGCTGATCGTGCTCGGCGGTGCAGACCAGAACAATGTTCCGCAGACGAGCGTCTGGAAGGCCACGCTGCAGAGCGACGGCACGCTCGGCGCGTGGGAGGAGATGGCGCCGCTCCCCGAACCGAGGGCAAACGCCGCCGCGGCGCTCGTCGGCGATGCGATCTGGATCTGGAGCGGACGAAACGCCGACGGCGTCACCGGCGTCTCGCTCCGCGGCGACATCGCCGTGGCGAAGAGTCCGGCATCGGGACACAGCGCGCCGGCGCCGACTACGCCGAACGAACAGGGCGACGCGCCGATCGGCAGCATCTACAAGTGGAGCGCAACGAGCGGCGACGGCGACCTGCCAGAGCCGCGTGAGGGTGCGGCACTCTGGAGTGCGAACGGCACGCTCTATGTCGCCGGCGGCGTGCGCGACGGTGCGGCCATCGGCAGCGTCTACTGGACCGCCCCGACCGCCGCAACCGGCATCGGCACATGGCACAGCGTCGACCAGGTGAACCTCCCCGCCGATCAGCTGCGTGTGAACGCAAGCGGCGTGGTCGTCGGCTCGCACGCGCTGCTCATCGGTGGCTACGATGCGAACGGAGCCTCGGTTGGCACGGCGCTGAGCGCCGGAACCTCGCCGAAGTCGCCCGTCTTCCGCGCCGGACTCTTCGGACTCACGGTGCCCGGCCTCGCGATCCCGGGCGAAGTCGGTCAGCAGCTCGGATACCTGTCGGCCGCCGGCGCATGGACGCTCAACTTCGTGCTGCTCCTCGCCGCCGCCGTTGCCTACGCTCAACGCGAGCGCTTCGGCGCCTGGGTACGACGCCGCACGCGTCGCACCTAGCGAGCGAGACGATCGACACCGCCGCCGCCCCTGTCCAGTCGGCCGGCGCGCTCGCGCTCGTCGGCTCCGGCGAGTACCTTCCGCAGATGCAGGCGCTCGAGGCGGCGCTGATCGACGACGCCGTGCGCCGAGGGAAGCGTCGCGCCTACATCCAGATTCCGACCGCTGCCGGACGGGAGAGTGCCGACCGCCTCGAGTATTGGCGCACGCTCGGTGCCGAACAGGGGCGCCGCATCGGCGTGGAGACCACCTTCCTCCGGGTGCTGGACCGTGACGACGCCGAAGATCCGCTCCTCGCGGCGCAGATCGAGGACGCGGCGCTCGTCTACATGTCGGGCGGCGATCCTCGCTACCTCGCCGAGTCGGTGCGCGGCACGCGCGTCGGACGTGCGATCGAGACCCACTGGCGGACGGGTGGCGCGTTGGCCGGTTGCAGTGCCGGGGCGATGGTGATGGGGCGCACCGTTCCGTGGTTCCGGTTGCGGTTCGGGGCGGCGACCGAAGGTCTCAACCTGACGCCGACGATCCAGGTGCTGCCGCACTTCAACCGCATCTTCGAGCTCGCCTTCACGGGCGACTCCGGCGAAGGGGTGCTGCTCGGCATCGAAGATCTCACGGCGCTGGTCAGGCCGAGCGGAGCCGATCGGTGGCGGGTCGAGGGGCTGGGTGCGGTCCACATCCTGCGCGGCGCTCCGAAGCGGATCCTGCGGGCCGGCGAGACGATCGAACTCTGAGTTCGCGACGCGTGCGAGCCCGCGTCTGGCACCTCGGTATACTCCCGCCAGCCGAAGGCACGCGCCTTCGCGATGAGGGAGGACCACGATGATCACGGCGAAGCGA
>CAWULR010000066.1:0-4650 GCA_963923845.1 uncultured bacterium
ACCAGTCGGGGTGCCGATCGGCGGCGCAGTTGTACGAGTTCGTCAACAGGTTCGGCTCCGCCGGCGACCAGTGCATGATCCGCGCCTCGCTCCACGCCGCACCCAACGAGCCGCGCCACGCGTCCATGAAGGCACGCCACGAATCGAGCACCTCGCGCTCGCCGGCGAGTGAGAGCCGTTTCGCCGTCCACTGCCCGAACGCACTCGGCACTCCTGCGGCGGCGCACTCCGCCGCGGTCGGCGCGCGCCCGTCGATCTGCACCAGGCAGCCGACCTGGAAGATGCAGACTCGGCCTCCGACCTCGGGGAGTCGGCTGAAGTCGTCGTCGAGGTTCTGGGTGTTCTCGAAGTCGACGCAGAACTCGATCCGCCACGGCGTGCGCCAGTGTCGTTCGAGATCTGGCGGCAGCTGGATTCGATTCGGGATCACTGCAGCGCCGGGATCCGCCGCCACGCGGGCCGCCTGATCCGGATGGTTCGCCGCCAAGACGACAGCGAGCCGCTTCGGACGCGCATCGCCGCCGACGCCGAGCGACTCGGGCGAGAGGTTCGGTTCGTCTCGACGCAGGATGCCTCGTCCGATCGCGGCGTCGCGCAGCTCCGGGCTCACACCGGGGAGGACCGTCAGCTCGCCGATGCTGTCGGCGATCCGCCTCTTCGCCGCGCTCCACGGCTGATCTTCGCCGGCGCCGGTGTTCGGATAGAGCTCTGGACGAGTCGGTCGCGGCAGCACCTCCCAGCTCGCACCGTCGCGGCGCACGCTGCGGATCCACTCGATCGCGCGACCGACCTCGATCGCGAGCGGCGCCGCGTCGTCGCGCGCCGCCTCGCGCTCCACGAGCACGCGGCCGAGTCGATCGAACGCCCCGCGGCCGCGACCCTTGCTGCTCGTCCACGTGCGACCGAGCAGGTACGCCTCGGCGGCGCAGTAGCCCTGAAGTCGAGCCACCGCCGCGGTGTAGACGAGCACCTGTCCCGCGTAGTGGCGATGCGAACTGCTCACCAGGCCGTTGACGCTCAGGTCGAGCGTCGAGAACTTCACGTCGACGACGAGGTAGTGCCACGGTGGCGGCACGCCGTCGGCACCCGCGAGCGCCGGCGCCGGATGTACCGCTTCCGACGCGTCGACCGATCCGGGGAAGAGCTTCGCCAGCGTGTCGCTCCGCGCCAAGAGATCGACGGCGCCGTACGTTTGGTCCTCCGGGTTGCGCACCACCGCCTGCTCGATCAGCTCCACGCCGCTCCGCATCGCCTCGAACGTGCGGCGCGCCGCGTCCAGACTGCGCGTCTCCTCCCAGCCGTTCGCGATCTTGACCCACGAGGCAACCTTCGGCTCGAGGAGCGCGAAGATGCCGGCCTCGAAGGCGTTCCCCTTCGCGAAGAGGAGTCGGCGAAGGTCGTATGGGCTCGGCGGCTCCGCGTCCACCTCGGGGTCCTTCTCGAAGCCCTTCGCCTCGCCGTGCACCTCGAGCCAGTCGAGCAGCGGATCGCGACGGAGCCAGTTGCGCGTCTTGGAGGCGGAGACCCACCCCTTCCACGCCGCGCGGTCGCCGTCCGCCGGCGACTGTTCGACACCGCGATCGTCGAGCGTGATCGAGGCGAGTCCGGTGACCGGCGGCGCCTCGCTGCGGTAGCGGCGAAGATCGTGCATCAGCGTCGAGACTCGCCGCGCGAGATCAGCGCCACACCGCCGAGGAGGAGCGCTGCGCCGACGATCAGTCCGGCGTCGACCGACTCCCCCAGGAGCCCGACGCCGAGGAGCGCCGCAACGAGCGGTTGGATGAAGAGTGCCGCAGCGGCGGCGCGCGGCGGCGCGGCGGCGTAGCCGCGATACCAGAGCGACCAGCCGATCGCCGTCGCTGCGATGGCAAGGTACGCGACCGCACCGAGCGCCGCAGGAGACGTGGCGGCGGCGAGGTCGACCCCGCGCAGCGCACTCTCGAGCACAGCGACTGGCGCGATGAAGACGAGTGCGAGGGCGGCGGTGAGGCCGATCGCGCGGCTCGCGCCGATCGCCGCAACGAGCGGTCGGCCGAGCGACGAGTAGAGCGCCCAGGTGGCACCCGCGCCGACGAGCGCCAGGATGCCGAGCAGCCGCGACGCGCCGCCGGTACCGAGCGCACCGTCGCTCCCACGCAACGCGAGGAGCAGCACGCCGACGACAGCGAGCAGGATGCCGAACCATGCGCGTCGCGGGATCGGGACGCCCTCGAGGGAGCGACCGAAGAGCAACACGAAGATCGGCGTCGCCATCGTCACGACCGAACCCTCAACGCCCGACGTGAGCGCCGTGCCGGCGAACTGCAGCAGCATGCTCGCCGCGGCGACGAGTGCGGCGAACCATGCGGCGCGGTGCGGCACCTCGGACCAACCGCTGCTCGCGCCGCGCCAGCGACCGAAGGCGAGGAGCACGCCGACGCCGAGCCCGAGTCGGACGAGGGTGAGCGTTGCCGGAGGGATCGCAGCGAAGGTGGCAGAGGAGACCACGTAGAGTCCGCCCCAGAGGGCGGCCGCGGCGGAGAGATCGAGCATCGGCCGACCGCGTGCTGAGACCTGCGTCGCACTGCCATCGGCCATTCGCGGCAGTGTAGCGGAGTCGGTACGATAGAACGATGGCACTGCGACTCGACGAACGACTCGAACAACCCGCCTTCTCGCCGTCTGGAGATGCACGCGCACCGTACGAGACGCACGGGACCACCTTCTTGCAGTACCTCGCGCGCCGAGCGGCGAAGACCCGTGCGCTGCTCCCACTCGCGCCGCTCCTCCGCGAGCGACGCGCCGGCGGACCGGAGTATCCCGGCGCGCTGGCCTGCTTCGCCTACTACGTTGCCGCCGCATCCACCACCTACGGCGTCGGCTACCGACAGCCCGACTTCACGGACGAGCGCATGTCGGAGGAGTCCGACCGCGAGACCGACGCGACGATCACGGCGATCAACACAGGAGCGAGCCGCGAGATCGCCGCGAGGCTCCACGCGACCCTGCCGAAGATCGGCCGCTACGAGTCGAGCGAGCGTGTCCTCGGGACGACCGTGGGCCTGCGCGGCCTCGGCATGCCGGCGCCGTCGACCTTCGCCTTCGAGGTCGACCCGAGCGGCCGTCGCGCCGGGCTCGCCGCCTGGCGCGGCACGGCGCGAGGCACGATCACCACGGAGCTCGCGCCGTCGTTGAGCGGCAGCCGCATCCGCGCCTACGGGTCACTCGACCTTCACGGCAGCGACGAGAGCCGCGGACGCGCTGAGATCGGGCGCGACGGCCGGGTCGCGATCGAGGTCCGCGATCCCTTCGGCGGGGTCGTTCGCCTCAACGGAGCCATCAAGTAGCGGAGCGGCGTGGGAGAATCGGAGACATGTTGAAGGCGTCGCGACCGGCACCCTTGGACCCCGCCCGCATCGCTGCCGTGCGGCGCCCGTTCGACGAGGCGGACATGTTCCCGCCGAGCGTCTATCACGACCCTGCGATCTTCGCCTGGGAGGCCGAGGAGATCTTCCGCCATGAGTGGCGCTGCGTCGGTCGCGAGGAGGAGACGCCGAACGTCGGCTCCTACCGCCTCTTGGAGTTCGCCGGCGAACAGGTGATCATCTCGCGCGGCGAAGACAACGTGCTCCACGCCTTCATCAACGCCTGCCGGCACCGCGGCGCCACGCTGATCGAGGGGCCGCTCGACGGCAAGCCCGACTGCGGCGAGGCGAAGAAGATCGTCTGCCCGTACCACGCCTGGGTCTACGCACCGGACGGCTCGCTGCTGAAGGCGAAGCACACCGACGACCTGAAGCGCTTCGACCCGGCCGACTACGCGTTGACCAAGGTGCGGTGCGAGACCTGGCAGGGCTTCGTCTTCCTCACGCTGGACCCGAACGCCGAGCCGCTCCTCGACTACCTCGACGATCTCGTGGAGATCTTCGGACGATTCGACTTCGCGCCGCTGCGGCGCGCCGCGCGCGAGGTCTACGACGTCGCCGCGAACTGGAAGATCCTCGTCGAGAACTACTCCGAGTGCTACCACTGTCCGGGCGTCCACCCGCAGCTGAACGCCCTGACGCCGTACGACCTCGGCGAAGACATCCCTGCACGCGGCTGGTGGAAGGGCGGCTGGCAGCCGCTCGTCGGCGAGGCGCTCACGATGGGTCTCGACAAGGGGTCCCATGAGCGCCCGTGGTTGAAGGGCATGACGGAGACCGACGCGAAGCGCATCCAGTACTTCGCCGTCTGGCCGAACCTGCTCCTCTCGCTGCACCCAGACTACCTGATGGTGCACATGATCGAACCGATCGCCCCCGGACGCTCGCGCATCGTCTGCGACTGGTATCTGCATCCGGACACGATGAAAATGTCTGGCTACGACTTCTCCGATGCGCACGGGTTCTGGGACATGACCAATCGGCAGGACTGGCACGTCTGCGAGCTGCAGCAGCGCGGCACGGCGTCGAAGATGCTGGAGCCCGGTCGCTACAGCGAACTCGAGGCGAGCGTCCAGGCCTTCGACCTGATGGTCGCCGATCGCTATGCGGCCGACGGCACACGCACCGCGCGCGGCTGGGCGGCGGGTCTGGCGCCGGGCGACATGGATGGCGTCGACTTCAGCGACCGCAACGCGGCGCGCGCCGCCATCGCCGCAAAGCTCAACGCCTCCGTCGAATCGCGCTA
>CAWULR010000067.1:0-4647 GCA_963923845.1 uncultured bacterium
GAGAAGCTCGACTACCTCGGCTTCAGCTACGGCACGTCGCTCGGGGCGGTGTACGCCACCCTCTACCCGAACTCCGTCGGACACCTCATTCTCGATGGCGCGGTGGACCCGGAGCCCACCGACGACTCTGAGTACGGCGAGCAGGGCGTCTCGATCCAGGGCGCGCTCGATCGCGTCATGGCCTGGTGCGACGCCGACAGCGACTGCCCGTTCGGCGACGGCTCGACACGCAAGGCGATGGACAAGCTCTTCGCCCAACTCGACAAGAGCCCGCTCCCCTTGGACGACGGGCGCTCGGTCAACTCGGTCTTCGCCTGGACCGGCATCATCCTGACGCTGTACAACCGCGACTACTGGGACTACGCGGTGCAGGCTCTCGACGACCTTTCGAAGGGCGATCCGAAGTTGATCGCCCTCCTCGCCGACGCCTACACCGATCGGACGGTGAGCGGCTTCCGATCGAACTCGATGGAGGCCTTCCCGGCGATCAACTGCACGGATCACCCGGCGAGTGCTTCGATCGCCAAGTACCGCGCAATCTACGAACGCTTCAAGGGGCTCGCCCCCGACTTCGCCTCCGGCCAGGCGGCGAGCGGCCTCCTTTGCGGGGTCTGGCCGAACGTCAACGTCGACCCCCTCCCCGAGCTCGTGAACGGAGCCGGCGCGCCGCCGATCATGGTCGTCGGCACCACGGGAGATCCGGCAACGCCGTACAAGTGGAGCGAGGCGATGGCGAGCATCCTCGAGAGCGGGTTCCTCTTGACCTATGTCGGCGAGGGACACACGGCCGTGGGCGGAAAGAGCGAGTGCATCGACAGCGCGGCGATCGCCTTCCTCATCGACGGAACGCTCCCAGCCGAAGGAACGCGCTGCGAGTGAGCGCCAGCGCACGAGCTGGCGTCCCAGTCGTCGGAGTCTACGGGTCCGCACGGCTCCCTGAGACGAACGAGCACTATCAGTACGCGGTCGCGGTCGGCCGCGCACTCGCTGGCGAAGGATTCATCGTGGCGACGGGCGGCTATGCCGGCGTCATGGAGGCGGTCTCCAAGGGCGCGCGCGAGGCGGGCGGTGAGGTGATCGGCTACACCGTCACCTCGTGGGACGGCCTCCCAGCAAACCGCTATGTCACCGAACAGCACGACAGCGCGGATCTCTTCGAGCGTCTGCGCAGGTTCTCCGAGCTCGACCTGCTGATTGCGCTCGACGGTGGCCTCGGCACGCTCGCGGAGGTCGTGGTTTCGTGGAACCTGCTGCAGGTGGGGAGCGACGCACGCCCACTCCTCATGGTCGGTGAACAGTGGCAGGCGCTCCACGACTATGTTCGAAGGCATCTGATTGTGGGCGAGGCGGATCTGAACGTCGTGCGCATCCTCCCCGAGGGGAGTGCGCCGAACCTCGTTGCGACATCCGCGTGCGAACTCGTCGGACAGCGCCTCGGTCTCGGCGGACCGTGGGAGGCGCAACGTCGCCCAACACCGGGCGCTGGCGCGCCCGCTTCACGATAGGATCGGCGCATGTCGACCGACGTGACGCACACCGCCCGCAGCGCGTCGGAGTCGACCCTCCTCCCCGCCCGCGAGTCCGCCACCGACCCCTTCGCGCTCGGTTCGGCCGGCGTGGACTTCAGCGAAGACCCGGGCCTGGTGATGACGAGCTGCGCCAACTGCGGCGCGCAGATGCTCGACCGCAAGTGCAAGCTGATCTGCAGCTGCGGCTACTTCCTCTCGTGCTCGGACTACTACTAGCGAGGCGACGACGTGGGAGAGAAGAGCGGCATCCCGAAGAATCCAGGCAGACACGAGCTCGGCATGAAGGCCACGCTGCTCTTTCCCGACCGGGAGATCGTCGAGCGGTCCTACGTCCCGATCGTCTACACGGCCTGCCGCACCTGCTACTCGGAGCTCCCGCCCGAAGAGATCTATCGGCGCGCCGTTGCGGGTGAGATCGATCCGGCGAAACAGCGCGAGCTCGTCAACCGCGTCATCGAGTCCGGCCACGGAAGCACGATCGAGCACATCGTCTTCACCTTTGCGATCACCGGCGTGACGCGCACGCTGAGCCACCAGTTGGTCCGACACCGTGCCGGCGTCGCATTCGACCAGCAGTCGCAGCGCTACGTCACCTTCAAGAAGGCCGCGACGATGCTGCCGAGCTCAGTCGCCGAGGCCGATGAGACGGTTCGTGCGCGATTCGAGGAGGCGACCCAAGGCGCGCTCGGACTCTACGGCGATCTGGTCGAGGCCGGCATCCCCGCCGAAGATGCACGGTTCGTCTTCCCGAACGCGACTCGCACCAACCTGATCATGACGGTCAACCTTCGGGCGCTGATCCACATGTCGGGACTGCGCCTCTGCACGATGGCGCAGTGGGAGATCCGACGGCTCTTCCAGCTCATCCGCCACGAAATCTTCGCGGTGAGCCCGTTCCTCGGCAGCTTCCTCGCACCGAAGTGCATTCCGCTCGGCTACTGCGACGAATCGGGCAACAGGGACGGCCACTGCCCGATTCGACCCCACAAGGACCTCGTGCTCGGCGCATGGGCCGAGCGTGCCGCTGCAGCAAAGGCGAACGGTCGAGCGCTTCCGGTCGCCGAGTAGGTCGCGCCGCCTCAGAGGCACCTCAAGTCTTGGCGGCGGGGCGCTGGAAAGAGTTGCACCCGAAGTGACCGATCCGATGTCGGGGGCGACGCTTGCGCGCCGGTTCCCCTCCGCTGTGGGATCGGATCGAGTCACTCAAACCGATTGGCCGAGTTCCCTGGCGACCCTCCGCTCCAACTGCGCAAGTAGCCTCGCGCGTCGGTGGTCCTTCACCAGCTCTGATCGTTGCCGATCAGTTCGATCCCGTCATCACCGCAGTCCGTTCCGCCTGGCCGATTGCTCGGTCGGCGGTCTCACCGCTGGCCTCTTCGGGCTGTTGTGAGCATCGCAGCCGCGCACCGCGGCGAGAAGCCACTTATCCACCAACGTCCGCTTCTGTTACGAGGACTTCTCCACGATTCGTCTCTCGAGACCGAGCAGATGTGGATATCTTCCCGCGCCGAGATCAGAGGCAGAGATCAGCCGCCGACGCGGAACATCTCCACCTTCGGCACGCGATGTGCCGTCTCGGCGTCGCGAAGCTCCGAGTAGCGATCCTCGCGTGCCGTCCAGCGGGCTCGCAGCGTCTCGCGCAGGGCCGCGGTATCGGGAGCCGGCCGCAGATGCCGCTTCAGATCGCTCCCCTCCGACGCGAAGAGGCAGGTGTAGAGACGACCTTCGGCGCTGATGCGAGCGCGGGTGCAGTCGCCGCAGAAGGGAGCGCTCACCGCCGCGATGATGCCGATCTCTCCCCCTCCGTCCAGATAGCGATACCTGTTCGCCACCTCGCCGGGTCGAGAGGGAGGCAGCGGCTCCAACGGATACCGTGCGCGCACCCGCGCCACGATCTCGCTCGCCGGCACGACCTCGTCCAGACGCCACCCGTTGCTGCTCCCGACGTCCATGTACTCGATCAACCGAAGCGTGTGGCCACCCTCGCGCGCGTACTCGGCGAGTCCGACGATCTCCCCGTCGTTGAGCCCGCGTCGGATCACCGCGTTCAGCTTGATCCTGGCGAACCCGGCCGCACTCGCCGCCGCGATCCCCTCCAAGACGCGTTCGAGCGGGAGGTCGCTGCCGGACATCGTGGCAAAGGTCACCGGATCGAGCGAATCGAGCGAGACGGTGATGCGGTCGAGCCCGGCGGCACGAAGCGGCCCCGCCGCCTTCGCCAGGAGCGAGCCGTTCGTCGTCAGCGCGAGGTCGAGCGAGGCTCCGCCGAGCGACTCGTGGTCGTCGAGCGCGCGCAAGAGGGCGACGAGGCGCTCCACGTTGCGGCGGGCGAGCGGTTCGCCCCCGGTGATGCGCAGCGTCCGTGCTCCGAGGGCGACGAGTTCGCGCGCCACGATCGCAATCTCCTCGAAGGTGAGCAGTTCGGCGCGCGGCAGGAAGGCGAAGTCGGGACCGAAGAGGTCGGCCGGCATGCAGTAGCCGCACCGAAAGTTGCAGCGATCGGTGACGGAGAGCCGCACGTCGCGCAGCGGACGCTGCAACCTGTCGATCGGGGCACCGCTGACCACGGGGAGCGTGCGTGCAGATCGCAGCATGGCATCAGTGTACGCGGCGAGGTTCCAGGCGGGAGGCTACTCCTCGGCGGCGCCGGTGTTGCTTCGGATCGTCTCCACCACGTTGCCGTCGGCGAGGGTGGTCACATCGCCGAGGGCGCGCCCTTCGGCGATATCGCGGAGGAGGCGGCGCATGATCTTTCCCGAGCGCGTCTTGGGAAGGTCGGGGACGAAGAGGAGGAACTTCGGTCGCGCGATCGCGCCGATCTGCTTGGCGACGTGCGCGCGCAGCTCGGAGGCGAAGGCCTCGGAGGCCTCGACGCCCTTCTTCAGGATGACGAAGGCGAAGATCGCCTGACCGGTGAGCGGATCGTTCTTGCCCACGACCGCCGCCTCGGCCACGCTCTGGTGGTCGACGAGCGCCGACTCCACCTCGATCGTGCTGATGCGATGGGCCGAGACGTTCATCACATCGTCGACGCGTCCGAGGAGCCAGTAGTAGCCCTCTTCGTCGCGGCGAGCGCCGTCGCCGGCGAAGTACGAGCCCGGGTACCTGCTCCAGTAGG
>CAWULR010000068.1:0-4539 GCA_963923845.1 uncultured bacterium
CTCTCGACGGTGCGAGGACAACCGAGCGCCACGCGCGCCGTCTTGGTCGCCGCCGTCGGCCGACTGCCGCTTCTCCTGGAGGGACCACCGGGAATCGGAAAATCGATGTTGGCGCGCGCACTTCACGGGGTGCTTCCCGATCTCACCGCGGACGAAGCCGCCGAGGTGCGTGCGATATGCTCCGCCGCCGGTCTGGACGGAAGGCGAAGCTTCCGTCCGCCGCTTCGCGCGCCCCACCACGACCTCACCGTTGCGGGACTGATCGGCGGCGGGCCCCGTCTCACTCCCGGCGAGCTCACATGGGCACATCGCGGACTCTTGATTCTCGACGAGATCGGGGAGTTCCGTCGCGATACGCTCGAAGCGCTGCGCGAACCGTTGGAGCGCGGCGTGGTCGATCTCGTACGAGCGGGTCGATCGGAGCGTTTCCCGGCCGCCACACTGCTCGTGGCAACAGGGAATCCGTGTGGGTGCGGTGAACTCGAGCGATCAGGCGGCGCCTGCCTCTGTCCGCCAGCGACTCGTCGACGTGGAAGCCTTTCGCTCTCCGCACCGATTCGCGATCGGTTCGCGCTTCGAGTGCGCCTCGCGCGGCCTCGGGCTCCGCTCCACTCCCTGCCGCCCGGAGAGACGACGACGCGCGACGGTCGCAGCGCGGTCGCGCGTGCTCGCGCGGCACTGTCGTCGATCGAACGACGGGAGAGCACCCTCGATCGATCGCTGCTCCAGCGTCACGAGGCGCTCTTTCGCCAGCAGATGAGCGGCCGCGGCTGGACCCAGTTCGTCGACGTTGCGTTGATCTGCGCCCTGATGAACGGATCGGAGCGTGTCGGCGACGCTGAGTTCGCCGAGGCCGCGCACCTGACCGGTCGCGGCGGGGAGCGTTGATGAGCGGAACCGACGTCCTTGCCCGCCCGCTCCGTCTCGACCCAGGTGACGCGCGCATCCCGGAGCGTCGACAGTCGCGACTCGGGCTGCGTCCAGATGAGGATCGACGGCGAGCGCTCTGGCTGAGCGGCGATCCAGAGGTCCTGCGTCGGCCCGCGATCGGGATCGTTGGCACGCGACGCCCAAGCGCACACGGGCTTGCCGCGACCAGGAGCATCGCCGCGCTCTGCGTGGCGCACGGCTGGCTCGTGGTCAGCGGCATGGCACTCGGCATCGATGCTGCGGCGCATGAAGCGGCCCTGGATGCGGGTGGTGAAACGATCGGCGTGCTTCCGAGTCCTGCACCGCTCGGCCTGCGGCACGGAGCACGACGACTCGCCCTGCGCACCGTGGAGCGAGGCGGCTTAGTCTCGGATCGTCCCCCTGGAACCCCAGCCGCAGCGTGGAGCTTCGTGACGCGAAACACGCTCCTGGCGGCGCTCTGCGATGGGCTGATCGTTGTCGAGGCGCCGGAGGAGAGTGGTGCGCTGATCACCGCTGAGGCGGCCGAGGGCTTTCAGATCCCGCTCGCCTTTGTCACGGCCCCGTTCGGATCCGAGACGGCGGCGGGCGGCGTCGCATGGTGCGCCCGGGCGAGAGCCCTGGAGCAACTCCTGGTCGAGAGCCGCGCTCCGAGCATCCTGACGGATCGGCACACCGTGCTCGAGTGGCTTGATGTCTGTGCGGCGTCCGTGGGCACAGACGACCGTCCGCGCGGGGTGTCTCTGCAGCCGCTGGCTCAGCGTGCGCCGGAGAACGGACTGCGTGCGGAGATCCTGCAGCGACTTGCGGCGGCTGGGGCGGACGGGCTCGCCGAGGGAGATCTGCTCGATCTGTGCCGCGGGGCGGAAGCGGCCCTCCCGGCGGCGCTGACGCTGCTGGCGGCACGTGGGCTCGTCGAACAGCGAGGGGGGCGGTGGAGGGGTTCTGAAGGGGCGGTGCTACGCTCACGCGCATGAGCAGAGCTGCAACCAAGAACCTGGTGATCGTAGAGTCGCCCGCGAAGGCGGCCACGATCGAGCGCTACCTGGGCTCTGACTACACGGTCATCGCCTCGTACGGTCACATTCGCGACCTGCCGCAGAAGTCACGGCGTGCGGCCAAGGGTGGCGCTGCCGTGAAGCGGCCGAGGCGGAAGAAGGGGGATCCACCCGCCCCGAAGGTTGCGAAGGGGCTCGGCAGCCTGGCGGTCGATGTGGAGAACGGCTTCACGCCGCACTACGAGATCATCGAGGAGAAGGAGGGGCGACTCGCCGACATCCGTCGGGCCGCCAAGGGCGCTGAGGCGGTCTGGCTCGCGACCGACCTCGACCGCGAAGGGGAGGCGATCGCCTGGCACCTCGCCGAGGCGCTCGAGATTCCGGAGTCGGATCGGCGCCGGGTGACCTTCAGCGAGATCACCAAGGGGGCGATCCTCGAGTCGTTCAGCCACCCGCGCGGCATCAACCTCGACCTGGTCAACGCACAACAGGCACGGCGCATCCTCGATCGCCTCGTCGGCTACAAGCTCTCGCCCCTCCTCTCTCGCCTGGTCGCGCCTCGGTCCTCGGCCGGACGCGTGCAGTCGGTTGCGCTTCGCCTGGTCGTGGAGCGCGAGCGCGCGATCCGAGCCTTCGTCCCTCGCTTCTACAGCACCGTCGAGCTCGGGGTGAGCCCAGCGGCAGATCCGGAGCTGGTCATCCCTGCGAGCCTGGTTGGGCCGAAGGGGGAGAGTCTCGAGTTGGAGTCCGATGTGGCGGCGGCCGCGGTTGCGCGGATCACCGGTGGAACGGCCACCGTGACCGAGCGCAGCGAGAGCACGCGAAAGCAGCGACCGGTGCCCCCCTTCACCACGTCGACGCTTCAGCAAGAGGCCGGACGCAAGCACGGATATCGCTCGCGGGTCACGATGCAGTTGGCTCAGAAACTCTACGAAGGCGTCGACATCGGCGGTGAGCGCACCGGACTCATCACGTACATGCGCACCGATTCGCCGACGCTGAGCCAGCAGGCGATCAGCGAAGCCGCGGAGGTCATTCGAGGCCGCTTCGGTGCCGAGGCCGTGGTCGAGGGCGGACGACAGTACGCATCGAAGTCGAAGAACGCACAAGAGGCGCACGAGGCGATTCGACCGACGAGTTTCCATCGGACTCCCGAGGTTGTTGCGGCCTACCTCGACGATCGCGAGCTCAAGGTCTACACGCTGATCTGGCGGCGCGCGATCGCCTCGCAGATGCCGGACAAGCTCGCGGCGACCACGACGCTCTTCTGGAGCGTCGGCGACGATCGACTGAAGACAACGGCGACGCGCACGTTGGAGCCGGGGTTCACCGCCGTCTACCTGGAAGGGAAGGACGACGAGGACGAGGATGCCGAGGCGCAGCTCCCAGAACTCGCCGAAGGATCGACCGGCGCGGTGACGAGCGCCGAGGCGGTTGCGCACCAGACGAAACCGGAACCGCGATTCACCGAGCCGACGCTGGTGAAGGAGCTGGAGAAACACGGCATCGGTCGCCCGTCGACCTATGCGGCGATCATCGAGCGGATCCAAGAGCGCGAGTACGTCGATCGCGATCGCGAGAACCGTCTCCGCGCGACACGACTCGGAGAGACGGTGTGCGATCTGCTGACCACGCACTTCACCGCCTTCGTCGACCTTGGGTTCACGGCGGGGATGGAGGAAGACCTCGATGCGGTGGCCGAAGGACGAGCCGACTGGCGTGAAGTCCTTGCCAAGTTCTGGTCGACGTTCGAGCCGCTGGTTGCAGAGAAGTCGACGAGCATCGGCGCGGGCGAGTACAGGAGCCGACCGAGCGAAGAGATGTGCTCACAGGGACACCCGATGGAGGAGCGCCTCGGGCGTTTCGGCTGGTACCTCGCCTGCAGCCTCTACCCAGAGCATTCGGAGCGAAAGTCGCTCTCCAAGGTGATCGGCGACGACACACCAGGCGGCGACGTTCCGGTCCTCGAAGGTGCCGGTCTCCCGTGCCCGCAGTGCGGGGCCGAACACGGAGGGAAGCTCGCCCAGCGGAGAAGCCGCTTCGGCTACTTCCTCGGCTGCGATCGCTACCCGGAGTGTCGATTCATCCCGAAGCCGGAGGTGCCCGAAGAGTTCCGCCTGACGTTCGACGCGCCGTGTCCGGTGTGCGGCAGCGAACACGGGGGGAAGCTGCAGCCGAAGCGCAACTCCAAGCGCAACACCTACTTCTACTCATGCGACCGCTATCCCGAGTGCAAGACGATCCGCCCCCGACCGACGGGTGCGACGCACGCAGACTGCGGCGCGGTGATCGGCAAGGACGACGACGGGGGGATCTGCTGCCGCTGCGGCGCTCGCATCGATCTTCCAGATGGCGAACTGCTGGGTGCGGTGCTTGCCGGTGGAACGGCGGACCCACTTGCGTTCGCGCCGAAGCGCGGTCGTCGTGCGGCTGCGGACGGGAGCACGGCCACCTCACGAGGACGAGGGAAGGTCGCATCTCGAAGCACGGGGGCATCGTCGAGACGGAGACTGAAACGAGTTCCAGCCGCCGCGGCTATCGCCGCCGATTCGACGGAAACGAGTGCGGTAGGCGGAGAGGGCGAGGGGACCTGATGACACGGGGCCGGGAACCGGCTCCAGTGGCGCGACGC
>CAWULR010000069.1:0-4437 GCA_963923845.1 uncultured bacterium
CCACGGCCTACCGCGTGAAGCGCATCGAAGAGTTGACCGGCTGGGATCTGCGCGAAGCTGACCTTCGCCTCGCGCTCTCGCTGGCGCTGCGGATTCTCGACTCCGAAGGTGGAGGAGAGCTGCTTTCGTAGCGCTGCGCAGGTTGTCGCATCGCCGCTACTATGACTCCATGACGTCGACGCGGCGAAGCGAACGATCGGTGTTTCGTCGTCTCTTGGCGTCCCTGATCGGCCTCGTCATGCTGGTCCCCCTTGCGTCGAGCCCTACCCCGACGCGGGCGGCAGAGGTTCCGGTTTCGTGCACAGCGTGGGACTCGTTGATCGCCCCGCCGAAGACAATCCGAGTCTTGCGGACGCGCACGGGCCTCGTCGAGGTGGTGCCGTTCAAGACCTACGTGTATCGAACGCACGTGGCGGAGTTCTGGTCCGAATACCTGAGCCAGCCGTACTCCGACGCCCTGCTCGGCGCCGGCGCCGTGGCGATCAAGCAGAACGCCTGGTCGTGGACGATGAACGAACGGAACTGGTGGAGCGTCTCGAATTTCACCGGCCTCCAGGCGAGTTGGGTACGTGACGACTATGCGGACGACAGCCAGCTGAACGGGTCGGCCGGCAACGCGAGCTGGAGTCGACAGCGTCGCGCAGACGAGAACGCAGCGATCGCCTTGCGAATGAGAATCCGCCTCGGCCCGGATCTCGAAGACGATGGGGTCGGTGGTCTCAGGTGGGACAGCGAAACCTCGACGTACACCGCACCGCTCGAGATCCTGGACAACAACGGTGACGCCGAGCCGATCACCAAGAAGTCGAAGCGAAGCTGCTTCGACGTCGTCGATCATCCGTCGATGAACCAGTACTACTCCCGTGGGGGAATCTACGAGCCCGGGTACAGCAACGGCGGCACGAGCAATGCGCGATACAACGCCGCCGTCGACGAAACATGGGGCATGACGATGCAACGCTACTACCCGGTCTCCGGAGAGTGGCGATTCTGGCGTCCCGGCTTCTACGGCAGCTTCACGGTGAATCGCGAGTGCATGCTCCCGCCGGAGCCGGGCGACAACGCAGTTCAGATGCGCCACCCCACGCAGCCGAGCCATTGGCGCGGGTGGTCGTTCTTCCCGGTGAACGCCGACGATTGTGCGCGGTCGCTCAACCTCTCCGTCGAGAGCCTCCTCCGCATCTCGTTCTTCTCGTTCGACTCCGAACAGGTCGAAGGGCAGGGCACGGGCGACGTGTCCGATGATCGCTTCGATATCACGGCCGTCTATCCGATCCGAGTGCTCTCTCCCCACGGCGATCTGACCGGTGACGCCAAGGGCGACATCATGGCCTTCTCGCCCACTGGCGCCGTGAAGCTGATCTCGACGGACTCGAGCGTGGATGGCGCCGGTCGACTGAACGGGAAGGCGCCTGGGAGCGTGGCGATCAAGAAGACGCAAGCCCTCGTCGACCGAATCGTGGCCCGCGCCACCGCTGAGGGCCAGGCCGCTGTGTTCGACCTTCGCGAAGAGACTGACGGCAGCGTGACCCTCGTGGAGACACCGTTTGTCGGCGGTGTGCTCAAAGATCCGAGGACGCGCTTCGACGGCTACGCCGGTTTCGACGCCAGCGCCTCGCTCGGACTCGTTGCGGCAGACACCGCCAACGACGGCATCGAAGAGGTGTTTGCGACCGAGGTCGTTCCATCGGGCGAAGACACGGCACCTCGCCTTCGGCTCTACAGCGTTCCGTTCGACGGCGCTCCATCGCTGATCGGCGAGATCGAGGCGGCGTCAGATGCACGCGTCCTGCTGGATGACTTCACGGGCGACGGAACGCTCGATGTGCTCGCTCTCTGGCGAGCCCCTGATGGATCGCTCGCGGCGTCGCTCGCCCAAGGTGGAGGCACGCCACCTGTCAGCGAGTGGAGCCTCGGCGAGTTCAGCGAGCCGGGTGCTCTCCTCTGGCCGATCAGCAGTGCGTGGAGTGCGGCGGTCGGCGACATCAGCGGCGACGGTGTGGCTGAGCTGTATGTGCGGTACCGAGATCCGGCCGGCGTGATCCGACTGCAATCGTTCTATCTCGATGAGCTGCATGAAACGCCGAACCCCGACAAGGTCTACGTTCCGGAGACCGAGCCGGTGCGCAGCACAAACGTCCGGCCAGGTGAGCGCACGCTGAAGCTCGTGGCCACGCGTCTCGGAGTGAAGCTCGGCGCGCTGCTGGCGCTGAACGGCGGTTCAACTTATACGATCACAATCAAGCCGAACGACACCTACGCGAAGATCGCCAAACGTACCAAGACCAGCGAGCCGTGCCTCCGATCGATGAACGGAAACAAGGTCTTGGTACGCAACAAGTCGTTGGTCGTTCCCCGCGATCTCTGCGTCTACACCAAGGCGAGCGTGATGTTCCGCGGAGCGCCGGTGCGGATTCTGAATGGCGAGTTCGACTGGCTGCGGTTGGGCGACTCCTGGACCGCCATGGCCGCTCGTGCCGCGACAGTCGGGATCGCCACCACGCCCGAGGCGCTCGCGGCGCTGAATCAGTCGCTGACGCTTGCGGGAGGCGCGACGGCAGAGCAGGTGGGAACGAAGGTGAGGATCCGCGCACCGTGGGCACCCGTCGTGCGCAGCCTCTCGGCGGCACCCGAGGTGATGGGCACCGAGCCGCTGCGCTGGAACTCGCCGTTCGAGGCCTGGCGCTCTACCAACGGCAGCGCCGTCACACCCGAGCTCTACGTGCGCGACTGGAACGGCGACGGGATCGACGAACTCTCGTTCGCGTATGCGCCGAGTGCCTCGAGCGTCACCCTGCAGCTCTTCGAGCAGGGCGCTGACGGCCGATTCACCGTGAAGGACACTATCACCCGAAGTGGCGTGGTGAGCGGCTGGGTTCTCAGATAGGCAGAAGCGCCCTGTTCCGAGCAAAACTTGTGCATATTCACAAGTCGTCTCACCGAAATATGGCGCAATACGGCGATCGACAGCCGCTAGACTCCCCGCCAACGGCACCCGTGGCTTGTTGAGCCAGGGAATCTGTGCCGCAGGCACAAGTTTCGGGCGCCTTGAGCCCGAATCAAGCCAGGTGTGGGGGGCAGCATGGCGCAGGGCGGAGGGAAGTCGGCAACCGGGCGGAGCGATGCGGAGGTGCGCGACGCGCTGAACACGGTGGCGAAGGCGGAGAAGGCGGGCATCAAGACGGTGCAGCTGCAGTTCGTGGACATCCACGGCACCGTGAAGAGCGTGCAGATCCCCATCCACCAGATGCCCGGTTCGATCAAGCACGGCACCTGGTTCGACGGATCGTCGGTCGAGGGCTTCACGCGGATCGCCGAATCCGATCAGCTGCTGCGCGCCGACATGAACTCGTGGCGCGTGCTGCCGTGGTTGCCGGCGGAGAGCGGCGCGGGTACCGCGCGCGTCATCTGCGACGTGGTGCTGCCGAACGGCGAGCCGTTTGCCGGCGATCCGCGCGGCGTGCTGCGTCGCCAGGTGGAGCGCGCCGCGAAGCTCGGCTACAAGGTGAACATGGGTCCGGAGTTGGAGTTCTTCCTCTTCGAGGTCGGCGCCGACGGCAAGCCGACGAGCACGCCGCACGACAGCGCGAGCTACTTCGACTTCTCCAACGACCAGGGGATCGAGATCCGCCAGGACATGGTGGATGCGCTCGAGGCGCTCGGCATCAAGATCGAGACGGCGCACCACGAGGTTGCCCCCGGACAGCACGAGATCGACTTCGAGTATTCGGACTCGCTCAGCACCGCGGACAACGCCACGACCTTCAAGTACGCGCTGAAGGAGATCGCGAAACAGCACGGACTCTTCGCGAGCTTCATGCCGAAGCCGATCTACGGCATCAACGGGTCGGGGATGCACACGCACCAGAGCCTGGCGAGCCTGAAGACCGGGAAGAACGTCTTCTACGACGCCAAGGACAAGTACGGCCTGAGCGAGATCGCGAAGTCGTACATGGCGGGGATCTTGAAGCACGCGCGCGCGATGATCGCGGTGCTCGCACCAACGGTGAACTCGTACAAGCGACTCGTCCCCGGCTACGAGGCGCCGACGTACCTGGTCTGGGGTCGACGCAACCGCTCGGCGCTGATTCGCGTGCCGATGATCTCGGCGGGCCGCTCGGTGGAGGGGACCCGCATGGAGCTGCGCTGCCCGGATCCCTCGGCGAACCCGTATCTCGCCTTCGCGGTGATGATCGCCGCGGGGCTGGACGGCATCGAGAAGAAGCTGGTCCTGCCGGATCCGGTGGAAGAGTCGCTCTACGAGATGGACGCCGTCCGCGTGGCGCAGCAGGGGATCCGCGAACTCCCCGGCAGCCTGGAGGAGGCGATCGCCGAGATGAAGGCCGACCCCGTGGTGACCGGCGCGCTGGGCGACCACGTCCTCACCCACTTCCTGGACGCCAAGCAGGCGGAGTGGGACGCCTACCGCACCCACGT
>CAWULR010000070.1:0-4275 GCA_963923845.1 uncultured bacterium
AGGTACTGCAGCGGAGCCGGATCCTCGGCGCCGGCGACGACGACGACGGTGTGTCCCATGGCGCCCTGCTTCTCCAACATGGCGACAACGGTTCGCACCGTGGAGAGCTTCTGGCCGATGGCAACGTAGATGCAGACGAGCCCCTTCCCCTTCTGGTTGATGATCGTGTCGATCGCGACGGCGGTCTTGCCGGTCTGGCGGTCGCCGATGATCAGCTCGCGCTGGCCGCGACCGATCGGGATGAGCGCGTCGACCGCCTTGATGCCGGTCTGCACCGGCGTGGTGACCGACTTGCGGCTGATCACGCCCGGCGCGATGCGCTCCACTGGGCGGCTCTTCTTTGCGTTGATCGGGCCCTTCCCGTCCAACGGGCGCCCGAGCGGATCGACGACGCGGCCGATCAGCTCCGGTCCGACCGGAACCTCGACGACGCGTCCGGTGGTCTTGACGGTGTCGCCCTCTTTGATGCTCTTCGCGTCGCCGAGGAGCACGGCGCCGACGGTCTCTTCGCCCAGGTTGAGCGCCATGCCCGCAACGCCGTCGGGGAACTCGAGCAGCTCAGACGAGAGCGCGCCGGAGAGTCCGTAGACCTGCGCGATGCCATCGCCCACCTCGACGACGGTGCCGACGGTGCGCGACTCGGCGCTGCCGTCGAAGCCCGCGATCTGCGACTTCAGGATGCTGATGATCTCGTCTGACTTGATTGCCATGGCTCTCTGCTCCTCGCTGCTCTACGTGCTGCGCCGGTTCAGCCGGCTGCCGAAAGGATGCGCTCGCGCATCCGCGCGAGCCGTCCCTTGACGCTTCCATCGATCAGGAGGTCGCCGACGCGAAGCGTGACGCCCCCCACCAGACTCGGGTCGATCTCGTAGCTCACGCGCACGTCGCCGCCGGCGATCTCCTTCGCCTGCGCCTCGATCGCACGACGCTGCTCGGCGTCGATCTCCGTCGGTGTGCTCACCCGTGCGTTCGAGATCCTGCCGCGCGCGTCGAGCGCCTCGCGCATCGCCACGGCGATTGCGGGGAGCGCCGCGAGGCGTCGCCGTCCGGCAAGCATGGTCATCAGCGTGTGCACGGCCGGATTCACCGGCGCCCCGGCCGCGCTCTCCACCGCACGCACGCGCGCCTCAACCGGCGAGCGCGGGTCGTCGAGAATCAGGCGAGCGCCGGGGGCGTCGACCACCGCCGCCACGCGGTCGAGATCCGCCGCGACCGCCTCCGCCGCCGCCCCCTCGCCCGCGAGGGAGAGGAGGGCTGCTGCATAGCGTCGTGCCGATCCGAGCGGTCGATCCATGGTCAGTTGCTCTTCCGATGCTGCTCATCCAGGAACTCGCCGACCAGCGTGCGCTGTCGCTCGCCGTCCATGGATGCACCGACCACCTTGGTCGCTGCGCTGATGGCGAGATCGGCGACTTCGTTCCTGATCGACGCGAGTGCGCTCACGCGCGCCGCCTCGATCTCGGCGGCGGCGTCCTGGCGCATCTTGTCCAGCTCCGCCTTCAGCGCCGCAACCTGCTGATCGCGAACCTGCGCCGCCGCCTTGTCGGCGTTGGCGCGGATCTCGTTCGACTCGCGACGCGCGTCGGCCAGCGATGCGTCCGCCGCCGCCTCCGCTCGACTCTTCGCCAGTGCGGCGTCTGCCGCATCGCGAAGGCCGCGCTCGATGCGCTCGCGTCGCTCGTCCAGCATCTTCGTGATCGGACCGAGCGCCACCGCGCGCAAGACGAGGATGAAGAATCCGAAGTTGGCCGCAGAGACGAGGATCCAGAAGAGGTTGAAGCTGATCCCCGCCTCAGCCGACGCGCCCTCGACGGGCACTTCGGCTGCACGGATGACAGCCCCGATCAACCAGTGAGTCGCCATGTCTGCCTGCACAGGAACGATGGGTGACTACTTGAGGACGAGGGTGAGAATGCCGAGCACGATCGCGAGAACGCCGAGGCCTTCCGCGAATGCCGCACCGAGGATGAAGACGCCGCGGATGGCGCCTGCCGCCTCTGGGTTGCGTCCGATCGCGCCCGCTGCCGCAGCTGCGGCAAGTCCCACGCCGATCGCCGGCCCGATGACGCCGAGCGCCGCGATGCCGCCTGGTAGGTTGTCCATGATCCGGTACCTCCTGCTATGGACGCCGTTCGGCTCCGCCGCCCGCGCGTCGACCTGCCTTTCAGCTACGGCTAGTGTGCCGCAACTTGCGATTCCGCTCCTGCCGCGGAGCCTCCCCCTGCCGACGCAGGTTCGTGGTGCTCATCGTGCCCCTCGTCGTGGTGTCCCTCCATGGCGAGCATGGTGAAGACCAAGACGAGCACGCTGAAGATGATCCCCTGCATCAGGCCCACGAAGAGCTCGAGACCGTACAGGGCCACGGGAATGAAGGCGAGGGTGATCGTCGTCATCACCGTGAGGGCGAGTTCGCCGCCGTAGATGTTGCCGAAGAGACGCATCGAGAGCGCAACGGGCTTCACGAACTCCAGGAAGAACTCGATCGTCCCCACGAAGAGGCCGATCGGTCCGGTCTTCAAGTTGAAGAACTTGCCGAGATAGGCGCGCGCACCGAGCGCGCGCACTCCTTGATAGTGGAAGTAGCCGAAGGCGATCAGCGCCATCCCGACGGTGACGTTGACGTCGCTGGTCGGCGCACGGAACTCGTGCAGCCGCCCGACGCCGGGGATGAGTCCCGACCAGTTCGAGGCGACGATGAAGAGGAAGCAGGCGAGGAAGAAGGTGACGAATCGCTCCGAACCCGGACCGCCGATGCCGACGGCGAAGCCCGCAAGGCCCTCGATGGCGAACTCGATCGCGTTCTGCAGCTTCCCCGGAATCTCGCGCAGCGACCGCGCGATGAACCAGAAGAGCGCGATGACGACCGCCATGACGATCCAACTCATGATGATGGAGCCGGTGATCGACGGATAGAAGTCGAGCAACGAGGCGGCGTGATGCTCTTCGGAGCCGAGGTTGATCACCGCGTGCGGCACGATCGGCTCGAGCGCCCGGCGAATCACCTCGCCGGGGAATCCGACGAGACCGGCGCCGCCGCTGGCGACGATGGCGACAACGTCGACGACCAGGACCGCGATCGCGCCGATGAGGAGCAGGCGCTTCGGCGATGCGGTCGGCCTGGCTGAGGCTGTCATCTCGGCTCCTCTTCTCCTGACTCTGCCCGTCTCTGTGCGAGTCGCGCCGCTCGATCGGCCGCATCGGAGGCTTCGAACTGCCTCAGTGCCCGCCGGATGAGCTGCGCTGCTCCAACCGCCCCCACGGCGAAACCGCCGACAAAGCCGGCGACGAGGAAGATCGGGGTGCTGTTCAGCGCCCCATCCACCCAGCGGCCGAGGAGGGCACCCCCGAGGTTCGCCACGAAGAGCGTGATCCCGATCTGCGAGAAGAGGGCGATGAACGCACTCTTGCTGCCGAAGTTCACGCCGCTCGTCGACGGCCTCCGAGGTGGCTCAGATTCTAGCCGAGGCGCTTCGGGTTCGCGCTGCTCGGCCACGGTCAGCCTTCGCTCCCGGCGACCTTGCGCGAGAGGTAGATGGCGACGACACCGAGGACGACGAGGAGGCCGGCGAAGGCGTAGAGGGTGGCGCTCTCGGTCAAGAGGAGGGCGCCCACCGAGAGGAGCGCCGTGATGCCGTAGAGGACGAGCACGGCGGAGCGATGCGAGAAGCCGCTGTCCAAGAGGCGGCGGTGGATGTGGCTCTTGTCCGGGGTGTACGGAGAACGGCCGGCGAGGAGTCGCCCGAGGATGACGAAGAAGGCGTCGATGATCGGGACACCGAGGATCAAGAGCGCGGCTGCCACCTTGGCGGTGCCGAGGATCGCGAGGACGGCGAGCGCGTAGGCGACGGCGAGGATGCCGCTCGTCCCCATATAGATGGAGGCAGGGTGGACGTTGTGGCGGAGGAATCCGGCCAGCGCGCCGGCGAGCGTGAAGCAGAGCGCTGCGAGCAGCGGCGAAGTGGGGAGGGCGATCAGCCCGAGCGTCACCGCGGCGATCAGCGAGATTCCGCCGGAGAGGCCGTCCAGCCCGTCGATGAAGTTCATGCTGTTCTGCATACCGAGCGTCCAGAAGATCGTCACGCCGAGTGCCACGGCATCTGGAAAGAGCAGCACGCCAGAACCGAACGGATTCGAGACGAAGAGGATGCGCAGCCCGAACGCAATCGGGATGAGGGAGATCAGGAGCTGACCGAGGATCTGCCAGCGAGCGCGAAGGTCATAGCGGTCGTCGACGAATCCGATCACGCCGGCGATGAGCGTCCCGAGAAGGAGCGC
>CAWULR010000071.1:0-4247 GCA_963923845.1 uncultured bacterium
GGCCGAGGAGAGCGAAGGAATCGTCGATGCCCTTGCGCAGGTCGATGACTCCGATGTCGCCCTGTTCTTCAAAGAGGAGAGCGTTGGCGAGACGCGCGTCTCGATTCGCACCAAGGAGGGCGCGCTCGATGCAACGACGATTGCCTCGGCCTTTTCAGGTGGCGGTCATGCGCGTGCGGCGGGCGCGACGATCTCGGAGCCGCTCGATCGTTCGATCAAAGCCGTCTTGGAGCGAGTGGCGTCGCTTCGCGCAGGGCGCCGCGCGATTCGCTGATCCGTGGCGCGCCGACGTCCGAGCACACCTGGCATCGACGGGCTGTTGCTGGTCGACAAGCCCAACGGACCGACGAGCCACGATGTCGTGGCGAAGGTCCGACGCCTCTCGGGACAGCCGCGCATCGGGCACGGAGGCACGCTCGATCCGTTTGCAACCGGGCTGCTCGTCCTCCTGCTCGGACGAGCCACCCGTCTCGCCACGCTGCACCAAGGCGGTTCGAAACGGTACGAGGCGACGTTCTCGTTTGGAGGCGCGACAACGACAGACGACCTCGACGGCGAGAAGATCCTCAGCTACGGTCCGGTGGCGACACGGCAACGAGTCGAGATGCTGCTGCCGCGCTTCCGAGGCGCTCTCGAACAGGTCCCGCCAAGCCATTCAGCGCGGCGCATCGATGGCGTTCGCGCCTATGATCGCGCGCGCGCTGGCGAAATCGTCCAGCTCGCACCTCGCGCCATCGAGGTGACGCGGTTCGACATCACAGCGTGGGACGAGAGCCGGCCGGACGAGCCGCTCATGAGTGCGCGACTCGACGTCAGTTCCGGTACCTATATCCGCGCGATCGCACGAGATCTCGGGGCGGCCGTAGGCTGCGGAGCGCACCTAGTCTCGCTGCGACGTATCGGTTCGGGCGCGTTCGATGTCGCGCGGGCCCATGGGCTCGACGTCATCGCAGAAGCGGCGATCAGCGGCACACTTCGCGAATGCCTCCTGCCACTGGACGCGGGGCTGGAGAGCATCCCTGCGACCGAGGTAGGGGAGGCGGGGCGTGAACTCCTCCGCGACGGCGCACTCGTTCCGAAGGAGCTCTGTGAAGCAGCACCGCTGCGACGAGTCGGCGATGTGGTTCGGATGACGTATGACGGGGTGCTGGTGGCGCTCGGCAGACATACGGAAGCAGGAATCCAACCGGAACGCGTCTTCATCCCGTCTCACGCTGAAGCGAACACGAGCGGGTCATGAGCGAGAGCGGAGCCGCGCGTTCGACACGCTTGCTCGGCTGGTCTGCGCTCGCCGGCGACGAACTTGCCGTGGCGCGAGAGGACGGCGCCGTCGTCACGATCGGAGTCTTCGACGGTCTCCATCGCGGCCACATGCGCCTCCTCGCAACGGCCGAACGGATTGCGCTCTCGGCAGGGTTGTCGCGCATCCATCTCGGATTCGATCCTCATCCCGACGAAGTTCTACGCGGATCTGCACCGCTGCGGTTGCTCGACCCGATCGAGTTCGAACTGCGACTCGCGAGCGCAGGCGTCGAGCACTGGTGCGATCTCCCCTTCGACGAGGAGATGCGCACGACCCCGTGGGAGAACTTCATCGATCGTGTCGCCGGATTGACTGGCGCGAAGAGTTTCGTCCTCTCCCCAGAGAGCGCCTTCGGCCACAACCGGGAAGGGCGTCTCGATCGGATCCGAGCGTGGGGCGCCCACCGCAGCATCCAAGTGCACCCCGTTGGTGAGGTTCGAATTGGAGGCGAGAGGATCAGCAGCACCGCCATCCGATCGGCAATCGCCGCAGGCGACCTGTCGACTGCCGCTCGAGCGCTCGGCCGACCCCATGCGATCATCGCGCTCGCCGAGCCTGGCGGCGAAGCCCTGAGGACGGGACGGCTGACGCTGGCGAACGACGGACTGGCCCTCCCGCCGGCTGGCGAGTACGAACTGCGGGTCGGCGCTGCCGCCCGCCGTTCCGGGCGCCTCCCGTTGACCGGTCGTTTGATGCGCGGCTCCCTGGATCCCGCCTCGATGAGCCTCCAGATTGCCCCTGATGGGCTTCAGCGCCTGCCGACAGGCGTCGAGCGCCTCAGGATTGCCCTCCTCCAGCGCGTCGCTGGACGCCGCAGCCGCTGATTGCTACGATCGCCGAGTACCTAGAGAGATTGAGAGACGACAGGGAGGCGCATGTGCGCCCCAGACAGGAGTGAGAACCCTTGCCACTCGACCGAACGACCACGGAGCGCATCGTTGCCTCCAATGGACGACACGCCAACGACACCGGATCAGCCGAAGTCCAGATCGCGCTCCTCACCGAGCGCATCGAAGGGCTGACACAGCATCTGCAGGCGTACAAACAGGACAATCATTCGCGACGCGGGCTGCTGAAGCTCGTGGGACAGCGACGCCGCTTGCTGACCTTTCTCCGACGCGAGGATGTGGCGCGACACGCTGCGCTCACCGAGAAACTCGGCCTCCGTCGCTAACCCCCGCTCAGCAGAGCTGAGCACCTAGCGCCGCCTGACCCTGCGGGGTTGCGGTCTGAAAAGGAGCAACATGGACATCACGACAGTTTCCGCTGAGTTCGGCGGCAAGACGCTCACGATCGAAACCGGGCGCCTCGCGCGCTTGGCAGGCGGTGCCGTGACGGTGCGCTACGGCGACACCGTCGTCTTGGGCACGGCGAATCGAAGCGATCCGCGGCCTGGTCTCGACTTCTTTCCGTTGACGATCGAATTCGAAGAGCGAATGTATGCGGCCGGCAAGATTCCAGGCGGCTATATCAAGCGCGAGGGGAAGGCGTCAGAGAACGCAACACTCTCTGCACGTTTGACCGACCGTCCGATTCGACCGCTCTTTCCGGAAGGCTACAAGGATGATGTGCAGGTCGTCATCACGGTGCTGAGCGCCGATCAGGAGAACGATCCGGACATCCTCGGCACCATCGCCGCATCTGCGGCCCTCACGATCTCCGAGATCCCGTTCCTCGGTCCGATCGGCGCAGTGCGTGTCGGCATCTCCGACGGCGCCTTCATCCTCAACCCAACATTCGAGCAACTCGAGACGAGCGACCTCGATCTTGTCGTCTCCGGAACCAAGGACGCGATCATGATGGTCGAGGCGGGAGCAAACCTCATCAGCGAAGCGAAGATGGCCGAGGCGATCGAGTTCGGACATGGCGCGATCAAAGAGCTGATCGCGCTTCAAGAGCAGCTTCGCGAAAAGGTCGGGAAGGCAAAGCGCATACCGTATATCGAACCTGGCGTCGACAGCGTCGTTGCCTTCGCCGAAGCGTCCGAGAAGGGTGCGACGTTCGTGGTGGTGGACACGGAGACCACGGGGCTCGACCCGAAGATCTCCGATCTCGTCGAAGTTGCTGCCGTCAAGATCAAGGGCGGCAAGATCGTCGATCGTTGGAGCACCCTCGTCGACTCAGGCCGGCCGATCGTCGGCGCGCAGATGCACGGCATCACGACCGGTGACCTCAAGAAGGGTGTCTCGCCGAAAGATGCGGCTTCGAAGGTCGCCGAGTACGCAAAGGGAGCGATCCTTGTCGGTCACAACCTCGGATTCGATGTCGCCTTCCTCGACGAAGCGCTCGGCAAGGGTCGAAGTTTCGCCACAGAGCCGAACAGCTATCTGGACACGCTCGTGCTCTTCAGGGAGGCACACCCAGAGAGCGACTCGTTCAAGCTGGGAGACCTCGCGCGGATCTACGGCGCGGCGACCGCCCCAACGCACCGCGCGGAAAGCGACGCAGCGGCAACGGCTGAGCTGCTCCTCTTTCTCGCCGGTGAGCTGCCACAGCGCCTCGCGGACGTGAAGGCGGAGATCGGCGATTCGATCCGAGCTGCACGAAGCGGGAAGGGCGATCCAAAGTCTCTCCTCGAGGCCGCCCGACGCAAGGCTCGACTCGGCAAGAACCTGTTCGGATACATGCACAAGAAGACCGGACGAGCCCTCACGATGGAAGAGGGGATCCGCATCGACGGGCGCACCGTCGACCAGATCCGGCCGATCAGCGTCGAGGTCGGACTCCTCCCTCGCGCCCACGGCACCGGGCTCTTCACGCGCGGTGACACGCAGGCGCTCAGCATCGCAACCCTCGGCCCGATCGCCCAGGCGCAACGGCTCGATACGATCTCTCCCGTCACGACGAAGCGCTATCTCCATCACTACAACATGCCGCCCTACAGCACCGGCGAGAACAAGCCGATGCGCGGACCTGGACGCCGAGAGATCGGTCACGGCGCGCT
>CAWULR010000072.1:0-4156 GCA_963923845.1 uncultured bacterium
CCCGGGAAGCCGCCCGCTCCGCCGGGGCCACCGGGTCCGCCGCGTCCGCCGCCGCCCGGCGCACCGCCGAGACCCGCCTCGCCGAACCGGTCGTAGCGCGCGCGCTGCTCGGTATCCGAGAGCACCTGGTACGCGTCGTTCAGCTCCTTGAACTTCGCCGCGGCATCCGGTGCCTTCGAGACGTCGGGGTGGTGCTTCTGCGCCGCCTTGCGAAACGCCTTCTTGATGTCGTCGGCGCTTGCCGACTTGGGAACACCGAGGACTGAGTACAGATCACGTGCCATCGCGCGCCTACTTCAGCAGCAGCTTGCCGAGTCGGTGCACGGCGTGGCGATACCCGAGGAAACCGATCAGTGCAAGGAATCCGACGTCCGCGAGCATCAAGAGATTCAGGTCGCCGAAGCAGAGCGATCGAATCAGGTGCGACCCACGCGTCAACGGCGAGAGCTCAACCACATAGCGCAAGACGCCGGGGTAGATCTCCACCGGATAGAAGGTTGCAGAGAAGAGGAAGAGCGGCGTCAGGAGAATGAAGATGAAGTCGAAGTCTTTCCACGTGCGCACGTGCGTGGTGATCGCAAATCCTGCGGCTCCGAAGGCGAAGCCGATGAAGATCACCGCGACCGGCGCCAGTAGTGCGAGCGGCGAACTGACCAGGCCGAAGCCGAACATGACGGTGAGGAATGCCGTGGCATAGATGACGCCCCGTAGATTCGACCAGAGCAACTCTCCTAACGCGAGATCGTCGACGGAGACAGGTGTCGTCAGGATCGCGTCATAGACTTTGGCATACCTGAGCTTGAAGAAAAAGTTGTACGTCGAGTCGAAAAGCGCGCCGTTCATCGCCGAACTCGCGAGCAGCGCCGGGGCGACGAATGCTGCGTACGGGACGTCGACGCCGTTGTAGGTGAGGGTGCCGATCACGCCGCCGACGCCAAAGCCGATGCCAAGCAGGTAGAAGAGCGGCTCGAAGAAGCCGGTGACGATCATCAGCCACTGGCGTCGATAGACGAACACGTTGCGCTCGAAGACCGAGAACGCGCGCGGGGCGATCGAGGCGATCACTTCAACATCCTTCGACGGAAGAGGATGGAGGCCACCACGGTTCCGCCGACGGTCCAGGCCACAAGGATCAGCGCATGTGCCAGCGCGTACGGCGTCTCGACCCCGAGTGCAAGGCCCCGCGACAGCGCCACGCCGTGGGCGAGCGGCGTGCACCAGGAGATCACCTGTGCCCAATCGGGGAGGTTCTCGATCGGGAAGTAGGTGCCGGAGAAGAAGGTGAGCGGAGTGATGATGAGGCGGAAGATGAATGCGAAGCCCTGATCCGTTTTCTGGGTCACGGAGAAGGCGGTGATCGGGGCGGCGAAGGCGAGGCCGGTCAGCGTCGAGACGCCGACCATCGCGAGGGCGCCGAGCGGACTCGTGGCGATGCCGGCCACGAGCAGCACGCTGGCGAAGAAGGCTGCGGCGAACCCGACTTTCCAACCCATGAACACGATCGCTCCAACGATGACGTCGCTGGGATTGAGCGGCGTTGCGACCATGGCGTGGTAGGTGCGAGCCCACATGATTCGAGCGAGCACCGGCCACGCTGCCTCGCCGGCGCCGAACTGCATCGCCTGGCTCGCCATGAGCGCCGGAGCGATGTACGTCACGTAGCTGACGCCACCGGTGAGCTCCGCCGCACGATCGCCGACGAGCACGCCGAGACCGATCCCGAGACCCGCAAGCACGACAATCGGTTCGATGAATCCCGAAAAGACCGAGCCCCTCCATTCGCGACGAAAGACGGAGATCATGTAGTACGTGACGTGTCGCCATCTCGTGGGGTGCGGGAGGTAGGCGCCAACGGTGGAGAGCAGCCCGCGTGAACGACGCGGCGCGACCTGCGCCGCGCTCACTCGTCGAGGCTCCGGCCCGTGAGTCGAAGAAAGACGTCCTCGAGGCTGGATCGTCGGACCAGCCAGCTCTCCGGGGTGAGGCCGTTCGCGAGTGCGCGCGCGTGCGCCTCCTCGCCGTTTTCACAGCCGACGATCACGCGCTCCGCGAGTCGCTCGTAGCGATCGCCGATCCCGTCGAGCGCCGCCTTGCTGAGGGAACTCGTTCCGTCGGGGAAGCGCAACTCGAGCACTTCGCGCGATGCATGTTGTTCGATGAGTTGCCGCGGCGAACCCTCGGCGACGATCTTCGCCTGGTCCATCACCACCAGACGATCGCAGAGCTGCTCCGCTTCATCCATGTAGTGCGTCGTCAACACGATCGTGGTCCCCGCGCGCTTCAGACGCTGGAGCGCGTCCCAGAGCAGGTGCCGCGCCTGGGGGTCGAGGCCCGTCGTCGGCTCGTCCAGCATCAGGACGCGCGGCGCGTTGATGAGCGAACGGGCGATCGAGAGTCGGCGCTTCATGCCGCCGGAGAGCGGCTCCACCTGGTCCTTGGCGCGATCGGAGAGCTGGAAGAGTTCGAGCAGCTGATCGGCGCGCTCCGCGATCTCCTTGTGCGCGAGTCCGAAGAAGCGACCGAAGACGAGCAGGTTCTCGCGGACGGTGAGTTCCTGGTCGAGCGTCTCCTGTTGGTGGACGACCCCGATCTGGCCGCGGATGCGCGGTCCATCGTGATCTGGATCGCCGCCGAGGATTTCGAGCGAGCCGGCGGTGCGCGGCGAGACGCCCGCGATCATGCGCATCGTCGTCGTCTTCCCCGCACCGTTCGGGCCGAGGAAGCCGAAGAACTCGCCGTCGCGGACGTCGAAGTCGATGGCGTCTACGGCCGTCCGCGACCCGAAGGTCTTCGTCAGACCTCGGGCGCGGATCAGGGCCGTAGCGTTCGAAGCTGGGAGGTTCATCTGGGAGAGATTAAACCTCTTGCGCTTCGCCTTCGATCGTCTCCTCCCCGGCGGCCTTCTCTGACGCCCCCTCGGCGCCGTCAGGCGTGCCGGCCTGCTGGTTCTTCGCGTAGGCGGCGGTGCCGATCTCGGTCATCACCTTCGCCAACGCCTCCGCCTTCTCCTTCACCGGATCGAGCGACTCGCCCTTGAGCGCCTCGCGCACCTCTCCGATGAGGGTCTCGGCCTGAGCCTTCTTCTCCGCATCGACCTTGTCGCCGAGGTCGGCGAGGGTCTTCTCCGCCTGGAAGGCGAGCGCTTCGGTCTGGTTGCGGAAGTCCACCGCCTCGCGGCGGGCCTTGTCCTCAGCCTCGTGCTCCTTCGCCTCGCGGACCATGCGGTCCACATCGTCCTTGCCGAGCATGGAGCTGCCGGTGATGCGCACCTGCTGCTCCTTCCCGGTCGCGCGATCCTTCGCCTTCACGTCGAGGATGCCGTTCGCATCGATGTCGAACGTCACCTCGATCTGCGGCACGCCGCGCGGCGCCGACGGGATCCCGTCGAGGATGAACTTCCCGAGCGTCTTGTTGTCGGTTGCGAACTCGCGCTCGCCCTGCAGCACGTGGATCTCCACCTGCGGCTGGTTGTCCGACGCCGTCGAGAAGGTCTGGCTCTTGGACGTTGGGATCGTGGTGTTCCGCTCGATGAGCTTCGTCATCACGCCACCCAGCGTCTCGATGCCGAGCGAGAGCGGTGTCACGTCCAACAGCAGCACGTCCTTGACGTCGCCCGCGAGGACGCCGCCCTGGATCGCCGCGCCGATCGCGACCACCTCGTCCGGATTCACGCCCTTCGACGGCTCCTTGCCGCCGAAGAGCGCCTTCACCGCCTCGACCACCGCCGGCATGCGCGTCATGCCGCCGACGAGAACGACCTCGTCGATCTCGGTCGGCTTCAGGCCCGCATCCTTCAGCGCGGCGAGCACCGGCGCCTTCGTCTTCTCGATGAGATCGGCGACGAGCGACTCGAGCTTCGCCTTGGTCAGCGTGACCACCACGTGCTTCGGGCCCGTGGCATCCGCCGTGATGTACGGCAGGTTGATCTCGGTCTGACCGGTTCCGGAGAGCTCGATCTTCGCCTTCTCCGCCGCCTCCTTCAGGCGCTGGAGCGCCTGCTGGTCCTTGGAGAGGTCGATCCCCTGGTCCTTCTTGAACTCGGCGAGCAACCAGTCGATGATCCGCTGGTCGAAGTCGTCGCCTCCGAGGTGCGTGTCGCCGTTCGACGACTTCACCTCGAAGACACCGTCGCCCAACTCCAAGATGGAGATGTCGA
>CAWULR010000073.1:0-4088 GCA_963923845.1 uncultured bacterium
TCGAGCTCCACACTCTGCAGGGGGCGGGCCACGGGGTCCGCCCCCTGCCTATACTTCGGCTGCGAGCCCCGACCACCACAAACTGAGAGGAGGGAGATGACGTGAGCGCGGCGGCACTCGACTTCAGTCGCCGACGCAACGCATCCGCGGATCCGCTCTTCCGACGCGTGCTAGCCGTCGGTGCCGCCTCTGGTGCCGTGCTCTTGGTGGTCATCGTCGGCTACCTCATCGCATACAGCTCGCCGCTCTGGGCGATCCAGAGCCCGATCAGCTTCTTGACCACACCCGCCTGGGTGACCGGCATCCAACAGGCCGATGGCAGCACGCTGGAGGTGTACGGTGCCGCGTCGGTGATCTTCGGCACCGCGGCGACGAGCGTGATCGCCGTGCTGTTCGCCGCACCAATCGGCATCCTCGGCGCCGTGTACCTGGTGGAGTTTGCGCCTCGGTGGCTCGCGGCGCCGCTCGCCTTCCTCGTCGAACTCATCGCCGCCATTCCATCCGTCGTCTTCGGGCTCTGGGCGGTCGGTGACCTGTCGCTTCGCCTGCGTGACTCCATCGAATGGTGGATCGCGTCTAGTCTCGGTCAGATCATCCCGTGGCTATCCGAAGATCCGACGGCTCCCGCCTCCGACAGCGTCTTCCGAGCCGGATTCCTGCTCGCAATCATGATCCTGCCGATGATCGTCGCCGTCAGCCGCGAATTCCTCCGGTCAGTCCCGATCTCCCTGCGCGAGGGCTACATCGGCATGGGCGCCACGCGGTGGGAGGCGATCCGCGATGTGGTGATTCCCACGGCGCGCGTCGGCCTCATCGGCGCGGTCCTCCTCGCGCTCGGTCGTGCCCTGGGTGAAACGATTGCCGTCACGATGGTCATCGGAAACGCCGAGGGAATCCCGTCGAGCCTCTTCCTGCCTGGCCAGACGATTGCGTCCAAGATCGCCAACAACATCGGCGAAACGTCGGGAGCGATCCCGCTCGCGTCGCTGGTCGCGCTGGCGCTCTCGCTCTTCCTCCTCTCGCTCCTGATCAGCATCGCCGTTCGAGTCTCGCTCCGACGGTTTGCCCAAACGAGGATCGCCTCGTGAGCATCACGGAGTCCGGCCTGCACGAGGCCCTGTTGCGACCGGGAGCCCGCGATCGTCGGCGTTCGCAGGCGGACGCGTTCATGCGCATCGTGTTTCTCCTTGCGGCCGTGTTGGCGGTGGTTCCCCTCTTCGCGCTGATCTCCTATGTGGCGCTGCGGGCTCTCCCGTGGCTGGATCTGACACTGATCACCAACAACCCGCTCGACCAGGAACCCGGGATCTTGAACGCGGTCATCGGCTCGCTTCAGATGACGGCGCTGGCCATCCTCGTGACGGCACCGCTCGGCATCGCCGGCGGCGTCTATCTGAGCGAATTCGCGACTCGCCGAGTGGCAGCTGTCGGAGAGATGGTGATCGACATCATGCTGGGTGTACCGAGCATCGTGGCTGGAATCTTCGCGTATCTCGTGCTGGTACCCGTGCTCGGATTCTCTGGTTGGGCCGGCTCTGCCGCGCTCGGCGTCCTCACCCTGCCGATCGTGATGCGCACGACGCAGGAGGTGATGCGACTGGTTCCACCCTCGATCCGAGAGGCCTCGCTCGCCCTCGGCGTCCCAGTGTGGCGCACGACGCTGCTTGTGACGGTACGCACGGCGCTCCCTGGAGTGCTCACGGGCCTGGTACTCGCCATCAGCCGAAGTCTCGGCGAGACCGCGCCTCTGCTCATGACGGCTCGGGGTACGAACGCAGAGAACTTCCTTGATTTCGGCACGACCATGAACGCGATGCCGATCGTGATCTACCAGTATGCAAACGCAGCCGACGAGCGGTCGATCGGCCAGGCGTGGGCCACCGCGCTCGTGCTCATGGCGCTTGCGCTGCTGCTGAACGTCGCTGTGCGCTGGCGCACGGTCAACAGCCGGGTCGCCTGAGATGACGGAGTTCGACGTGGATGGGATGATGGCGAACGTGGCAAGCAAGCGTTCCGATCCAAACAAGGCTCCAACATCAATCGACCAACCCCAGACAGAGTCGCCCTCCACACAGGCTCCAGGCAGCGGCGTCCTCGGCCTCAAAGCGGTCGAGGCGTTCTACGGCAGCTTCCGCGCGGTCAACAACGTCTCACTCGAGGTGCAGCCGCGTGCTGTCACCGCGCTGATCGGCCCGTCCGGATGCGGAAAGTCGACGCTGTTGCGGACGATCAACCGAATGCACGAGACGATTCCCGGCGCCACCGTGAACGGGTCGATCACCCTCGACGGCATCGATCTCTATGGCGCGAGTGTCGATGCCGTGCGGGTCCGACGCGTCATCGGCATGGTCTTCCAGAAGCCGAATCCGTTCCCGACGATGTCGATCTACGAAAATGTTGCGGCCGGCTTGCGCCTCCTCGGTCGAACACCGAAGAGCGAGATGGATGGAGTCGTGGAGTCGTCACTTCGGCGCGCTGCGCTGTGGGATGAGGTCAAAGAGAAGCTGAGGCAGCCGGGAACCTCGCTCTCCGGCGGACAACAGCAGCGCCTGTGCATCGCCAGGGCCATCGCCGTGCAGCCCCGAGTCCTGCTGATGGACGAGCCATGCTCCGCCCTGGATCCGGTGGCAACCCTGAAGATCGAAGAGCTGATCCGCGAGCTTGCCAGCGAGTACACGATCGTGATCGTCACGCACAACATGCAGCAGGCCTCGCGGGTGTCGGACGCCACTGCGTTCTTCTCGATGGACGATGAGCGTGCCGGATATCTCGTCGAGACCGGTCCAACGTCGATGATCTTCACGGCTCCGAAAGAGTCGCTCACGGAAAGCTACGTCGCAGGCCGATTCGGGTGAGCGCCCTCCGAACGGCGGCTCGTGTCGCCCTTTCACTCGTCATCGTGTCCGCATGTCGACCGCCGATCGGAGGGAGCGCCGAACCGAGCGCGAGCTCGATTGCCGGGTCGCTCGTGCCCTCCCGAGAGGTGGCGGTCTCCGTCCATCTTCCAGGCGCTCCCGATGCCCTTGCGTCGTCGGTCACCCGCGCGGCCGGTTCCGAGTCGATCGCGGGAAGCGGAGTGTCGGTCGAGATCGTCATCCCGTATGCCGGCGAAGACGCGTTCGAGGTCAGGGACCGCGATGGGCAGACCGATCTGTTCTTCGCGACGCCTGCCGCCGCGCTCGTCGCGCGAGAGGCGGGCAACGATCTTGTGATGGTGGCGGGTCTGCAGCGCGACTTTGGCCTGCAGCTATCGGCGCGGAGCACGCGTGCTCCGACGCTCAGCGAGTTGAAGGGCGGCTCGATCCTCGTACAAGGACGGCCGGGCGACCAGGCGCCGCTCCTTGCCGCCCTGGCCACGGCTGGTGTGCAGCCGACCGATGTGGAGATCGCCTTCCCGGAGGATCCGTCGCTTCCGTTCGACCCCTACGCTCTCTTCGACGGTACCTTCACGGCGACGGCCGTGACGAGGTACGACGGTGCCGCGCGACTTCAAGAGTTCTACGACCTCGAGACAGGACTACCTGTTGGGCCGGAGGGAACCGTCGAGGTCGTCGACGATGGCGGGATCGTCGCCTCGGCACCCGGCATCGGCATATGGGCGCGGCGCACCGCGCTGGAGGACGAAGACTATCGGATTGCGATGGCGCTGACGCTCATCGCGATTGCCGACGGGCTTGCATCGTGCCGTGACGATGCTGCAGGATGCGCGGTCGTGATGGAGGAGTCTGGGATCGTCGACCGCTACGGTGACGGACTGCTGTGGTCCGTCAACGCCTTCAATGCCACCCTGTGGCCGGCGCCAGACGGTGCGCTCTCGATCGACGAGGAGAGGCTGTCTGCCGCTGTGAGCCAGGCAGTATCAGTTGGACTCGTCGGGAGCGCACCCAGCAGCGCCGATCTGGTCGACCGTCGCGTCTTGGAGCTCGCCTTGGCACATCTTCCCGCAGAGATCGATCTCATCGGCGCATCGTGGACGCCCCTCGAGGTGCAGCTTCCCCTCGAGTAGGGACCTCATCGGCCTCGTGGCCGAAGCTCGCTCAGCTCTCCATCGGCCCTGAGGAGCAGACGCGCTGGGCGCGGCCGGCTGT
>CAWULR010000074.1:0-4071 GCA_963923845.1 uncultured bacterium
CCGACGAGCAGCACGCTGGCGATCCGCTCTTCGCCGGAGCCGATCCCGGCAACGCGCCAGACCAGCGCCACGGATGCGAGGGCGCCGATGAAGGCGGCGACCTGGACGCCGCCGAGCTCCCAGGCGACGCCGCCGATCGGCAGCAGGATCGCGATCGCCGCGCCGAGTGCGGCACCGCTGCTCGTGCCGAGCACGTAGGGATCGGCGAGCGGATTCCGCAGCAGCGACTGGAAGGCGCCGCCGACGACCGCGAGCGCTGCGCCGACGAGGATCGCCGCCAGGATGCGCGGAAGGCGCAGCTCGATCACGATCGACGTTGCGCCGGCGCTCTGCACTGACTCACCGACGCCGAAGATCTGATGGACCAAGATGCCGACCACGTCAGTCGGTGCAATCGCCACCGATCCGACGCCGATGGCCAGGATCGCAACTCCGGCGAGCAGCAGTGCGCCGACGATCAGGACGCGGCGCGAGGTCACGGCAGGGTGATCGCCGGATTGATCGCCTGGATCAACGCCGCGAGTGCGCTCGCCAGGCGAGGTCCGGGCGTGGTGATGAGGTCACCGTCCACTCCGCGAATCGCCCCGCTCTTCACCGCGGGAATACTCGACCAGCCCGGTCGCGCCGCCACCGCCTCCGGCGTCGTGCCGTAGGCGGCGTCGCCGAGCAGGATCACCTCGGGTGCAGCGGCGATCAGCGCCTCGAGCGAGATCTCGTAGACGCCGGGACTGCCGCTGGTCACCGGAACACCTCCGGCGAGCGAGATCAGCTCCGCGGCGTAGTCGTCCGGCGCCAGGCCGTAGATCGCAGCGGTGGCGTCGATCTCATAGAAGACGCGCGGGTGGACCGACGGGTCGACGAGGCTGACGAGCGCGGTGATCTCCCCTTCGATGCTCCCCACCAGGTCGGCCGCGGGAAGCGTCGCGCCGACCACATCGCCGATCAGCTGCGTCGTCTGCATCACCCCGATGACCGAGGTTGGGTTCAGCGTCACGAGGGTCAGGTTGGCGGCACGCAGCGCGCTGATCGCCTCGGCGGGCGTGAACGGCGCAGCGGCAACGAAGACGACGTCTGGCTCCAGCGCGACGATCGCCTCCACATCAACGCCCGCATAGCTCGCCACAGTCGGAATCTCCCGCAGCGCCTCGGGCGTGCAGGTGCACTCGGCGAGCCCCACGACGCGATCGACGAGGCCGAGCGTCGCCAGCGTCTCGACGCTCGCCGGCGTGAGCGCCACGATTCGCTTCGGTTCGGCCGCGATCGTCACGCGCGCACCGGCATCGTCGACGAGAGTGCGCGGGAACGCCGCCTCGCTCGTTGGGGGGTTGTTCACCGAACCCGGTGAACCACTCACGGTGGGGCTCGACGATGCGAGGCTCGACGTGGGAGCGTTTGTTGTTCCGCCACACGCCGCAATCAGCGCTGCGATCGAGAGCACCAGAACGAACAACGGAGTACGTGCAGCCAAGGTCGTGCCTCCTCCCTTGCCTCGAGGGCGAACAGCCGTCTTCTGCCGCGTGTCCGGCGACCGGACTCATGAGGCCGCTCCGAGCGGAGCGACGCCCAATAACCGTTGCGGGACAGTGCCGGAATCTCACCGGCTTCGCGTCCACGCGGCGTTGATTGCGGGATCCTATCAGCCCGCCGCCCCTGCCGCTCGCGCGCGATACGGCCGCGCTACGTCGAGCCTGCGAGGCTCCGACTCCGCCTCCCGCCAGAGGAGGCACCATGCTCGCACCGCTCCTTCTCGCCGCGTCGCTCGCCGCGTCGCCGAGTTCCGCCGCAGCCGTGCTCGCCAACCGGACCGCGTTCAATCGACCGTGCGTCGACTTTGTCTCCACCGCGCCGGAGCGACTCGCGGCAGAGGCGAGCGGCGCGCTGCGCCTCCTCGGCTGGGAGGTGGGCGAGGTGGTGGGACCGAAGTTCGACCAGGGCGAGTCGCTCGCGCAGATCGGACGCGCAGGGGCGCTCTACGTGCACTCGCACGGCGATCACTACTGGGATGCGGCGACGGGGAGCCGCTCGTCGGGCTTTCGCGTGGATGGCGGCAGCTGCCGCAACGCGCCGACGGTGATCGCGCCGGAGATCAGCGCAGTGCGGCCGAACAGCGGACCGCTGATCCTCGCGGTGATCTCGACCTGCCACAACGGCGAGCGCACCTCCAAGCTTCCCGCCGCCTTCGGCATCGCAATGAAGAAGACGGCACCGGGATCGATCGGTCCACGAAGCTTCTATCTCGGCTACGCCGGCGTGGCCTGGGTGCGCGGCATCGTGCGATTCGAACGACACTTCTGGCGCGCGCTCCGTCGCGGCCTTCCAACGGGTGCCGCGTTCGACCAGGCGCTGCTCAGCGGCTACGCCCCCGCCGACCTCGCCCCCGAGTGGTGGGGCAACTACAACCTGACACCCACCTCGCCGGCCGCCACACCCGCGCTGCCCGGAGGTCCACGGAATGTCTAGTCGAACGCGCACTCACCGCTGCGCCGGCGCAGGACTGCTGCTCACCCTGCTCTTCGCCGCCGCCTGCGGAGCGCCATCGCGCGCCATCGCGCCGAGCGGCGACACAACGAGCGGCACCGATGCGATCGACGCCGCCGCCTCCATCCGTCCGATCACCGCGATCGCAGCGCGACTCTTGGATCCGCTCGCACTTGCGGGGCTCTCGCCGGCGCCATCCGAGGTCATCACACTCGACAGCGGTGAAGTGCGCATCGAACAGCGTCTCGTCGACGCAAGCGGTTTCGAGTGGCTCACGGTGCAGAGCACGACGAGCGGAGAGCTCCGTTCGCTCGCTCGAACCAACGTGCCGCTCGGCGGCACGGCGCTCTCGACGACGGCGCTCGTGCGCCGTGCGAACCTCCACCTTGCATCGCTCGCCCTTCCGCTCGCCGCTGGAACGCCGCAGGTCGGCATCGCCGCCGATCGGCGCATCGTGACCTGGGATCGCGTGGTGAACGGCGTCCCCGTGTCAGGCGACGGCACGCGCGTCGTCCTCTCCGCGAGCGGTGCCCTGGTCGGCATCGCCATCGAGGAGGCCCTGCTCGCGCCGGCGCCGACGCGCATCGCGCCGGCCGCCGACGCGCGGGCCGCGGCGCTCCGCCTCGTGCCGAGCGGTGCAACGCTCAGCGGCGCGCCGCGACTCGGTTGGGTTGCGCCGGCACTCGGTGCCGGCGACGAAGAGGATCTCCGAGCGCCGCGCGAGTTGGCCTGGCGCCTTCGCGGAGCGCTCGCCGACGGCACACCGTTCGAGCTGCACCTCGCAGCGGGGACGCTGGCGCTGATCGGCTGGGACTGGGCGCGCTAGCCGCGAACGAGACGCTCGCCGGCGCCGAGCAGTTCGTCGCGCAGCGCGGCGCTCGTCGCCTCGGCGTAGACACGGACGAGCGGCTCAGTGCCGCTGAACCGAACCAGGAGCCAACTCCCGTCGGCGGTGAAGAACTTGACGCCGTCCTTGGTGTCGAGCGGCACCGCCCGGACGCTCTGCGTTCCGAGCACGCTCGGGGGCGCGGCCACCAGCTGGGTGGCGAGCCGCTCTTTCACCGCAGGGTAGTCGCCGCGCGGGACGTGCACGTCGACGCGCAGGTAGTGCGACTCGCCGCCGATCGACTGCACGTGGGCGAGCACCTCGCTCATCGTCGTTCTGCCGCGCTCCCGCTCGCGGACGAGCAGGTCGAGGAGCAGCAGGTCGGCGAAGATGCCATCGCGCTCGGGGAGGTGCATCGCGAAGCCGTAGCCCCCAGACTCTTCGCCGCCCATCGAGGCCCCCGTCTCGATCATCTTCGGACCCACGTACTTGAAGCCGACCGGCGTCTCAAAGACCTTCGCGCCGTAGTGCGCGCCGAGTCGCTCGCCCATCGAGCTCTCGTTGACCGTCTTCACGATCGGCCGCAGATCCTTCTTGTGCTCGAGCATGTAATAGGCAAGGAGTCCGAACGCCTGCAGCTGATGGATGAAGTCGCCCCGCTCGGTGACCGCACCCGCGCGGTCCGCATCGCCGTCGAGCAGCAGGCCAAGGTCGTAGCCACCGCCGCGCATCGCATCGAGCACCGGATCGATGTGCGGACGGATCGG
>CAWULR010000075.1:0-3987 GCA_963923845.1 uncultured bacterium
CGGCGCTGCGACCGAACACGAAGGTCATCTTCGCCGAGGTGCTCTCCAATCCCTGGATGAGGATCAGCGATGTTCCCGCGTTGGCGAAGATCGCGCACGACGCGGGAGCGCTGCTCGTGATCGACAACACCTTCTTGAGTTCGGTCAGCATCCGCCCGCTCGCGTTCGGCGCGGATCTCGTGCTGCAGACTACGACCAAGTGGATCTCGGGACACGGCGATGCGCTCGGCGGGGTCGCAGCGGGGAGCAAGGCGCTCGTGGATCCGATCCGTCGGCAGACCGATCTGCTCGGCGGTGCGCCGTCGCCGTTCAACTCCTGGCTCATCGCGCGCGGCGCGCGCACGCTCCCGTTGCGCATCCAGCGCGCGACGGAGAACGCAACGAAGCTGGCCGCGTTCCTGGAGGGACACGAGAAGGTGGAGTGGATCCGTCACCCGAGCCTCGCCTCGCACCCGGATCGCGCGGTGGCGGACAGGATCCTCGGCGGACGATGGGGCGGCATGCTCTCCTTCAAGCCGCGCGCCGCGGCGGGCGTCGACCCGCTCGACGCGATGCGCGCCTTCGCCGACCACATCGCGCTCTTCGGCGTGGGGGTGAGCCTCGGCGAGGTGGACACGCTGGTCTATCCGATGCCGAAGCGCGGCGGGATCTTCCGCATCAGCGTCGGCATCGAGGGCGCCGACGACATCATCCGCGAGTTCGACCGCGCACTCGCCCATGTCGAGTAGCGCAACCTCCGCCCTCTCGATTGCGGCGGCGATCGCCAACGCGCTGATCGGCGCGCTGCTCGTGGCGATCGGGGCGGCGGCGATCGTGCTCCTCGCCGGAGCGTCGATCCAGGCGGGCGGCGAGAGCTGGGCCTCGATCGGCACCCGAGTGGGCGCCGAACTCGGCTCCGACGTTGCGGGGCTTCTCGAGCTCTTCGGCGTCAGCCTCTCCACCCTCTTCACGGAGATTGCCGCGTCACAGGGCCTTCCCGAGTTTCCGATCTTCGCTCGCGAGATTCTCGCAGCGACCTACCTAGTCGTCGCCCTCTTCGTCCCCACGGGGATCGTCGCACTCGCCGCCGCCCGATCGATCTATCGCCAGACGCCAGCGACGCCGCGACGGGCGCTGCGAATCTACGCCGTGACGCTCACGCTCGTCGGACTGATCGGCGTGGCGATCGCGTCGGCGCCGCACCTCATCTGGGGCCTCGTCGTTGCAACCGGACTGCTCACCCTCGCGGCGCTGCGCACGCCGCGCGCGATCACGCCTCCGTACAGCGTCTAGCTCGCCACACGGCGCAACCGGAGCGCGAATCGGACGAGCGGGCCGCGAATCGGATCCAAGTCGAGATCGAGCGCACCCGGATAGGCGTAGACCTCGCCGCCCCACCCGGCCTTGAAGTGGGCGATCCCCGGCGTGACCAGGCCCCACATGTCGTACCAGGCGCCCCCGTGATCGACCGCGCGCTCGATGGCGAACGCCTTCAGCGCATACGGTGCACGGAGTTCGTTGCCGCGATCGGTGGCGCCGCCGAAGAGTTCGGTGCTCCCGCTCTCGGTTCGCACCACCAACAGCGCGCCCAAGAGTTCGCTGCCGCCGGCGCCGTCTGGCCGCACGGCGATCACCAGTTCGGCGCGTGGACCGAAGGCACGCATGAGCTGCGCGAAGGCCGCACCGCTCCGCACCGCCGTCCCCGTTCGTTCGCCGATGGAGCGCATCACCGCGCTCAACGACGGGATCTCCTCGGCGCTGCCGAGTCGGACGACGACGCCGTCGCCGGCCGCCTGGCGAGCGTACTGGCGCCACTTGCTGCGCCAACCGGCGCGCACCGCGTCGAGGCCGCCGACAAGCGAGATCCGACGACTCGACCGCGGTTGGATCGGCGCCGCGCGGTGCAGTCTCACTCCGCTCGCCGCCGCGGCGGCGAGCCAGGGTGCGCGGAGCGGGGCGGTCAGACTCGAATCGGGCTCCCCGACGTCGCCCTCCGGGTCGATCACCAGCGCATCACCCGGCTCGAGGCGCACGAGCGTCACGCCGTCCGCCCGCAGTTCGCGCAGACCGCGCAACAGCTCGGTGCGCAGGGCGCGGGCGAGCGCGTCGCTCGGTGCCGCAACGAGCGGGGCGCGCGGAGCGTAGGCGAGGCGACCGAGCGGACCGGGCAGCGACTGCAGCAGGAGCTGCGCCCCGGCCCACGCGCCGCTCGGATGCACGGCAACAAGTCGAACGGCACGCCATCCGGTGAGCTCCTTGGCGCTCCCCCAGGCGGAGCGCTGCGTGAACGGGATCTCCTCGACCTGCGACGCCGCGTAGGCGCCTGCGAGTCGCGCGTCCCATTCGTCGGGTGCCTCGCGCACGATCGAGATCTGCTCGTTCATACGCGTAGAGTACGCGCCCCGCTACCCTTGTGCGAATGTCGAACGTCCGCCCGCTGCCACCGATCGCGCTCGATCCCGAGGGGGTCGTCTTCGACATGGACGGCGTCCTCTGCGACAGCGAACCGCTCTGGGCGGCGGCGCGCTTCGCCGTCGCCGAAGCGGTCGGGAGCAGCATCACCGTGGACGACTTCCACGCCTTCTACGGCTCGAACACGTCACAGTGGAGCGCCGGGATGGCGACGCTGTTCGGCCATCCAGATCCAGCGGAGATCGCACGGCTCACCATCGACCACCTGCTGACCTCCTACAAGAACGGCGCGATCCGACCGATTCCCAGCGGCGTGGCGGCGCTGCGACGCGCCGCGGCGCGCGGCCCGGTCGCCGTGGCATCTGGAAGTCCGCGGGTGGTGATCGGCACCGTGCTCGAGCTGCTCGACATTGCGAGCGACGTCCGCGAGTACGTCAGCTGCGACGAGGTCCCGGCCGGAAAGCCGCTCCCCGACGTCTACCTGGAGGCGTGCCGTCGCCTCGGGATCGAGCCGACGAGGTCGCTCGCCATCGAGGATTCGCTCGCCGGCGCACGTGCAGGGAAGGCGGCGGGGATGACCGTCGTCCTCGTTCCGCTCGATGGTGCGCCGTCGTCGGCGGGAGCGGAGGCGTTCGCCGACGTGATCCTCACCAGCCTGGACGAACTGCCGCTCGCGCCGAAGCGCGCGGCCGGCTAGCCCTTGACGATGCCGACCTTCGCGCCGAGCGCATCGTTGGAGGGCTCGATCAGGTAGCTGCCGTCCTCGAAGATGATCACCGGGATCGACTTCGCGCCGGTAAGCCGCTCGATCATCTCCTTCGCGGCGGCGTCCGCATCCACGTCGACATAGGTGAAGGGGACGCCGTGCGCCTGGAGATACCCCTTGGAGCGTCGGCAGTCGCCGCACCAGTCGGCGCCGTACATCATGATCTTCTTCTCGTCGCCCATCTCACCCTCGCTTCTCTCCGCCGGCGGCGCCAGCGCCACGTGAATCGTAGCGCCTCGGCGCGCTCCGTCGCGAACTCGTACCCTGTCTCCATGCAGTTCGCGCGGATCCTCGGCTTCATCGCCCTCGTCGCTGCAGAGTGGGTGCGCGGCATCGGCCTGGTCGCCTCCGGCGCACTCTCGTACGGCCTCCTCGGCGGAACGATGCCTCCCGAGGGTGGCACCGACCGCCTCGTCGCGATCGCCTCCTTCCTGACGATCGCGCTCGGAGCGCTCGACCTGCTCCTCACGGCGCTCTTCGCCGCAACGCTCGCTCGGCTCCGTGCGGTGCACCGCTCGCCGGACCGACCGGTCAACCTTCACGCCGCCTGGAGCGGCGCGCTGTCGCTGCTCCTGATCGCGGCGGGGAATCCGCTGACCCCCCAGATCACGATGCTCGCGCTCGCGTCCGTGGCGGCCGCCTCGCTGCGCCTGATACGGGACGAGCGGGGTGGGAACGGCTAGACTCCCCCGCATGGTTGGACCGGTCTATCTGACGAAAGCGGGACGCGCGGCGCTCGAAGCCGAGCTGCACGACCTCATCCACAATCAGCGCCCCGCCGTGATCGCACGCATCAAGGCGGCGAAGGAGCTCGGCGACCTGCGCGAGAA
>CAWULR010000076.1:0-3948 GCA_963923845.1 uncultured bacterium
TTCAAGTCCCGGTCTGGGCACCACACATTTCGTGACACGGCCGCAGTGGGCGGCTGCACCGGGCGGTTAGCTCAGCTGGTAGAGCACCTCGTTTACACCGAGGGGGTCGGGGGTTCGAGCCCCTCACCGCCCACCAGCGTCGGACGGCACGTCATCGCGCGGGCCGTTGCCGTGCGCAGGTGAGGGTTTCGCCCCGCCGTTGCACCGGCAACCGGTGCAGGGTATCCTGACCCTGTTGGTGTTCGAGGTCGCCGTGGCAGGCGGCCGACGGGCCGAGATAGCTCAGTTGGTAGAGCACGCGCCTGAAGAGCGCGGTGTCGCCAGTTCGAATCTGGCTCTCGGCACCATCAGCGGACGTACACGGTGCGGAAGTGGCTCAGTTGGTAGAGCATCACATTGCCAATGTGAAGGTCGCGGGTTCGAGTCCCGTCTTCCGCTCCAACACTTCGGGAGATCCGGGGTCGTTGCCCCTTCGTCTAGTGGTAGGACACCGGACTTTGGATCCGTGAACCGAGGTTCGAATCCTCGAGGGGCAGCCAACAGAGTTCGGGGCGACGTACCCAAGCGGTCTAAGGGGGGGGTCTGCAAAACCCCTATTCGCCGGTTCGAATCCGGCCGTCGCCTCCACACCCCATCGTCCTGCCGTGGCGCAACGGAGTCTGCCTGGACGCGCCGGAGCCCAGGATCCCACGCAGGTGCTAGACTCCGCGTCTGCCTTTCGGCTCCGGACCGCTGCGCAGATTGTGCAGGGTACACCGGGGCGAACCCATAGGAAGGAGCGCGCAGTGCGCCGTTACGAGCTCATGATGATCTTGCGACCCGATGTCGCAGACGATCGCAGCAAGGCGATCTTCGATCGCACCGTCCGCTCGATCACCGAATCTGGCGGGTCCGTCTTCAAGACCGTCCCCTGGGGGCGTCGCAGAATGGCCTACGAGATCGACGGCTGTCGCGACGGGATCTATCAGATCTACCAGTTCGAATCGCCCGCATCGGCGATCGCCGAACTCGAGCGCGTCCTGCTGATCACTGAAGAGGTGCTCCGGCATCTCGTGATCCGCGATGAACGACCCGCGTCTGCCCTCAGCGACGAGCTCGAGGAAGAGGCGGCGGACGCAGCAGCCGCAGCGGCGGCAGCTGATCGATTCGACGAAGAGGCCGAACGCGATGTCGCTCCGGCAGCGACCGAATAGGCCGAGCGATGACGTACGCCAAGATCACGCTCATCGGCAACCTCGGGGCCGACCCCGAACTCGCATTCGACAACCAGAATCGCCCTCGTCTCTCGATGCGCGTGGCCGTGAGCGAACGGGCGCGAACCGCGGGCGGCGAAGAGAAGACCACGTGGTATCGCGTCACGATCTTCGGTCGCGCCGGCGCCGAAGCGGGGAAGTCCCGTCCCGAGAAGCTCGCTGAGTTCCTGCGCAAGGGCCACGAAGTCTTCGTCACCGGTCGGCTGGAGGCGCGGACCTACGAGGCGAAGGATGGAACGACCCAGGTCAGCTTGGACATCGTCGCCGACGAATTCGAGTTGCTGAAGTACCGACCGCGAGAGTCGGACGGCGGTGCGCCGGCTCGGAGCGGCGCCCCGCGCGCTTCGACGGCATCCGACGGCGGCTCACAGGCGACGCCGAGCGATCTCGACGATCTTCCGTTCTAGGCCGACCGTTTCGAGCAGTGAGAGGAGTAGGACATGGCTGAAGCACCGAGGCGATTCAAGAAGCGCGACGACAAGTTTGGCGCGGCGCGACGCCGTCGCACGTGTTCGTTCTGCGGAGACAAGCGGGGAGTGGTCGACTTCAAAGAGGTCAACCGACTCCGCCGGTTCATCTCGGATCGAGCGAAGATCGAGCCTCGACGGAAGACCGGGACCTGTGCGCAGCATCAGCACGAGCTGACGATTGCGCTGAAGCGCGCACGCCAGATGGCGCTCCTCCCGTACGCTCCGCAGCACCTCGGCTGACCGGCGCCACGCCCTGAGTGACGCAGGAGGCTGAGTTGGCGGACCACCCGAAGGCCGCAGTCGCCTACTTCGACGGCGCGATCCGACCCCTTGCGGACGCGAAGGTCAGCGTGATGACGCACGCCTTCCTCTACGGCACGGCGACCTTCGAGGGGATCCGTGCCTACTGGAACGCCGAGCAGGAAGAGCTGTACGTGCTCAAGCTCGACCAGCATCTCGAACGCCTTCGTGCCTCGAGCAGGATCTTGATGATGGATCCGCTCCCCGAGGTCTCGGCGCTCCACGCGATCATCGTGGAGCTCCTCAGGCAGAACGGGTACAGGGAGGACGTCTACATCCGACCGAGCGTCTACAAGAGCACGGAGGCGATCGGGGTTCGCCTGCACGAGCTGAAGAACGACCTCTACGTGATTGCGACTCCCTTCGGCAACTACATCGACGTCGACTCGGGCATCCGCTGCGCGACGGTGGCGACGCGTCGCACCACGGACCTTGCGATCCCGGCCCGGGCGAAGGTCGTGGGGAACTACGTCAACAGCGCCTTCTCCAAGTCAGAGGCGATGCTGAACGGGCACGACGAGGCGATCGTGCTCACGGAGGCGGGAAAGGTCTCCGAGGGCTCGGCGGAGAATCTCTTCCTCCTGCGCGGCGACACCCTGATCACTCCGGGGGCGAACGACGACATTCTCGAGGGGATCACGCGTGGTGCCGTGATCGAGATCGCACGCGAGTTCGGACTGAAGGTGTCGGAGCGCTCGATCGATCGGAGCGAGCTGTACATCGGAGACGAGCTCTTCCTCTGCGGGACGGGCGCCCAGATCTCGCCCGTGATCGAGGTGGATCACCGGGCGGTCGGTACGGGTGCGATCGGGCCGGTGACGAAGCGGATCCAGGAGCGCTACTTTGCCGCAGTGCACGGGCGAGTTCCGGAGTACGCCCACTGGCTGACGCCAGTCTACGGGGGTTCTGGGAACCGCTCCTAGGTCTGGGTCGGCGCTACTCGCCGAGTGACGTGAGGTCGGCGCCGGTGATCACCTCGAAGTCGACAGTGACGTTCGGATCGTCGACCTCGATCGCCTTCAGTCCCAAGGTCCGTTCGATCAAGTCGAGTGTCACCGGGGCGCGGAGTGCCGCGCCGTTGTACACGATGAGGCGCGTGGCGAGCAGTCCGATCTCTTCGGGGACGATCCCGAGTGGCGCCGACGCCTCGAGGCCCACCCGCGCGAGCCGCGCAGCGAGCGATGCAGCCTCCCCTGGGCGGCCCGTCCCGTTGAGCACCCAGACCTTTGCCGCTTCGCGCACGAGCGCCTTCTCTTCGACTTCGTCGGGTGTGGGCTCGGCGGCGAACGCCGCCGCGATGGCGCTGCGGATCTTCTCCACGTTCGGCGTCAGGATGTAACCGCGCTCGTCGCTGCCCACGGTCTGGTAGGTGGGCGGCGTGAAGACGATGGTCTTGATGCTCTGGTTGTCGATCCTGCCGAGCAGCTCGAGCAGCCGAGGAAGGTCGCTCTGCGGGAAGTCGCTCTTGATCGAGTCCTCCAGTGCCGCCGCAAGGCTCGGGAGGTTCGCCGCAACCGCCTGGACATCTGTCTGCGCTCGAACGGCGGCGATGACCTCTTGCTGTCGTTCGGCACGGCCGAAGTCAGAGCTGCCGTGGCGCGAGCGAGCGAAGATGAGCGCCTCCTGGCCATCCATCGTGCTCACCCCGACCGGCATCCGGACCCTGCGGAGGTATCCGACGCCGGCCGGATAGGTTTCGTCCACGACCGGATTGCGCGTCGTGATGCGCACCCCACCGAGGGTGTCGACGATCTGGCGGAACCCGCTGAAGTTGACCATGACGGAGTAGTCGATGCGAATGCCATAGAGCTCGCCGAGAAGCTCGCGAAGGGCTGCGCCAGGCCCGTCTGGGAATGTGTCTGGATTCGCTTTGGCGGAGCTGTAGTACGAATTGACCTTGTTGTTGTACGTGGCGCCGTAGAGCG
>CAWULR010000077.1:0-3945 GCA_963923845.1 uncultured bacterium
CGCGCCTACTGGTTGGCGCACGGTGAGCCGGAGCGCACGATCGTCGTCAGTCGCTGGGGGAGCTACCACGGCAACACGCTCGGCGCCCTCGACCTCTCGGGGCGACGTGGGTTGCGCGCGCCGTATGAGCCGTGGCTCGGGCGATTCGAGCACGTGTCCGCGGCCTATCCGTATCGCGCCGGACTCGACGGAGCGAACGCGATCGGCAGCGGCGTGGAGGCGGTCGCCGAGCTCGATGCACTGCTCGGTCGAGTCGGGCCCGGTCGCATCGCCGCGTTCGTGGCCGAGCCGATCGTGGGCGCCACGCTCGCAGGTGCCGTTCCGCCCGATGACTACTGGCCGCTCGTCGCCGACTGGTGTTCGCGCAACAGCGTGCTCTTCGTTGCCGACGAGGTGATGACCGGCTTCGGTCGTACCGGAACCTGGTTTGGCGTCAACCACTGGGGCCTTCGTCCCGACCTGCTTCTCGCCGCGAAGGGGGCAACGAGCGGTTACTGGCCCTTCGGCTTCGTGGCCGCGTCGGCACGCGTGGCCGAGCCGCTCACCGGTTCTGGGTTCGTCCACGGTTTCACCTACAGCCACTCGATCCCCGGTGCCGCCGTGGCGCGCGCCGTCCTCGCGACCCTGCGCGACGAGCGGCTTGTCGAGGCGTCGGCGTCACGCGGTCTGCAGCTTCGCGCTGCGCTGGAGTCGGCACTCGCCGGCGACCCGTGGGTTGGCGAGGTCCGTGGGCGTGGGCTCCTGCTCGGTATCGAGCTGGTTGCCGACACAGCAAGCAAGCTGCCCCATGCTCGCGCAGCGCGCGTCACCGAGCGCGTGCTCGCTGCGGCGAAGGGGAGCGGTGATGACGGCCTGCTGCTCTACAGCGCCACCGGTCAGGCCAACGGGTCCGACGGCGATCAGCTCGTGATCGGTCCGCCGTTTGTCATCGGCGATGCAGAGATCGATCGCATCGCACGAGGGACCGCCGCCGCAATCCGCGCCGTTCGCGAACAGGGGTAGCGAGGAGCGGCGTCCCAGCCGGACGCGGCTATCCCTCGATCTTCAGCGAGATCGCCACGTTGCCGGCGAGCGCCGATGAGATCGGGCACCCGGTCTTCGCCGCCTCTGCGAGCTCGCGGAACTTCGCCGCATCGAGTCCGGGGACGGACCCCTTGAGGGTGAGTACCGACGTGGTCACGCGCCAGCCCGCCTCGACCTTTTCGAAGGTCATCGTGGCCGACACGTCCAACCGTTCTGCCGGCGTGTTGTTGCGCGCGAGACCACCCGAGAGGGCCATCGCGAAGCAGGAGGCATGCGCCGCAGCGAGCAGCTCTTCGGGCGACGTGACGCCTTCGTGGCTCTCGGATCGACGCGGCCAGCTGACGGGGAGCCCGCCGAACGCACCGCTTTCGACGCTCGTGATCTGACCAGACCCTTCCAGAAGCGTGCCGCTCCAGGTCGCCGATGCGGTTCGCGTCGTCATGTTCACACTCCTTCATCGTCCACGTCGCTCGCTGCGCATTCGGCGAGCATCCGCAATACTAACGGGGACGGCGCCGGATCCCCGCAGCCGTATGCAACGACTGGAGGTCGCCGTGTTCTTCCTCACCAGGCTCGCCGCTGCACGTCGAAGCGTCACCATCTTGATCGCGCTCGCGGTCTTCGGCGGCGGTGTGGCGAGCTGGGGGAACCTGAAGCAGGAGCTCCTGCCCAACATCGACTTCCCGATCGTGACCGTGATCGCGCCATACCCAGGTGCGGGGACGGCGGACGTCGCCGAACAGGTGGCCGCGCCGATCGAGGCGGCGGTCGCTGCCGTCCCGGGCCTCGAACGGCTTCGCTCGGTCTCCACCACCGGCCTCGGCTTCGTCAGCGCAGAGTTCGCCTACGGGAGCGACGTCAAGGAGATCCTCCGACTCGTCGAGGCGGGAATCAACGGTGCCAGCCTCCCCGATGGCGTCACGCCGGTGGTTCGCAACTACAACATCAACTCGGCGGCGGTGGTGATCGCCACCCTCTCGCCGAAGGGCGGAACCTCGTTGACGGAGCTCGCTGCGCTGGCGGAGTCGGAGCTGATGCCCGAACTTCGCGGAGTCGACGGCGTCTCGTCTGCGGACCTTGCGGGCGGCAGCGAACAGCAGGCGATCATCATGCTCGACGCCGCAAAGCTCGCCGCAGCGCGCGTCAGCGTTGCCCAGGTGCAGGGGATCATCCAGGGGAACAACCTCACCTTCCCGGCGGGACAGCTTCCCGTGGACGCGGCACTGGTCCCGGTCTCGGCAACCGGACGCTTCACCTCGATCGAGCAGCTGCAGCAGCTGGTGGTCGGCGGATCGGTCGATGCGACCGGACAGCCCGTCCCGGTGCTCCTCGGCCAGGTTGCCACCGTCACGCTCGCCGAGGTCCGCACCACCGGCTGGTCTGAGACCAACGGCGAACCGGGCCTCTCGCTGAGCGTCAGCAAGTCGGCCGAGGCGAACACGGTGAAGACGGCGGAAGGCTCCATCGCCGCGATCGACGAGTTCGTTGCCAACCACTCGCAGGTTGTGGAGCGGTCGATCGTCACCGACTCGTCCATCTTCATCTTGGAATCCATCGATGCGCTCCTGAAGGAGGGCGGCCTCGGGGCCGGTTTCGCCGTGCTGGTGATCTTCATCTTCCTGCTCAACCTGCGCTCGACCGTGGTGGCCGCCGTGAGCATCCCGTTGAGCGTGCTCGCCGCCATCATCCTGATGGCCACCACCGGGATCACGATCAACATCATGACCCTCGGCGGGCTCGCCGTCGCGGTGGGGCGCGTGGTGGACGATTCCATCGTCGTGCTCGAGAACATCTATCGGCATCGCAGCCAAGGCGAGCCGATCGGCGACGCGGTGCTCAGCGGAACCCGTGAGGTTGCGTCGGCGATCACCAGCTCGACGATCACCACGATCGCCGTCTTCTTGCCGCTCGGTGTGGTCGGCGGCCTGATCAGCCAGTTCTTCTTGCCGTTCGCCTTGACCGTGACCTACGCGCTGCTCGCATCGCTCGTCGTCGCGCTCACCGTCATCCCGGTGCTCGCATACTTCCTGGTCAAGGTGAAGGGTCGCAGCGCATCGATTCCATACGAGGTGAAGGGGGAGCGCGAGGAGGTCTCGATCTGGGGCCGCATCTACCTGCCGATCCTCGGGCTCGCCCTCCGCGGCCGCATCACGAAGTTCGCGACGCTGGCGATCTCCGCGGGCCTCTTCGTAGGATCCTTCTCGCTCGTCGCGCAGATTCCGACCCAGTTCCTCAACAGCGGAAGCGAGAAGGTGCTCACCGTCACGGTGAACCCACCGCTCGGAACCTCGACGGATCTGGTGCTCGAGCGCAGCCGCGAGGCGTACGCCATCCTCGATCGCGATGCCGACGTCCAGCTTGTGACCACCTCGATTCCGGGTGAGAGTGCGACGGGGAGCCAGACGCTCACCGCCGCCATCACCGGTCGCGCTCCGAACGCTGCGCGCATGACGGTGCGCCTCGACCCGGACACCGATCTTGCCGTAGCGAAAGAGCGACTGAACGAGGTCCTTGCACCTGTCGGAGGCGACGGCTGGAACATCACCGTCGAGGAGATCGGGTTTGCCGCCGGCTCGAACGCGATCTCGGTCATCGTCACGGGCGAACGAGCCGCGGATGTCGAGGCGGCATCCGACCTGCTCATCGACACGCTCTCCGAGAACGACAACCTCTCCAACGTCAAGAGCGATCTCGTCAAGGCGGGCCGACAGGTGGAGATCACCGTCGATCCGTCCCGCGCCGCTGGCGCTGGGCTCTCCGCGGCGCAGGTCGCGGGCGAGCTTCGCACCCTGCTGGTCGGAGCGCCCCTCGGACAGATCAGCGTGGACGGCGAGAAGGTGAGCCTCTCGATGAAGATCGACAGCTCCCTGATGACCAGCCTCGACGCACTCCGCGCGTACCAGGTGGGGACCGTGACGAAGG
>CAWULR010000078.1:0-3920 GCA_963923845.1 uncultured bacterium
CGAGTGGGAGGCGATCCGTCTCGCCAAGAATTAACGCGCCGTTTACGTGGCGTTAATCCCCAGATGACAGCATCGCTTCACTCTCTGGTTGCCAGCAACTGCTGGATCGAACAGAAGGTTGAAGGGAGTCGCAATGAGATTCGCGTGGAGAACGCCCGCGGTGGCCCTCGTCGTCGCATTGGCAGTGGCCGCATGCGGGGGAAGCGAGAGCAGTGCACCGGCCGATCAGCTGTCAGGAGAGATCACGATCGACGGTTCGAGCACGGTATATCCGATCACCGAAGCCGTAGCCGAAGAGTTCCAGAATGCGAACTCCGGTGTGCAGGTGACCGTCGCGTTCTCCGGAACCGGCGGCGGCTTCAAGAAGTTCTGTGCCGGCGAAACGGACGCCAACAACGCCTCGCGACCGATCAAGACCGGCGCCGATTCGGAAGATGCTCTCTGCACGACGAACGGCGTGGAGTACATCGAACTCAAGGTTGCCCTCGACGCCCTTGCAGTCGTCGTCAACCCTGAAAACGACTTTGTCGACTGCTTGACCGTCGACGAGCTCGCAGCGATCTGGGGCCCGACGTCGACGGTCCAGACCTGGGCAGACGTGCGAGCAGGCTGGCCGGCAGAGAGCATCGATCTCTATGGACCCGGCGCCGATTCCGGCACCTTCGACTACTTCACCGAAGTGATCAACGGGGAGGTCGACGCCTCTCGGTCGGATTACACGGCATCCGAGGACGACAACACACTGGTTCAGGGAATCAGCGGTTCGAAGTATTCGCTTGGATACTTCGGCCTGGCCTACGTGACCGAGAACGAAGGGAAGGTCAAGGCGGTGCCGGTTGACGGCGGCAACGGGTGCACGGCGCCTACCGCAGAGGCCACGAACAGCGGTGCGTATGCTCCGCTCGGTCGGCCGCTCTTCGTCTATCCGTCCCGTGCGGCGCTGGAGCGCCCGGAGGTCGCCGCCTTCTTCAGGTTCTACCTCGAGAACGCGAGCGCCCTGTCGGAGTCGGTGGGATACATCGGCCTCGGCGACGCCGACATGAGTGCGTCGAAGGCCACCTTGGAGGATGCACTGAAGTAGGACATCGCATCGTCTCCAATCGGTAGCGGCACCGCGCCCAGGAGCCCTCGGGCTCCTGGGCGACGCTACGATCGGCGGCAGGCAGCGGAGAGGCGGAAAGGGAGGAGCATGGGCGTCGTGTCGGCACCTCGTTCGCGACCGGTCGAGCGAGGGATCGAGTTCTTCCTTCGAGCCTCGGCCGCCATCGGGATCGTGACCACGGTCGGCATCGTTGCGGTGCTCGTCGTCGAGGCGTTGCTGTTTTTTGCCGAGGTGTCGCCGCTCGATTTCTTCACCGGCACCAGGTGGTCTGCCTCGATTCAGCCGTATGCGTTCGGAATCGTGCCCCTCATCGTCAGCACCCTCATGATCGCCGCGATCGCGCTGCTCATCGCCGTGCCGCTCGGGATCCTTGCCGCGGTGTGGATGAGCGAGTTTGCCAATGCTCGCTCTCGCAACCTGGTGAAACCGGTGCTCGAGATCCTCGCCGGCATCCCCACGATCGTCTACGGATTCTTTGCCATCACCGTGATCACACCGCTCTTGAAGGCGACGATCCTTCCAGAGCTCGGCACCTTCTCGGCCCTTTCGGCCGGAATCGTGGTGGGGATCCTGATCCTCCCCCTGATTGCGTCGCTCACCGAAGATGCGCTGCGGGCCGTTCCGCGCGGATTGAGAGAGGGCGCTTATGCGATGGGGGCGACGCGTTGGGAGACGGTCCGAAAGGTCCTGCTGCCTGCGGCGATCTCTGGCATTGCCGCCGCCGTGATCCTGGCCATGAGCCGCGCCGTGGGCGAAACGATGGCCGTGGTCCTTGCTGCCGGCACGAATCCGAACCTGACCTTCAATCCCATGGATTCGGTGCAGACCATGACGGCGTTCATCGTGCAGATCAGCCTTGGGGACACGCCGGCGGACAGCATCCAATTCAAGGCACTCTTTGCCGTCGGGGCCACCCTGTTTGCAATGACCTTCGCCCTCAATCTGATCAGCACCTGGGTGGTGGCGAAGTATCGGAACGAATATGACTGAGCGAGTCGCGTTGTTGAGCCGAACGGAGGAGAGCGCCACGGCACGTCGACGGCGTCAACGGAACCTCATCTTCACCCTCTGTGCGTTCGCGGCGATCTTCATCAGCTTGATCACGCTCGCCGGCTTGCTGGTGGAAGTCGTGAGCCGAGGCGGTGCGTCGCTCGACCTTCAGTTCCTGACGTCGGCACCGAGCAGGATTCCTGCGAAGGCGGGCATCCTGCCTGCGTTGGTCGGGACCTTGTGGGTCACGCTCTTGGTTGCCCTCATTACCTTCCCGATCGGCATCGGTGCCGCCATCTACCTGGAAGAGTACGCAGGGAGGGGACGCCTTGCGAGGATCTTGAAGGTGAACATCTCCAATCTTGCCGGCGTCCCATCCATCGTGTACGGAATCTTCGGCCTCGCCATCTTCGTGCGAGGGCTCGATCTGGGGAGAACGGTCTTCGCGGCATCGCTCACCCTCAGCCTGCTGATCCTTCCGGTCGTGATCATCTCCTCTGCCGAGGCCCTGAAGGCCGTCCCACCGAGCCAGCGAGAGGCTGCATATGCGCTCGGTGCGACGCGGTGGCAGATGATTCGACGTGCGCTCCTCCCGTCTGCGGCCCCTGGGATTCTCACCGGAATCGTGCTCGCCGTCGGGCGCGCCGTCGGTGAAACTGCGCCGCTGATCCTCATCGGCGCGGTGACGTTTGTCACGTTTGTGCCCACGAATCCGTTCGAAGACAAGTACACAGTGCTTCCGATCCAGATCTACAACTGGGCGAATCGGCCACAGGAGGCGTTCCTCGAAATCTCGGCAGCGGCAATTGCCGTGCTCATTCTCATGATGCTCTTGCTCAACGGGGCGGCGATCTACCTGCGCGCGCGGCTCTCCCGTTCGCTGCAGTGGTGAGGTAGGCTGCGTGACGATGAGCAGAGAGCGCGAGCACGTTGCCGGCCAACACTCACCGGACAACACGCTCGGCAGCGCGAACCGCGATGACACTCGTGTCTCCGAGCGACCCGCGATCGAGCTCAAAGAGGTGTCGTGCTTCTACGGCGCACACAAGGTAGTCAGCGGTGTGACCCTCGACATCCCCAAGCACCAGATTACGGCCTTGATCGGTCCATCTGGCTGCGGCAAGAGCACGCTCCTTCGTTCCGTCAATCGCATGAACGATCTGGTGCCCAGTTTTCGGATGGAAGGGAGCATCCTGTTCGACGGCCAAGACATCACATCCGATTCATCCGACGTCATCGAGATCCGACGGCGAGTCGGCATGGTCTTCCAGAAGCCGAATCCGTTTCCGAAGTCGATCTTCGAGAACGTCGCATTCGGACCGCGGCTCCTTGGGCAGAGCGCGGGGTTGGCAGACCTCGTGGAAGAGAGCTTGCGGCGAGCCGCGCTCTGGGACGAGGTGAAGGAGAAGCTCGATGAGCCGGGCCTCTCACTGTCGGGAGGGCAGCAGCAGCGCCTCTGCATCGCGCGGGCGATCGCTGTCCGACCCGAGGTGATCCTCATGGACGAGCCGTGTTCGGCGCTCGATCCTCGCTCCACGCTCCAGATCGAGGATCTGATGCGGGTTCTGGCGAAGGACTACACGATCGTGATCGTGACCCACAACATGCAACAGGCATCGCGAGCCTCGGATCGGACCGTGTTCATGACGATGGGAGACGATCGCTCTGGATATGTTGTCGAGTACGCGCAGACGGCGAAGGTCTTCACCAACCCCGAGTTTCAGCTGACCGCCGACTACGTTTCAGGACGCTTCGGCTGATCGCGTTCGGAGCTCGCTCAGCTCTCCATCGGCCCTGAGGAGCAGACGCGCTGGGCGCGGCCGGCTGT
>CAWULR010000079.1:0-3765 GCA_963923845.1 uncultured bacterium
GGCGATTGGACGATCGTCGAGCTCGATGCGGTGGACGATGCGGCGCGTGCGCGACTCCTTGCGCGCGTCGTCCGAGAGGCGGGTCGACACGGCGTTGTTCGCCTCCACGTTGCCTGCGCCGAGGACTCCGCCACGATGGCGCTCCTTGGTGCGGCCGGATTCCAGTCCTATGCGCGCGAGACGCTCTATCTGCTGAGGAACGGCGCACTCGACGTCGCTCCTGCCGTTCCGAACCCGATGCGTCCCGTTCAGGCGAGCGATGCACGGCGCATCGCGCAGCTGATCGCTGCCACGACGCCGGCCGCGGTCACGAGAGTCGAGCCGGTCGATGCGCGCGACTGGGAGCGAGCCGCGGCGGGAACCTGGGCGCCGCGAGCGAGCATCACGCCGCTCTTGCGGCTGGTCGAACAGAGCGCCTTCGTTGCCGCCGGCAGCGCGGACGATCTGGTTGCGTGGATCCATCTTGGCGTCGCGCGCGAACGCGGCGAGGAGCACCCGCACGCCCTGCGCATCAGCGTCGCCCCCGGCGTCGACCCGTTGCCGTTCATCCGGGCGGGACTCGGCGAGATCGCCGATCGCGCACGACGGGCGGGGACTGCGGAGAGCGGCGTGTTGGCGGTCGTGCGCAGCTACGAGATCGGACTCGGCGCCGTCTTCGTCGCACAGGGGTTTGCGCCGATCGGCGACCTTCGCCTCGCCGTTCGCGATGCGCGCGCCCGCGTCGGCGCGCGCGGGTTGCTGCCGGCTACGAGCTGAACTCCGAGCCGACCGGACCCGCCGCCGCGCTAGGATGGCGGCAATGAGCCTTGCCAAGAACCCCCTCGACGGAGCCAACGCAGCACTCGGACCCACGGCCGTACAGGACGAGGCGATCGTCGACAATCTCGACCTGCTCCTCGACTGCCTCCCCGGCGAGATCGTGGCGAGCGTTCGCGAGCTCGCGACGCGCGAGGAGCTCGCCGCCGGCCGCGACGGACTTCTCGAGATCGTCATGGACCTCGGGCGCCGCCCCGAGGCGCGACTCACGTCCGGCGACGTGACGCTTCTCGAACGCGAGGTGACCGAAGAGGATCTGTCGTGGACGATCTCGCGCATCGGCGAGTTCGGCGGCGACAACCGCGCCGGCATCGAGCGCACGCTCCATCGCATCTCGGCGATCAGGAATCGCGCCGACCGAGTCGTCGGCCTCACCTGTCGCGTCGGGCGTTCGGTCTTCGGCACGATCGAGATCCTGCGCGATCACATCGAGTCGGGGAAGTCGATCCTGATCATGGGTCGTCCCGGTGTGGGAAAGACGACGATGCTGCGCGAGGCGGCACGCGTGCTCGCCTCCGAGTTCTCCAAGCGCGTCGTGGTCGTGGACACGTCGAACGAGATCGCCGGCGACGGCGACATTCCGCATCCCGCGATCGGCAAGGCGCGGCGCATGCAGGTGAACGTCCCGGAGCGACAGCACCTGGTGATGATCGAGGCGGTGGAGAACCACATGCCCGAGGTGATCGTCATCGACGAGATCGGCACCGAGGCCGAGGCGATCGCTGCGCGGACGATCGCCGAACGGGGCGTGCAGCTGATCGGCACGGCCCACGGCAACAACCTCGACAACCTGATGCTGAACCCGACGCTCACCGACCTGATCGGCGGGATCCAGAGCGTGACGCTCGGCGACGACGAGGCGCGTCGCCGCCGCACCCAGAAGAGCGTCCTGGAGCGCAAGGCGCCGCCGACGTTCGACGTGGTCGTGGAGATCATCGACCGCGACCACATCCTGGTGCACGAAGATGTCGCCGCAACGGTCGATGCGCTGCTCCGGGGCGATGCGGTCGCCCCCGAGGAGCGCTGGCGCGACGAGGCGGGTGTGCATCGCACGCAGCAGCGGGTTCGCCCCGGCGCCCTCCCCGGTGTCGAGCAGCGTCGGTTCGGCGGCCTGACACCGCAGGGGGATCGTCGCGACCGGCGTGACGATCGCGACGGTGGGCCGGGCAACTGGCGGAGACATCGCGACCGCTCGCGACGCGGCGCCGATCTATATGACATGCGCGACCGTTCGGCTCCAGGGCCGATCTCGGGCAGCTGGCGCCCGGCGCGCGGTTGGGTGAGCGGCGAGAGCATGGCGGGCGTCGTCTCCGAGATGGATCGCGAGCCGGCGGCACGCACGGTCGACGGCGATCGTGTCCCCGCCGCATGGGACGACGCACCGGAGGCGGACGACGAACCGCGGAGCCCGAGCCCGCTGCCGGAGCTGCGCATCTACGCCTACGGGATCTCGCGCAAGAAGCTGGAGGTCGCGATTCGCGAACTCGGCCTGCCGGCGAGCACCGCTCGCGGCCCTGAGGATGCGGACGCGGTCATGACGATCCGCAACGAATTCAAGCAGCGCGGCGCGCCGTTGGTGGAGGCGGAGCGTCGCGGCATTCCGATCCATGTGTTGAAGTCGAATGCGGCGGCGCAGATGGAGCGCGCGCTGCTGACGCTCTACGACCTTCCGGACGATCCGCGGGAGACGGCGCTCCGCGAGGCGGCGAACGGCGTGGAAGAGGTCTTGCGGACGGCTCACCCGGTCGAGCTGGCGCCCCAGAGCGCCTTCATCCGTCGCCTGCAGCACCAGCTCGCGGGCGAGGCGAACATCACGAGCAGCTCGCGCGGTCGCGATCCGCATCGACGCGTCCGCCTCGAACCGCCTGGGCGTGCGTCGAGCACGCCGCGCCGTCGTCGCTAGCCAGACGGAGGGCGAGGTGTTCATCAGCTTCGAGGGGCCAGACGGCTCGGGGAAGTCGACTCAGATCTCGCTGCTCGCCGAGCGACTGCGCTCCGCGGGGCGGGAGGTGGTGACGGTCCGCGAGCCTGGCGGCACGCCGGCGGGCGAGCGAGTTCGCGCGATCCTGCTCGGCGACGGCGGGGCGGTGCCCGTCGACGCGCGCGCCGATGCACTCCTCTTCAATGCCTCGCGCGCCCAGCTGGTGGCCGACGTCATCGAGCCGGCGATCGCACGCGGCGCGGTGGTGATCGCCGATCGCTTCGCCGATTCGACACTCGCCTATCAGGGCTACGGGAGCGGCCTGCCGATCGAGGAGCTGCGCGGCATGATCCGATTCGCCACCGCCGGGAGGACGCCGGATCTGACGATCCTCCTCGACCTCCCCGCCGAGCGCGGCCTTGCGCGAAAGTCGGGAAGCGGGCGCACGCGATTCGAAGAGGGGTTCGACGCCGCCTTCCACGAGCGCGTGGCGGCGGGCTTTCGCAGCCTCGCCGCCGCCGAGCCGTCTCGTTGGAAGGTCGTCGATGCGAGCGAAGAGCAGGAGGCGCTGGCGGCGCAGATCGATCGGATCGTCCGTGAGGCGCTCGCGACGACGCGCTGATCGGGGTCGCCGCTAGACTCTCTCGATGGTGCCCCACCTCACCTCCAAGGTCGACCGCCTCCGACCCGCCTATGGGTTCGACGACATCTCGCTCGCCCCGGGCACCGACACCGCAGACCCGTCGGACGTCGATCTCTCCCAGAGTTTCTGCGGCATCCCGCTCGCCGTGCCGATCATCGCCTCTGCGATGGATGCGGTGGTGTCGCCGGAGACCGCCGGCCTCTTGCATCGGCTCGGCAGTCTCGCCTGCATCAACCTCGAGGGCCTCTGGTTCCGCTACGACGATCCGCGTCCGCACTTCGCCGCCATTCGATCCGCCGCGAAGGGCGACGTCCAAGCCCTCTTCGCGCAGCTCTACGCGGAACCGGTGAAGGAGGCGTTGATCGCACAGCGCATCGCAGAGATC
>CAWULR010000080.1:0-3753 GCA_963923845.1 uncultured bacterium
CGCTCCCCGACGATCTCGGCGAGATCCTGCGGGGCTTCACGCGCGTCCTGCTCCCCGAGCTGAACCTCGGCCAGCTGCGCATGCTGCTGCGCGCCAAGTACCTCGTCGACATCGTCGGATTCAATCTCGTGCGCGGCAAGCCGTTCCAGATCGGCGAGATCGAGGCGAAGGCCGAATCCCTCTTGGGTGAGAGCGTGGAGGTGCGCGCATGACGCAGAGCGAGCTGCCGGTCCTGACGAAGAAGGATTTCGAATCGGACCAGGACGTCCGCTGGTGCCCCGGCTGCGGCGACTACTCGATCTTGGCGCAGACGCAGAAGACGATGCCCGACTTCGGTGTCGCCAAGGAGAAGATCGTCTTCATCTCGGGAATCGGCTGCTCTGGCCGACTGCCGTACTACATGAACACCTTCGGCTTCCACACGATCCACGGCCGCGCCGCGACGATCGCCACCGGCCTCAAGGGTGCGCGACCCGACCTGATGGTCTGGGTGATCACCGGCGACGGCGACGCGCTCTCCATCGGCGGCAACCACCTGATCCACGCGATGCGCCGCAACGTGGACATGAAGATGGTCATGTTCAACAACCGCATCTACGGCCTCACCAAGGGCCAGGCGTCGCCGACCTCGCCGATCGGGAAGAAGACCAAGTCCACGCCGATGGGCACGATCGAAACGCCGATCATCCCGCTCAACCTGGTCGCGGCGGCGGAGGCGAGCCTGATCGCGCGCTCCGTGGACACGCACTCCGAGCACCTGCAGGAGACGATGCACCGCGTCGGCGAGCACCGCGGCGCCGCCTTCTTGGAGGTGCTGCAGAACTGCAACATCTTCAACGACGGGGCGTGGCGCGACTTCACCGACAAGTCGGTGAAGGAGGACCGCATGCTGGTGCTGAAGCACGGCGAGCCGATGATCTTCGGCGCCGAGAAGAACAAGGGGATCCGACTCAACGGACTGCAGCCGGAGGTGGTGACGATCGGCGAGAACGGCGTCAGCGTCGCCGACCTGTGGGTGCACGACGAGACCGATCCGGACGCCACGCGCACGCAGATCCTCAGCCGCATGTGGTGGCCCGACTTCCCCGTGCCGGTCGGCGTCTTCCGTCGCGTGCCGCGCCCGACGCACGACGAGCTCCTCGCGGAGCAGATCGAACGCGCGAAGGCGGCGCGCGCCGGCAAGGGCGAGGTGGACCTCCAGCGACTCCTCTCTGGAGGCGAGACCTGGACCGTCTCGTGAGCGAGCGGCTGCCGAGCGCGCCGACCCTCTACATCCTCGCCGACGACCTGATCTGGGCGACGCGACTCGCCGGCCAGGGACGGACCCTCGGCGCGCACGTCTCCACGCTCCAGGGTCTCGCCGGGCTTCGCAGCCTCGTTGCCGGCGGACCGATCGGCGCGAGCGATCTCATTGCGATCGATACGACGACGCGCGGCATCGAGCCGATTGCCGCGGTGCGCGAGGCGGCGGCGGTCGGACGCGTCCTCGCCCTGGTGCAGCACGACGATCCGGCGCTGCGAGCCGCCGCGCTCGAGGCGGGCGCGCTGCGCGCCGCGCCATACCGCGCCCTCTTCGAGCGCGGACATGCGATCCTCGCGGAACTGCTCGGCCTTCCGCTCCCCGCCGTGGGGAGCCTGGAGGCGCCGAGCCCGAGCGGGGGAGCCGTCTGATGGGTGACCGCAGCGCCGAGATCCGTGCCGCCTACGATGCCGCCGTGCCGAGCCTCGGCGCCGGACACGCCCTGGAGGCACGGCTGATCGGACCTGCCGCCTATGCGGCGCGGCTCTCCGCCGCACGCGATGCGGTGAACGACGCCGGGCTCGACGCGGTCGTGCTCGGCTTCGGCGCCGACATGCGCTACCTGACTGGGTACGTTGCACCGGCACTGGAGCGACTGACCGCACTCGTGGTTCCTGCGCGCGGCGAGGCGACGCTGATCGTGCCGCGGCTCGAGGCCGGCATGGCCGGCGATGCACCGGCGATGCGCGGCGGACACGTCGCCACGCGCCCGTTCGGCGAGACCGACGATCCGTTCGCCCTCGTCGCCGCGGCGGTGCGTGCCGGCGCTCGCGGCAACGGCGGCTCCTTCGATGTCGCCGTCTCCGATCGACTCTGGGCAACCTTCGTCCTCCGCATCGAGGCGGCGCTCGCGCGCGACGGCGCCACGGTCGCGCTCCGCCTCGCATCCGCAGTGCTCGGAGCGCTGCGCATGGTCAAGGCACCTGAGGAGGCGGCACTCCTGCGTGCCGCCGGTCGCGCCGTCGACACGGTGGTGACGGCGATCACGAGCGGCAGGCTGGTCGGACGAACCGAGAACGATGTCGCGCGCGAAGTGCGCGAACGGCTCACCAGTGCGGGGCACGAGGTCGCCTCGTTCGCCATCGTCGGCTCGGGGAAGAACTCGGCGTCGCCGCACCATGAGGCGTCGGCGAAGGTCATCGAGGCGGGCGACGCGATCGTCTTGGATATCGGCGGGCAGTTCGGCGGCTACGGCTCGGACACCACGCGGACGATCTGGGTGACCGGACCGAACGGCGCGGTTCCTCCCACCGACGACTTCCTGCACCGCTACGCCATCTTGAAGCGCGCACACCAAGCGGCGACCGACCACGTCCGCCCCGGCGTCAGCTGCGAATCGGTCGATCAGGCGGCGCGCGCGGTGATCGAGGCGGCGGGCCTCGGCGAGCGCTTCTTCCATCGCACCGGTCACGGCATCGGACTCGAGGAGCACGAGGATCCGTACATCGTGAGCGGCAACACCACGCCGCTCGTCCCGGGACACGCCTTCAGCATCGAGCCGGGGATCTACGTCGAGGGGTTGAACGGCGCACGCATCGAAGACATCGTCCTCTGCGGCGAGCGTGGCGTCGACCAACTCAACCTGACCAGCCGCGAGCTGTACGTGGTGGCCGGGTGAGCGACGCGCAGGGGAGCGCCGCACCGCAGCAGCAGAAGCAGGCGACCGCCGCGCAGCTTCGCCGCATGGTGAAGTCGCGTCCGTATCTGCCGGTGCACGAGATCCGTCGCACGTACGGCCTCCCCGGCGACGAGGACCTCACCGTGAAGATCTCCACGCCCGAGGGCGAGGCCTGGATCGGACTCCCCGATCGCGAAGCGAAGCTGATCGAGGGGCTCGTCAAACAGGGCGAGATCGGACTCGTCTTCCACGAGATGCCGCGCGCGCGCGTCGTCCTCGGCATCCACGGGACCACGCTGCACTCGTAGCCTCCGACGCGCCGCGGGCGCTATGACTCGACCCGCACCCCTTCGCTCGCCAGCAGTTCGCGTTTGAAGTCGAGCGGCGCGCGACCGCCGGGTCGCCATCGACGCGCCGCACCGCCGCCGTAGCCGCCGATGCCGTTCGACGCGAGGACGCGGTGACAGGGGAGGAGCAGCGGCAGCGGGTTCCGCCCGAGCGCGCCGCCCACCGCGCGTGCCGCGCGCGGCGCACCGATCTGCGCCGCGAGCGCGCCGTAGCTCACCGTTCTGCCGCGCCGAACCTTCGCCAACGCGCGAAGGACGCGGCGCTCGAACGGCGTGCAGTCGGTAAGGTCGCTCGCTTGGAGTAGATCCCGCGCCGACACGTCGCCGCGCAGCACGCGGCCCATCAGCGCGGCGAGGTCGCGTTCGGTGCGAATCGGACCAGGGAGCGCTGGGCGCGAGGAGAGTCCGCGCCCAGGATTCTCGGCGGTCGGCAGACCGACACGGGGGTCGAGGGCGATGGCGCAGATCCGCCCGTTGCGGACGCGGAC
>CAWULR010000081.1:0-3621 GCA_963923845.1 uncultured bacterium
GAGTCCACGAACGTGTCCATGGTGTCTGTCTCGCGTTGGCCGGGGCCGCCGCACGTGGGACACGGCACGTTGAGCCACGCCGTCGCGCTCTTCAGCGGAGATTCGCCGGTCTGCTTGAAGTCGACGTCGTCCGGAAGCGTGACGGGGAGCTGTTCGACCGGCACGCCGACAGGGCCGCACGTCTCGCAGTGGATGATCGGGATCGGCGTCCCCCAGTAGCGCTGGCGGCTGATCAGCCAGTCACGCAACCGATACGTCACCGTGCGCTTGCCAGCGCCGGCCTTTTGCACCGAGGCAACCGCCTGCTCGAACGAGGCGGGCCAGGCGGCGCCGCTCCACTCGCCGCTGTTCACCGCAACGGCGGCGCCGTCGCCCTTGTCTGCGTACGGAAGCGGGACTGCGTCCGGCGTGGCGGCGAGCTCGGCGGGGGCGACCACGGTGCGAATCGGCAGGTTGAAGCGCTGGGCGAACTCGTAGTCGCGTTCATCGTGCGCCGGGACCGCCATGATCGCACCCGTCCCGTAGCCGGCGAGGACGTAATCGGCGATCCAGATCGGGATCTCTTCGCCGTTGACGGGGTTCACGGCGAAGGCTCCGGTTGCGACGCCGCTCTTCTCCCGAGCGGTGGAGAGACGATCGATCTCAGACTTGCGCTTCGTCGCCTCGATGTAGGCGTCGACCGCGGCGCGCTGTTCGGGCGCCGTGATCGTCTGGATCAACTCGTGTTCGGGTGCCAGCACCATGAACGTCGCTCCGTGCAGCGTGTCGGGACGGGTGGTGAAGACGCGCAGCTTCTCGCCGCCGGCGTGATGCGCCGCCTTCGCCACCGTGAAGTCCACTTCGGCACCCTCGGATCTGCCGATCCAGTTCGTCTGCATCGTGCGGATCGGTTCGGGCCAGTTGATCCCCTCGAACGAGAGGAGCTCGTCGGCGTAGTCGGTGATCTTGAAGAACCACTGCGTCAGGTCGCGCTTGGTTACCTGTGTCGAGCAGCGCCAGCAGACGCGATCGACCCCCTCGACCTGTTCGCGCGCGAGCGTCACCTGGCACGACGGGCACCAGTCGACGGGGGCCTGCTTGCGATAGGCGACCCCCTTCTCGTAGAACTTCAGGAAGATCCACTGGTTCCACCCGAAGTAGGCGGGATCGCAGGTGACCACCTCTTTGGACCAGTCGAACGAGGCGCCCATGCTGCGCAGCTGGCGGCGCATGTTCTCCATGTTCGCCACCGTCCAGTCGCGCGGATGGATCTTCCGCTTGATGGCGGCATTCTCGGCGGGAAGTCCGAACGCATCGAAGCCGACCGGGTAGAAGACGTTCAACCCTTTCGCTCGCTTGAATCGTGCGAGCGCGTCGGTCGGCGTCATGATGTACCAGTGGCCGATGTGCAGGTCGCCGGAAGGGTACGGCCACATCGTGAGCAGGTAGTAGCGCGGCCGAGTCGAGTCGGCGAGATCCGTGGTGTGGAAGGCGTGCGACTCCCAGTGGGCCTGCCACCGGGGTTCGATCTCGCGAGGGTCGTATCGCTCCAGCCGTTCGCTCAGATCAGCCACGGTGCGAGACTCCTCTCCTGCGCAAGCGAGCTGCTCGACACGAGCGTGCCGCCCAGCAGCATGGTGGAGCTAAAGGGATTCGAACCCTTGACCTCTTGCATGCCATGCAAGCGCTCTACCAACTGAGCTATAGCCCCAAGGAGGGCGAGTGTATCAGGAGGCTTCGCGCCCGACGGCAGGGAGGAGTAGGAGCGCGAACGCAACGAGCAGGAGCCCGCCCGAGAAGGGGGTGAGCCCGACGATCAGCGTGGCCAGCGTGCCACCGAGGATCGGACCGGCGGAGATGCCGACGTCGAACGAGAGATTGAACGCGCCGTTGGCACGTCCGCGTTCGCTCGGATCGGACGCGATGGCGACCGCGCCGGCGGCGGCGGGGAAGATGAGGCCATACCCCACGCCGTAGAGCAGCATGGCGACGACATCCACCTCGAGCGTCGGGCTGACGGCGAGCAGCGCCAACGCGGCGAGCAGCGACCCGAGTCCAACGACGGAGATGCCGAACGGACCGCGTTGATCCACGCGTTGCGCGAAGCGGCTCAGCATGATCACGATCGCCACGAGGCCGAAGACGCTGAAGAGCCCGCCGCTCGCCCCGGCGGCGTAGCGAAGGGCGCCCTCCATGTCGCGACCGCTCTCGAGTGCGCGCTGGATCAGGCCGTCTTTGATGAAGCCGGTGACGGAGCCGACGGCAGCCTCGAGCCCGAAGATCGCCAGCAGGGCGACGCGCAGCTTTCGGTTCGAGAGGATGCGCCGCCATGCGCCCGGCGTGGCGCGGCCCTCGGGCCTCGGCGCCAGGGTTTCGGGGAGCAGGGGCAGCACGGCGAGGAGACCGACGGCGATCAGCGCTGCGAGTCCGAGGAAGACGGCGGTGGCGCCGGCGATGGTGGTGACGATCGCCGCACCCGCGGGGCCGATCACCGCCGAGACACCGATCAACGCGCCCGCGCGCCCGAGTGTCTTGCCGCGCTCTCCGGGGGCGGCAACGTCCCCGAGCAGCGCAAAGAGTGCGGCGGCGAGGACGCCGCCCGAGGCACCGTGGATCACGCGCGCCACCAGGAAGAGCGGGAGCGAATCGGCGAGCGCGTACGTTGCGATCGCCGCCGGACTGATGATCAGCGCAGCTACGACCACGCGACGTCGCCCGAGCCTGTCCGCCAGGGCGCCGCCGATCGGATCGAAGGCAAGGTTCGCGAGCGAATACGCGGCGATCGCAAGTCCGACGAGAAACGGCGTGCCGCCGAGCTCCTGCGCGCGCGGACCGATGACGGGGAGGAGGGCGAAGTTGTCGATGAAGGCGAGGAAGACGGCAACGTAGATCGCGGCACGACTGCGGCGGCTCAGGAGAACGCTGGACATGCGATGAGCATCGCACACCTCTGCCGTTCAGGTCGTGCCAGACTGATGGCCATGGTGCGACGAGCGGTGCGTGGCGACGATGCGATTCGCGGCGTGGCGGCGGGTCATCCGTACACGCTGATCAGAAGCGGCCGCGCTCGCCGTCTGACGCTGCACATCGATCCCGAGCGGGGCCTTGAGGCAGTCGTTCCCGCGCGGCTCGGCGTCGAGCGCGCACGACGTGAGGTCGAGTCATTCATCGTCGAACGATCGCGGTGGGTCGAACGATCACTTGCAGAGATTGCGCAGCGCCGTGCATCGCTCGGGACGAGCGGTCGGATCGCCGTGGGCGGGACCATTCCGTACGCGGGCCGCGCGCATCGCATCCGTGCCGGAGCGGTTCGCACCATCACGGTCGCCGATGGCGACATCATCGTTCCCGAGAGCGTGGCGAAGCGCGAGGCGTTGGTGCGGGTCCGACTCATCACCTGGTTGCGTCGTCGCGCCCGCACCGTTGCCGAACAGATGATCGCCGTGTACGCCAGGGAGATGCGGGTTCGACCGACGCGGCTGCGCATCGCGGACCAGTCGTCGCGCTGGGGGAGTGCCTCTGCCGACGGGACGATCTCGCTCTCCTGGCGCCTGGTGATGGCGCCTCCATCGTGTTTCGAAGCGGTCGTCGTCCACGAACTTGCCCACCTTCGTGCGCGTGGACACGGAGTGCGATTCCGGC
>CAWULR010000082.1:0-3595 GCA_963923845.1 uncultured bacterium
TAGACGAACGTGTGCCGACTGATGCAGCCCGCCTGGCAGTCGCCCCACCCGTAGGTGTAGACGACGATCCACGCGGCGCTGCTGCCAGGCTCCCCTTTCACCTCATAGAACTGCGACGCGCCGATGATCGTGCCGTCGAGCAGCACGAAGTCCGCGAACGGTGCGCCGCTGGCGGTCACCGCGTCGTGGGCCTCCGCCGGCGTGTCGATCGGGAGCTGGAGAGAGTCGGTGCCGTGGGCGCGCGCAGGGAGCGCACACGCAAGCAGCAGTCCTAGGGTCAGGAGAATCTGGGTCCCGCGGGCCACCGTCATCTTCATGGTCCACCTCTCGCTCGCTCGGGCCGTACGCCCTCTGCCATGACAACGTGCGCGCGGACCTTTCGGTTCCGACGCGATCTGATGCCTGGTCGGGGCGGCGGGATTCGAACCCACGACCTCCTGCTCCCAAAGCAGGCGCGCTACCAAGCTGCGCTACGCCCCGTCGCACCATCCTAGCGCGCTGCGGCGCGAACCCCACGATGGTGGCATCATCATCGCCATGTCTCCCAATCCTCGCACCTCGCCCCTTCGCGAGCCGATCGGCGCCGCCTACGCCTCCGCACTCATTCCAGGACTCGGGCAGCTGCTGCGCGGCCAGCGACGCGCCGCGCTCGTCGCCGTCGCGCCGCTCGCCCTCATCGCGATCGTCGTTGCGGTGAACGCCGCGCAGCTCGGACTTGTCGCCTACGCCGCATCGTTCGCGGCGCCCGGTCGGCTGGAGCAGCTGACGCTCCTCCTCCTCTTGATGATTCCGTGGCGCGCCGCAGTGGTCCTCCATGCGGCGCGTGGTGCACATCGAGATGGAAGCGATCGCAACGGCGCGGTCACGCTCCTCCTCGTCGGCGCGCTCCTCGTCTCGGCTGCCCCACATGCTGGCGCCGCGCTGATCACCTCGCGCGCCGGCAGCACCGTCGACGATGTCTTCTCGGGCTTCGAGTCGCCGTCCCCAGGAGACTCGAGCGGTCCGACGCCGACCCCGCCTCCGATCGGCGATCGCTTCACCGTGCTCCTCGTCGGCGCAGATGCCATGGGTCAACGCACCTCGTTCAACACGGACTCGATGATCATCGCCAGCTGGGACCGCGTCGGCGGCTGGGTCAGCACGATCTCCATCCCGCGCGACATCGTCAACGTCCCGATGGGGAACGGCGACGTGTGGGAGCCGAAGATCAACTCGCTCTGGCCGGCGGCGCAACACAACAAGAAGCTCTTCCCCGAGGGTCCGGCCGTCGCGCTGCGAACGGCGCTCGGCGCCATGTTCGGCATCACGATCGACGCGACCGCCGTCATCGTGATCCCGACCTTCCGCACGCTGATCGACGACATCGGCGGCGTCGACGTGCACATCAGTCGCCCGATCTTCGATCCGTCGTATCGAACGGGCGACTTCCGCGGAGTGACGCTGCCGAAGGGGAACTGGCACTTGGACGGCGACTGCGCGCTCGCCTACGCACGGGTGCGCAAGGCGGCGGGGACCGACGACTTCAATCGCGGCGGTCGCCAACAGGAGCTCCTCGTCGCGATCCGGAACCAGCTGGCCGCAAGCGGGAACATCTTGAGCAACGGGCTCGCCCTCCTCACGGCGCTCGGCGACGGGGTGCGCACCGATCTCGACCAGGCGCTCCTCCCGACGCTCGCCGAGGGTGCGCAGTCGTTCGACACCTCGCACGTCGTCAGCGCACAGATGCGCGCCGGGGATGGCATCCTCCGCTATCGCCGCGCCGACGAGCCGAGTCCCTACGGCTCCGTCGTCTTCTTCAACGCAAAGCGCGCGCTCCTCTTGGGGGCTCGACTCTTCCCGGCACCGGGCACGCGACCGTACGGCTGGCCGGTGGCGAAGGGCGATCCGGCCCTTGGAGAGGAGTCGCTTCCGCTCCCTTCGCCGTCCGGCGGCGCCAGCCCAACGCCGACGCCTGCGCCGACCAAGACGCCGCTTCCGCCCGGCCCATATCAGCCGCTCGCGACCTGCAACGCCAACGTCCCGGCGCCGTCGTACGCGCCGACCCCCGATCCGACCTCGCCGCCGAGCGACGAGCCGAGCGGCGATCCGAGCGCGCTGCCGAGCGAGTCGGCGACTCCCACGCCCACCCCGTAGATCAGCGCACCAGTTCGGCGCGGAGCGCCGCCGCCGCGAGCGCCGCCGCCTGGCCGCGATGGCTCAGCAGATCCTTCTCTTCGGGCGTCCTCTCCGCCATCGTCCGACCGTCCACCTCGAAGACCGGGTCGTAACCGAAACCACCGGCACCACGCGGCCCCTCGATGATCTCGCCGCGTCGCTCGCCACGGAAGATGCGCGGCGCGTCGCTCGACGGACGAGATGGATCGACGAGCGCCATGCAACAGACGAAGCGCGCGCCGCGCTGCGCGCGCGGCAGGCCCCGCAGCGTGTCGAGCAGCTTCTCGTAGTTCTGTCGGTCGGTTGCATCTGGACCGGCGAAGCGACGCGTGAAGACGCCGGGCGCGCCGTTCAGCGCGTCGACTTCGAGACCGGAGTCGTCGGCGAGCGTCCAGAGTCCGCTCTTCTCGGCGTAGAAACGCGCCTTCTGCACGGCGTTCTCTTCGAACGTCGCGCCGTCCTCGGGAGCCTCCTCGCCGATCCCAACCTCGCGCAGGGTGACGAGCGTCAGCGGCAGTCCGGCGAAGAGCCGCTGCAACTCGACGAGCTTGTTCTTCGACCCTGTCGCAACGAGCAGCGTGCGCACCGGGCGGGAGGCCGCTCGCTCAGCGTGCGCTGTCGAGCGTGGCGCGCTGGAATGCGATGAGCTCGGCGATCCCCTTGTCGGCGAGTGCCAGCATTGCGTCGAGTGCGGCACGATCGAACGGTTCCTGCTCCGCCGTCCCCTGCAGCTCCACGTAGTGACCGCTCTCCGTGGCGACGACGTTGAGGTCGACCTCGGCGCGACTGTCCTCTTCGTATGGAAGGTCGAGCACCGGCCTGCCGTCCACCACTCCCACGGAGACTGCGGCGACGTTGCGGGTCAGGAGCTGCTCGAGTTTCTTGGCGCGCATCGCGAGGGCGAGTGCGATCCAACCTCCGGTGATGCTGGCGCACCGCGTGCCGCCGTCGGCAACGAGCACGTCGCAGTCGATGAGGATCGACCGCTCGCCGAGCTTCGTGAGATCGACCGCCTGGCGCAGCGAGCGCCCGATCAGGCGCTGGATCTCGTGGGTGCGCCCGCCGAGCTTCCCCCGCACCGCTTCGCGATCCGATCGCGTGTTGGTCGCGCGCGGCAGCATGCTGTACTCGGCGGTGATCCAGCCGGTCCCCTTGCCGCGCAGGTGCGGCGGAACGCGCTCTTCGACGCTCGCGGAGCAGATCACCACGGTGTTTCCCACGGTGATGATCGCAGATCCTTCGGCCCACTTCTGCACACCGAGCTCTGCGCTGAGCGCGCGCATCTGATCCGCTGCGCGACCGTCGACTCGGGGACCGTGTGCGCGTCCGATGCTCATCGGGTTCTCTCCTTCAAATCTTCGAGTCCAGCGCTCCGGCGCGCTCGGCCGCCTTCGCCTCGTCCCAGAGGGTATCCAATGTGGCGAAGTCTGCGCTCTTGAGG
>CAWULR010000083.1:0-3569 GCA_963923845.1 uncultured bacterium
GGGAACATCGGCCTCATCCGCGCCGTGGAGAAGTTCGAGTACATCAAGGGCTTCAAGTTCTCGACGTATGCCACCTGGTGGATCCGACAGGCGATCACGCGTGCGATCGCCGATCAGGCGCGCACGATCCGCATCCCGGTGCACATGTACGAACAGCTGAACCGACTGACACGCATCCAGCGCCAGCTCTTCCAGGAGCTCGGTCGCGAGGCCACGGACGAAGAGATCGCCACCGAGCTGACCAAGGTCACCGAGACCGAGGTCACGGCAGAGCGCGTTCGCGAGATGCGCAAGGTGAGCCAGGAGCCGGTGTCGCTCGAGACGCCGATCGGCGAAGAGGAGGACAGCCATCTCGGCGACTTCATCGAAGACAAGGCGGCCAAGCGACCAGATGACGCGGCGAACAGCCAGCTGCTCAGCGAGCAGATCGTCGCGACGCTCGAGTCGCTGAGCGCGCGCGAGCAGCGTGTACTGCGCCTGCGCTTCGGCCTGGAAGACGGACGTCAGCGAACGCTGGAAGAGGTCGGCGCCGAGTTCAACGTGACGCGCGAGCGGATTCGGCAGATCGAGGCGAAGGCCTTGCGCAAGCTGCGGCACCCATCCCGTTCGCGCAAGCTACGGGATTACCTCGAGTAGCGTATGGCGGTCCACGAGGTCAGCGCGATCGTTCCCGAGGGTGTCGGTCTGCACGCTCGTCCCGCCGCACTCTTCGTCCAGCAGGCGGCCGGATTCACCTCGGCCATCCAGTTGACCTGCGGCGATCGGACGGCTGACGGGAAGTCGATCCTCGGGGTCCTGCAGCTTGGCGCCACTGCCGGAAGCACGGTACTGGTGCGTGCCGAGGGAGACGATGCTGAGCAGGCGGCGACGACGCTTGCCGCATTCATTCGCGCCTCGTCCTAGCGGCGTTCTACAGGGCGCGACGCGACCGCCCGCCCCGGCAGGATTCGGGGCAGACTTGGATCCACTGGGTCGCCCCCAGTCGTGATCATCGAGAGTTGGAGGGGCTATGGGAACTGACCTCGTCGCCACGGCCAAGGCCGTGATCAAGGGCCTCGGCGGAGCGAAGAACATCAAGTCGAGTGAACCCTGCATCACGCGGATTCGCTGCGATCTGGTGGACATGAAGAAGCTGGACGAGGCGGCACTGAAGAAAGCGGGCGCGATCGCCGTCGTCAAGATGGGGAAGGGCGTCCAGGTGGTGATGGGGACCCTCTCGGACAACATCGAATCCGAGATGCGCCGCCAGATGAAGCGCTGAGTGGCCGAATCGGTCACCCTGCTCGCGCCGTTCGCCGGCCGGGTTGTCCCGCTGGCCGATCTCCCCGACCCCGTCTTCGCCCAGGCCCTCATGGGACCCGGGGTTGCGCTGGATCCAGCGGATGACGAGGTGCTGGTGGCGCACGCCCCCTGCTCCGGTCGGGTCGCGAAGCTCTTCCCCGGCGGGCACGGCGTGGCGATCGAGAGTGCCGCCGGTGCCATCCTCCTCCACCTCGGTCTCGACACCGTCGCCCTGAAGGGGGCCGGCCTGTCGGCACGGGTGGGGGACGGAGACCGAATCGAGGTCGGGCAGCCCCTCGTGGAGCTCCAGGCGGCCCACATCCGCGCCGGCGGCACCTCGCTGCTCACGCCGATCGTCGCGATCGAGGGGCAGCGCGTGGAGCTCCTCGTGCCTGAAGGGGGCCAGGTCCAGGCGGGCGACCCGCTCCTCTCGGTCTACCCCAGCGCTTCGCAGGGCACCTGAACCGGGGGCGCTGAGCACGATCCGCCCCTCGCCCGAGGGAAAAGATAAGGGACCTTAATGAAACCCCTTGCCATACCACCACCTGGGGGGTAGGGTTGTCCACAAGCGGGAGCCGTCCTGGCCGCAAGGGCAGGGCCTTCCGCTTAAGTGGAGGTACCTGGAATGTTCGAGCAACTTCAGAAGATCGGGAAGGCGTTGATGCTCCCGATCGCGGTGCTCCCCGCAGCGGCGCTTCTGCTCCGCTTCGGCGTGCTCCTGAGCAGCGACCTGAAGGTCGCTGACGGGACGGCGTTGACGGTCGTCTGGAACGTCATGACGATCGCCGGCGATGCCGTCTTCGGCAACCTGGCGCTCCTCTTCGCCATCGGCGTGGCTGTTGGCCTCACCGAGGGTGCCGGAGTGGCTGCCCTCGGCGCTGCCGTCGGCTACCAGATCTTGGCGAAGATCAACGGCGTCGGCTCGCTGATCGACGTGCTGAACAAGGCCGAAGCACCTGCCAAGGTGAACATGTCGGTCTTCGGCGGCATCCTGATCGGCGTGATCGCCGCCTGGGCGTACAACAACTACAAGGACACGAAGCTGCCGAGCTACCTCGGCTTCTTCGCAGGTCGCCGGTTTGTCCCGATCGTCACCGCGTTCGCGTCGGTGGCGGCCGGTATCGTGGCTGGATTCATCTGGCCGCCGATCGGCGCTGCGATCCAGAGCTTCGGCGACGCGATCGTGACGATGGGTGCCGTCGGCCTCATCCTCTACGGTTTCGCCAACCGCATGCTGCTCTTGGTCGGCTTGCACCACATCTTGAACACGTTCGTCTGGTTCCAGCTCGGAAGCTACACGAAGGCCGACGGCACCGTGGTGACCGGCGACCTGAACCGCTTCTTCGCTGGCGACCCGACCGCGGGTCCGTTCATGGCCGGCTGGTTCGTGGTGATGATGTTCGGCCTTCCGGCCGCGGCATATGCCATCTATCAGGCGGCTGACAAGACCGAGAAGAAGTCGACCGGCTCGATCATGGCGTCGGCAGGCTTCACCTCGTTCCTGACCGGTATCACCGAGCCGATCGAGTTCAGCTTTGCCTACGCGGCTCCGGCGCTCTTCGCAGTGCACGGTCTCCTCGCAGGCGTGGCCCTGGCAATCTGCGCACAGCTCGACTGGGTGCAGGGCTTCGGCTTCTCGGCAGGCTTGATCGACTACATGCTCAACTTCACGTTGGCGTCGAATGCGTCGGCCGGCGGAAGCACGGGACCCCTCGGGATCCTGGGCCTCGGCGTGGTCTTCGCAGCGATCTACTACGTGATGTTCGCGTATGTGATCAGGACACAGAACCTCGCGACCCCGGGTCGCACGCCGGTCAAGAAGGGCCGACGCTAACTCGTGCATCGATCCGTCTCGGCTCTCTGGGCCTAGGCGGAAACGCGTGGGCGACCTTGTCGTCCTTGGGCTGGTAGTCGCCATCTGGTGGCTACCAGCCCTGCGCGTCATCAGGGACATGGATCTCATCCCCGGGATCCCGCGGCCGCTCTTCTGGTCGGTCCTGCCAGTGATCGGTCTCCCGATCGTGGGGCCGCTCTTCTACGCAACATGGCTGCGGCGCCGGCTCTTCGCCATCGGCGAACACGCCCTGCAACTTCGCGACGAGCGCAATCGTGCGCGTCGCGCCCGAGGGGCGGGCGAGGAGCATGGCGATCCCTCTCGTCGACGCTGACCCTGCTACCATTTCGCCCGTGGCAGCCGAGCGCTGCCGACCAATTCCGGCGTAGCTCAGTGGTAGAGCGGGCGGCTGTTAACCGCTAGGTCGTAGGTTCGAGCCCTACCGCCGGAGCCA
>CAWULR010000084.1:0-3567 GCA_963923845.1 uncultured bacterium
GATCTCGTTGAGCGCGTTCAACATGGAGCGGTCGTTCGGACCGCTCTTGTCGAGTGCGAACGAGATCTGTCCAGCGAAGTTCGCCTCGCCGAGGATCTTGAACTTGCCGTTCGACTCTGCGATGGCGCTCTCAAGGAACTCCTTGCTCTGCGCCATGAAGTCCCAGTCGTTCGTTCGACCGGAGAGGTACGCCTCGATGCACATGTGATCGGTCTTGTAGGTCTTCAGCTTGGCGCCTGCTGGCGGCGGATTGAACTGCACCACCGTGGCACTGTCTGCATACCCCTTCTCGATCCAGGTCGAGTGCGTCGTGCTCTCGCCGGCGCACCCGGTCTTCCCGGCCAGGTCGGCAACCGTCGTGGCCGTCGAATCGACCGGCACGATGATGTAGCCCGACTCATAGAAGTACGGATCGACGAAATCGACCACGAGTGCTCGATCGTCCGTCTGGGTCATGGAACCGATCGAGATATCCCATCGGCCGCCCCAGTTGCCGGCGGTGATGGCTGCCCAATCGGGGGTCGCCCACTCGACGTCGACGCCGAGTCGCTTCGCCGTCTCGCGAGCCGTATCGGAGTCGAAGCCTACGTACTCGCCGCTCGCATCGAGCGATGAATAGGGCGGGTAGGCAGGGTCGGTGGCGATGACGATCTTCCCTGCGTCGCAGACCTTCCAGAGCAGCGTGCCCTGGACGTCTTCGCCGAGGGCGAGCGCCTTGGCACAGTACGAGCCTTCGGGGAAGCGAGCCTCCGTGCTCGCCACCGGCTCGGTAGCACTGCCGCAGGCGCTCGCCACCAGGGCGGCTCCGGCGATCAGCGCAAGGAGTGCTGACTTCATTCGCATCTCGTGCACCTCACGTTTTTCGGCTCGGGTACCCTGCGGGCGCCCGTGCACCGTCTCCAGATCATCGCACCTGCCGCGTGAGGCGTCTCCCCCGGTTGCGAAGCGTGCTGCCCTAGGATTCGATCGTGACGAAGCGTGCCGCCCCAGGGGAGATCCAGACCGTCCGCGGGGCGATCCGCCCGGCCGACCTCGGCTTCACCCTCCCCCACGAGCACACCAAGGTGACCCTCTGGGAGATCCAGGGGCGCTGGGACTACTGGGAGCTGATCGGCGACGAGCCGCGGATCCTCGAGGAGCTCGGCGCCTACGCCGCCGCGGGGGGCCGATCGCTCGTCGACCTGACGCTCGACGGCATCGGGCGCGACCTCCCGCGCCTCGCCCGCATCTCGGAGGCGACGAAGCTTCACATCATTGGCGGTGCCGGCTGGTATCGGACGGCGTACTACCCGCCAGAGGCGCGCATCGACCGTCGCAGTACGGATGACTTGGCTGACGAGATCGTCCGCGAGTTCGACGATGGCGTGATCGGACCGAACGGTCCGGTACGACCCGGGATCATCGGCGAGATCGGTACCGACAAGCCGTGGGTCACCGCACAGGAGGAGCGCGTCTTCCGCGCCGCCGCGCGCGCGGCGCGTCGTACCGGTGCCGCCGTGACGACGCACGCGGCGCAGAGTGCGGTGGGCCTGGCGCAGCTCGCCATCCTTGAAGACGAAGGGCTCGACCCGGCGCGGGTGGTCATCGGACACTGCGACTCGTGGCCGCGCATCGAACACTGGCGCGAGATCGTGAGGCGTGGCGCCACGGTGGAGGCCGACTTCCTCGGCATGAACTTCACGCCGCTCGAGCGCGCCGGTGAACCGAAGGTGATCGACCTCATCAAGACGCTCCTCGACGAGGGGTTCGAGAAGCAGATCACGCTGAGCCAAGACGTCTGCCACGACTCGCAGCTGCTCTCGTACGGTGGGAACGGCTACACCTATCTGCAGACGAGCTTCCTGCCGCGACTCGCCGCCGCAGGCGTCGATCAGGCGACGATCGACCAGATCACGATCGCCAATCCGGCGCGCATCCTCACGCTCGTCCCGCCGACCGCGTAGACCGCATCGGCGGCATCGTCCGCGAATCCGCATTGACGGTCCGCGCGCAGGCGCGGACTCGGTCCGCATCGATGGCGCGCGACGTGCGCGCTGTTTGCGCGCTATTTGCGCGCTATTTGCGCGCCGCCACCAAGACGCCGCCAAAGAGGATCAGCGCGCCGGCAAGCTGCCCCGGCGTGGGGATCTCGCCGAAGATCAGCACCCCCGCAACGAGGGTCATCAGCGGTTGCACGAAGAGGAGCAGGGAACCGACCACGCTCGGCAGGTGCGGGATGGAGGCGTTGATCAACGGGTAGCCGAGCACCTGGGACATCAGCGCCAGGAGGACGAGCCAGCCGACGCCGGGCCAGAGCTGCGGCGGGAGGAGCGTGCCGCCGAGCGCGGCGATGGCGAACGAGACGGCGATCGTGCCGAGCGCCGAGTCGCGCAGCATCGTGAAGGGCCCGACGGCGCTGGAGGCGGTGGAGATGCGTCGGGTGATGACCAGATAGAGGCCGTAGAAGGTGGCGGCGCCGATGCCCCAGAGGACGCCGATCGCCGGGTCGCTCCCCGCGCTCACCACCGCGGTGCTGATCACGCCGCCGCCGAACGGATCGACGACGCGCGCGAGCATCAGCAGGCCGAGCAGCGCGAACGGGATCGCCAGGATCGCGCGGCCGGGCGTTCGCTCGCCCGCGAGCGCGGCGAAGAGTCCGACGATGAAGACCTGCGCGTTCGGCACGACGGTGGCGAGCGCGACGCCGAGGAGCGGGATCGAGACGTGGAAGCACTGCAGGTCGAGCGCAAAGAGGCCGCCGGCGAGGATCGCGAGCGCGCGATCGCGGCGCGCCGGTGCATGGCCCTCGCGGCGGGCGAGCAGCGTCAGGAACGGCAGCGCCACCGCGCCGCGGAAGAGCGTGACCACGGCAGGCGACGCGCCGGAGAGCTTGGCGAGCGGCGACGACTGGGAGATGGCGAGCGCGCCGAGTGCGGCGCCGAGCCGCGGATGTCGCGTTGCGAACGAGAGCGGTGCGGAGCGCATCGCTGAAGTCTAGCGGCTGCGCGTCACCGTTCCGGCCAGGTAGCGCTCCATGCGCGGCGTCCAGGCGAGGCGTCCGTCGCGATGCACGGCGAACGCGGCGGCGTCTGGATCGCGGTCGATCCAGCCGAGCGCATCCTCGCCCATCAGCAGCGCGATCGTCGCCACGGCATCGGCGCGCGCCGCAGTCGGATGCACCACGGTGATGGAGGACCACTCCGTCGCCGCACGTCCGTCCCGCGCATCGACCACATGTTCGCCGCGCTCGGCGAGTCCGGAGGTTGCAACGCCGCGATCGCGCACCTCGAGCGGCGCAACGATCGCACCGCGATCGGACGGATCGACGATGCCGATCCCCCAGCCGCGAGCCGGATCCGGCCCGCCCGCCGCATAGGCGTCGCCACCGATGTCGACGACGAAATCGTGCAGCGGTGCGGCCCGCAGGATCCGTACCGCTTCGTCGATCGCCCAGCCCTTCACGTAGCCGGAAGGGTCGAGTCGTCCATCGGCGCGAAAGCCCCACGCCGAGAAGCGCCCGCCGCTCTCCACGCGCAGCGCCTCGCACGCCTCGAGCACCGTGGTCACCTCAGGGTGCGCATCCGGCAC
>CAWULR010000085.1:0-3559 GCA_963923845.1 uncultured bacterium
TCGGAGGGGGTCGAGGGAGAGGAGCGCTGGGCCAACCTGCTGGAGCTGCGCGGGATCGCGAGTCGCTTCCTGGACCTCGAGCCGATTGATGCACTGGATCGATTCATCGAAGAGACAGCGCTCGTTGCAGATCAAGATGCGCTGGAAGAGGATGACGAACGCGTGACGCTGATCACCATGCATGCGGCGAAGGGCCTCGAGTGGCCGACCGTCTTCATCACCGGTCTCACCGAGGGCCTCTTTCCGCACAGCCGCGCCCTGATGGACGAGGAGCAGATGGAGGAGGAGCGCCGCCTCTGCTACGTCGGCATCACCCGCGCGCAGCGACGTCTCACGCTGAGCTACGCGCTTCGGCGCGGCTGGGGCGACGGCGACGCCGTCCCGTCCCGGTTCCTCGCGGAAATCCCAGAGGAGCTCCTCGAGGTGGCGAACGACGAGGATCCGCGCTCTGGCGGCGCGACGCGGTTCGGCCGCGGCGTCCCGGGATTCCGCTCGGCGCGCGGCGGGTTTGCCGGCGGCGAGGCCTGGCGCGAGGGGAGCGGGGAGGCTGGGGCACCGTCGGGCGCGTTCCTGCCGAGCCGCGACCTGGAGGCGAAGCGTCGTGCCTTCGATCGCGGCGCGCGCTCCGGATCGCTTCGAGTGCCACGATCCGCCGAGGACGGAGTGGACGGAGCGGACGACCTGGGCGACGATCGGGACCACGATGGCGAGACGCTCTCCCGTCCGATCGGTCGCATTCCACCGTGGGCGAAAGGGCGTCGCTTCGACGTCGGCGAGGGCTCGGACGACGTCGACCGCCCGGATTCGGCGACCGAGGAGGTGCCGGCGCGGCGCACGCCGACCGCGCGCGTGCGAATCCCAGGCGAGCGCTACTTTCGCGACGGCGATCGGGTCGAGCATCCTCGCTTCGGGAGCGGCATCGTCGTCACCTCCAGGCTCACGCGGAGCGACGAAGAGGTGACGATCGCCTTCGTCGGCGTCGGCGTGAAGACGCTCGCCGCGAGCATCGCGGGACTGGAGATCGTCTGATGGCGAAGGCACGCGGGGAGAGTGCGCGGCGACACGCGGAGCTGGTGGCGGCCATCGACGCCGCCGATCGCGAGTACTACCTCGCCGACGCGCCGCGTCTCTCCGACGCTGAGTACGACGCCCTGCGTCGTGAGCTCGCCTCCATCGAGGCGGCGTTTCCGGAGCTCCAGACACCAGACTCGCCGTCGCTGCGCGTCGGCACGCGTGGGGGAGGCCACGAGTTTGGCGAGGTGCGGCACGAGCGTCCGATGCTCAGTCTCGCGAACGCCTTCACTCCCGAGGAGGTCGTCGACTTCGTGGCCAGCGCTGCGAAGGGACTCGGCGGTCGAGAGCCGGACCTCGTCGCCGAACTCAAGATCGACGGCCTGGCGATCAGCATCCGATACGAGCACGGCATCCTCGTTCGAGCGGCGACCCGCGGCGATGGCTCCACGGGCGAAGATGTCACGGCGAACGTGCGCACGATCCGATCGATCCCGCAGCAGCTCACCGCGCCGATCGACGCGGAGGTGCGCGGCGAGGTCTACATGCCGAAGGCGGCATTCGCCGCGCTCAATGCCTCGCGCGAGGACGAGGGGCTCTCGTTGTACGCGAATCCTCGGAACTCTGCGGCCGGATCCCTGCGTCAGAAGGATCCCCGTGTGACCGCCGAACGGCGACTCGACTTCTTCGCCTACCAGATCTTCTCGGAACCTCGACCGGCGTCGCAGAGCGCCGCACTTCAGATGCTCGACCGTCTCGGACTTCCGACGGAGCGCCACGCGCGTGCCGGGCTCGATGCCGTCGGCGCAAAGGGTTTCCTTGCCGAGTGGGAGGAGAAGCGCCACGAGCTCCCCTACGAGACCGACGGCGCCGTTCTGAAAGTGGATCGAACCGAGGACCAGGATCTGCTCGGATCGATCTCGCGATCCCCTCGATGGGCGATCGCCTACAAATTTCCGCCGGAGCAGGTGACGACCACGTTGCTGAACATCTCGGTAGAGGTCGGCCGCACCGGATACCTGACGCCGGTTGCCGAGATGGCACCGGTCTTCATCGCTGGTTCGACGGTTCGGCGTGCGACGCTGCACAACATCGACGAGATCCGCCGAAAGGATGTGCGAGTCGGGGACACCGTCGTCCTCCAGAAAGCGGGCGACGTGATCCCAGAGGTCGTCCGCAGCCTTCCGGAGCGGCGGCGCGGCGAGGTTGCAGAGTTCGAGATGCCGACGCGCTGCCCGTCGTGCGACGGCGAGGTCGTTCGAGACGAGGTGCGCCACCGCTGCGCGAACCCGTGGTGCCCGGCACAGGTCTTCGAGGGGCTTCGGCATGCGGTTGGCCGGGGCGCACTCGACATCGAGGGCCTCGGAGAGAAGCTGCTGCAGCAACTGGTCGATCGTGGCAGGGTGCGACGGCTGGCGGACCTGTTCACGCTCACACGCGAGGATCTCGACGGACTCGATCGCATGGGGAGCGTCGCGTCGAATGCGAAGAAGGGGGGCGCGAACCGCATCGACAACGTGCTCAGGGAGGTCGCGCGGCGCAAGGAGCAGGAGCTGTGGCGAGTCCTCGTGGCGCTCGGGATCCGACATGTCGGAGAGACGACAGCACGCGATCTTGCGACCGAGATCGCACGTCGAGTGCCAGCCGGCCACGACTGGAGCCGGAGGGCGGCTGCCGCCCTGCGCCAGCTGACCGTGGAGGATCTCACCGGCGTGAGCGGAGTCGGCGCAGTCGTGGGCACGAGCATCGTCGGATACTTCGCGGGACGAGAGACGGGCAGGGCGCTGGACGACCTGCTCGAGGTCGGGGTGACGCTGACGTCGGGCGCTCAGGCCGAGGCGGCGACCGGTGACGGTCCGCTGAGCGGCGAGCTGGTGGTCGTCACCGGAACGCTCGTGGCATCGGGACTCAGTCGACGAGCGGCACACGATCGAATCCGGGCGGCGGGCGGGACCGTCGGAGACTCGATCACGTCCAAGACCACGCTGCTGGTCGCAGGCGAGAAGGCGGGCAGCAAGCGCGCGGAGGCCGAACGTCTCGGCGTGCGCATCGTCGACGAGGCGGGTTTTCTCGCGCTGCTGGGGGCCTCAGCCTCGGGCGGGTAGGATTCCCGCATGAGCAAGCTCACCCGAGTCGACGTCGAAAAGGTCGCTGCGCTTGCGCGTCTCGGTCTGACCGGCGACGAGATCGCACACCTCGAGGGAGACCTCAACCTCATCCTCGAGCAGTGGGCGCGACTCGCCGAGGTCGACACCTCGAGTGTCCCCGCTAGTGCCCAGACCATCGTCCAACCGATGCCTCTGCGCGAGGACACGCCGGCCCCGTCGCTCACCGCCGAGCAGGCGCTCGCCAACACGCCGATACGGAGCGGCGACTACGTCGAGGTCCACGCCATCCTGAGCGAGGAGGCCGACGGATGAGCGCGGACCTCCGCCGCGCCGGCGCCGCCCAGCTCCGCTCCGGATACCGTGCCGGCCACTTCACCGCGACCGAGGTCGTGGAGCAACTCCTCGCCGCAGTCGCGCGAGAAGATGCGATTCTCGGGGCC
>CAWULR010000086.1:0-3548 GCA_963923845.1 uncultured bacterium
AGCGCGGCGGCGAGCGCCGGTGCGTCGGCACCACCGATCGTCCGACCGACCTGCGCCAGGTCGAAGCTGCTCGCCGCGTTCCAGAGCGCGACGAGGAGCAGCGCGGTGAACGCAAAGGCGAGGAGCGTCGACGGGCGCGTGGCGCGATCGCGGATGCTGAACGTGGACCCGGTGCGCCTCATGCGCCGAACACGCTCCCCGGCGGGATGCGCCGATTTCCGCGCGCCGCGTTCAGCAGCTTGACGACGGGCATGATGGCGCGCGCAACGAACGATCCTCGTCCGGTGATCAGCTCGTGCGGTGCAGCGAGCGCCGCGCGCATCCCTGCAGGAGTGGACGGATCACCGCGCACGATCGTTGCGGCGACACCGACCTCCATGATGCTGTGCGCATCGGACGACGCAACACTCGGGATGCCGTGGGCCGCCGCGAGCTCTGCGGCGCGCTGGTTGCCGCCCGGGGCGAGCAGTCGCGCGTTCCACCCTTCGATGAAGTCGACCTGCGTCAACAGCGACAGATAGCGGTCGTCCACGAGCAGCGAACCGCGCCAGGTGTCGAACGGGTGCGGGATGCCGACGAGACCGCCCTGTTCGCGAATGGCCGCCGCCGCCTCTTCCGGCGGCAGGCCGACCGGGAGCGGTCGCTCGACGAAGAGGGCGATCATGTCGCCCGCCTGCGTGCGCACCTCGGAGCCGACGATGATCTCGATCCCCGGCACCCGCGCGTCGCGGGCACGCAGCGCACCGTCCACGCGATCGTGATCGGTGATGGCGAGATGCGTGACGCCGCGCGCCGCCGCCGCGCGCGCGTGTGCGATCGGATCGCTCAGCGAATCGAAGCTCGCCGAGGTGTGGCTGTGGAGATCGAGAACCGCTCGCCCGTCGAGCGACACGGGTCAGGCCTGCGAGGTCAGGGACTTCGCGAAGACGTCGAAGTGTTCGAGTGCGGTGCCCGTCCCCTTCGCCACGCAGCTGAGCGGATCAGGCGCAACGTGCGACGCGACGCCGGTCACCGTGGTGATGAGGCGGTCGATGTTGCGCAGCAGCGCGCCACCGCCGGAGAGGACGATCCCCTTGTCGATGATGTCGGCGCTCAACTCTGGCGGCGTCTGCTCCAACACGCCGCGGATCGCGTCGGTGAGGTTGCGCAGCGGCACCTCCATCGCCTCGGTGATCTCGGTCGACGTGATGGTCACCTCGCGCGGGAGCCCGGCGATCATGTCGCGCCCCTTGACGCTCATCGTCAGCTCCTCCTCGAGCGGCAGGGCGCTGCCGATCTCGATCTTGACCTGCTCTGCGGTGCGGTCGCCGATCATGAGGTTGTACTTGCGGCGGATGTAGAGGGCGATCGCCTCGTCGAAGCGGTTGCCGCCCACGCGGTGGCTCTTCGCCACGACGATGTCCGAGAGCGAGAGGACGGCGATCTCCGCCGTGCCGCCGCCGATGTTCACGATCATGTTTCCCGAAGGGCCGCTGATGGGGAGCTCGGCGCCGATCGCCGCGGCCATCGGCTCCTCGATCAGGTACGCCTTCCCGGCGCCGGCCTGGCGCGCCGCGTCGAGGACGTAGCGCTTCTCCACCGAGGTCGATCCGGCCGGAACGCTGACCAGGACGTCGGGGCGACCGAAGGAGATCTTCCCGGCGGTCCCCTTCTTGATGAAGTAGCGCAGCATCGCCTCGGTGACGACGTAGTCGGCGATCACGCCGTCGCGGAGCGGGCGGATCGCGGAGATCGAGCCGGGGGTGCGACCGAGCATCTCCTTGGCGTCGTTTCCGACTGCGACGATTCGATCTTCTGCGTCGATCGCGACGACGCTCGGCTCGCGCACCGTGATCCCCTGCCCCTGGACGAAGACGAGCACGTTGGCGGTTCCCAGGTCGATTCCGATCTTCATCCGGCGGTACTCCCCTCTTCGCTGACATGCGTCAGGTCCGCGCCAAGGCCACGGAACTTCTCCTCAATGGTGGCATAGCCGCGGCGGATGTGGTGGGCACCGTGGATCTTGCTCTTCCCGGGCGCGGCGAGCGCGGCGAGCATCAGCGTGGCGCCGGCGCGGAGATCGGGGATGTCGGCCTCCGCGGCGTGGAAGGCCGTTGGTCCGGTGATGCGCGCATGCCGCGCATCCTGGATCTCCACCTGTGCGCCGAAGTTGCGCAGGCCGACGAGCCACTCCAGTCGATCTTCGAAGATCGTCTCGTGGATGCTGCTCACGCCGTCGGCGCGCGTGAGGATGAGACCGGCCGACGGTTGCAGGTCCGTGGCCAGTCCCGGATACGGCGCCGTCACGATCTCCGTTGCCCGATACGAACCCTGTCCGTGCGGCGTGCCGGCGACGTGCAGGCTCGTGCCGTCGACGCGGTGATCGACGCCGGTCCGATCCAGCAACTCGATGAACGAGGCGAGATGCGTCGGCTCGACGCCCTGGATCTCGATGCTCCCGCCGATCACCGCCGCGGCGGTGGCGAAGGTTCCGGCCTCGATCCGATCGGGCATCACGCGATGCGTGGCACCGTGCAGCGACGCCACGCCGTGGATCTCGATGACATCCGGTGCGGTGCGCGCCACCTTCGCGCCCATGCTGTTGAGCAGCGCGATCAGGTCGTCGACCTCCGGCTCCTGCGCCGCGGGCGTGATCGTGGTGGTCCCCTCTGCGAGCACCGCCGCGAGCATCGCGTTCTCCGTTCCCATCACGGTGACGTGCGGGAAGACGATCGTCGCACCGCGAAGCCGCCCGTTGCTCTTCGCAAAGTAGTAGCCGTCGCGATAGTCGATCTCTGCGCCGAGCGCGCGCATCGCGTCGACGTGCAGGTTGACGGGGCGTCGTCCGATGCGATCGCCACCGGGGTTGCTGATGATGACGCGACCGAAGCGCGCGAGGAGCGGTCCGAGGAGCATGAAGCTGGCGCGCATCTTCGCCGCCGCCTCGAGCGGGACGAAGAGCCACTCGACGTCGCCGGCGGTCAGGTCCATGCCACCGTCGCTCCCTCGCTCGACGGCGACGCCGAGATCGCGCAGGGTGTCGCGCAGCACCTCGATGTCGAGGATCTCCGGGACGTTGTCGAGGTGCAACCGCTCGCCGGTCAGCACGGATGCGGCCATCATCTTGAGCGCGGCGTTCTTTGCGCCCGAGACGCGCACGCTGCCGCTCAGCGGACGACCGCCGGAGATGTGGAACGCCTCCTTGGCGAGCGCGACGGGGCGGTACTCCCAGGAGAAGGGCTTCGGCGAAGGGGTGCCGCTCATGCGTGGATTCTCGCCTGTCGATGGCGCCGCGTCCAACCGAGCGAGGTGCGACGCACGCGAGCCGAGCGCGACGTGGAGACTCTAGCCGCGTCGGCGGCGGCGCTCCGCAACGTTCAGGTGCAGCAGTGCACGCGCCATCGCGGCGCGAGCCGTTGCGACGGCTCCAGGATCGGCCTGGTCGACCTGGGCGAGCGCCCGTTCGGCGTCCGCCTTCGCCTTCTCGATCGCGGCGAGGTCGAGCTCAGCGGCGAGGTCGGCCGACTCGGCGAGCACGAGCACGCGATCCGGTCGGACCTGCACGAAGC
>CAWULR010000087.1:0-3539 GCA_963923845.1 uncultured bacterium
GGGGGCCGATCGGCCAAAGGGTGAGGGTTCGGCGACGGGTGGAGCGACTGGCGACCGGGTGAGTGCCCCCGGCCTTCGCGGGTCGGTGTGCTATCCTCGCCCCTCGCATCGGCGGACACACTGCCGCACGACCACGGAGAACAGATGGACCTGATCCGAACGATCACCAACGACCAGTTGAAACGCGACCTGCCGCCGATCAAGTCGGGGGACACCGTCAAGGTGTCGGCCAAGGTCGTGGAGGGGAACCGCGAGCGCATCCAGGTGTTCGAAGGCACCGTCATGCGCCTGCGCGGCGGCGGACTGAATCTCACGATGACCGTGCGCCGAATCGCATCGGGCGTCGGTGTGGAGCGAACCTTCAAGGTGCACAGTCCTCGCATCGACAAGATCGAGATCGTGCGTCGTGGCGTCTCGCATCGCGCGCAGCTCTACTTCTTGCGCGACCGAGTCGGGAAGCAGTCGTCGCTCCGCGAGAAGCGCGCCGAGTCGGGCGAGGATCTCAATCCAACCATCGAGCCGCCGCTCAGCGCCGACACCGTCACCGCAGCAGCCGGCTCGGTCGACGAAACCACGACTGAGGCGGTCCTGGCCGAAACATCAGCACCCGAGAGCGTCGAGGCGAATCCTGCCGTCGAGTCGGCTGACACGACCGAGGGTTCGACAACGGTCGGTGGCGACCAGCCTGAGGGATCGGAGCAGGCGCCCGCGTGACTCGGTCGCGGCCGACTGTCGGCCGTGTGCTGCCAACCCGCGAACTCGAAACGTCGCATGGCCACCCTGAGAGCCTGGTCGCGGGCATCGACGAAGTGGGGCTTGCACCGCTCGCGGGACCGGTGGTTGCGTGTGCGATCGTCATGCCTCCCGGCGAGACGATCGACGATGTTCGCGATTCCAAAGCCCTCTCGCGTCGCCAGCGCGAGCGCCTGGAGCCAATCATCCGCCGAGCTGCGCTCGCCTACGGCATCGGCGCAGCCTCCGCCAGAGAGGTCGAACGCCTCAACCCTCGCGCTGCATCCCACCTGGCGATGGCCCGAGCGCTTGCCGCCCTTCAACGTCGCTATCGCATTGCGGTCGCTCTTTCGTTGGTCGACGGCTCGCCTGCGCAGGATCTCGAAGCGTTGATCGGGCCCCACCGCACCGTCGTGAGGGGCGATGCCAGCGTCTATCCGATCGCGTGCGCCTCGATCGTGGCAAAGGTCCTTCGCGATCGGCTGATGGAGCGTCTCGCGGTGCGCTATCCCGGATACGGCTGGGAGACGAATGCAGGCTACCCGGCGGCGGCGCATGTGGCGGCGCTCATGCGACTCGGAGTGACGCCGCACCACCGCCGTTCATACGCGCCCGTGAAAGACGCGGTGCGAGAGCGAGGCGGCGAGCTGCGCTCGTCGAACGCGTAAGCCCGAGATACGCCCGCGAGCGGACCCTCTCGCGGTGGAGACGGCACAACGGCGGCGAGGACGCAATGCGGAGCGGCTCGCCTGCGACAGCCTGCGATCCGCGGGCTGGTTGATCCTGGAGCGAAACCTTGCCCGTGGTGGCCTTGAGATCGACCTGCTCGCCCGAGACGAACGCGGGTCGCTGGTTGCCGTCGAAGTGCGAGCGCGACTGAGCATCGGCGATGCGACGCCGCACGCGCTCCTCGGCGCCCGGAAGCTCGCAGCCTTGTCGCGCCAGCGCGAGGCAGTCCCGGAGCTCTCGAGGATCGATCTGCTCCTCGTGATCGGGCGACCCGGGAGGGAGCGGCTGCGGCTGGTGCGCAGCATCGCGGAGCAGGAGGCCCCCTGGGAGGGGCAGGACGATCGGCGATGGTAGACTTCTGGGGCACTCGACGAGAGCGCCCTCGGCCTCGGCCGGGGAATACGCACGCGGAGCATGTCGCCTCGCAACGGTGGCCCCTCGGGGTCGCGATGGCGTCCCGCGGTGGCACAACCGTGCAAAGGAGAACCATGGCCGCAGTCACGATGCGCGAACTTCTCGAAGTCGGCGCACATTTCGGACACCAAACCCGCCGCTGGAACCCGAAGATGGCCCCGTACATCTACGCACAGCGGAACGGGATCCACATCCTGGATCTCGCCAAGAGCGCCCGGCATCTCGAGGCAGCACTCGTTGCAGTCCGCGAGGCCGCGGCAAACGGCGAGACGATCCTGTTCGTCGGCACGAAGAAGCAGGCGCAGGGCCCCATCCTCGAAGAGGCGACTCGTGCAGGACAGCCGTACGTCGTCAAGCGCTGGCTCGGCGGGATGCTCACGAACTTCGCAACGATCCGGAAGCGTTTGACGCTTCTCGAACAGCTCGAAGCACGGGAGCAGGCCGGCGAGTTCGAGTTGATGTCGAAGAAGGACGCGGCCAAGCTCAAGGACAAACTCGAGAAGCTCCGAGGTGTCCTGGGTGGCATGCGACGACTGCGGCGCGCGCCCGGCATGGTCTTCATCATCGACCCGAGCCGCGAAACCTTGGCGGCGGTCGAGGCGAACAAGCTCGGGATCCCCGTCGTCGGGACTGCCGATACCAACGTGGATCCCGACCAGCTTCAGTATCCGATTCCCGTCAACGACGACGCGATCAAGTGCATCAAGTTGATCTGCAAATCGGTTGCCGATGCGGTGATCGAAGGGGCTGCCGAACGCGCTGCACGCCTACCCGAGATCGAGGCACAAGAGGCGGCAGCGGCCGCCGCAGCCGCGCCGGACGGTGTGGCGTCGTTCGAAGCGCAGGACGACCTCGTCGCTGCGCTCAGTGCCGCGGGCACGTTGAGCTTCTCTCCGGATGAGGAGCCGCTGCCCTCTGGTTCGGATGACGAGAGCGCACACGGCGCATAGCGCGAAGAAGGGGAGTTCGACGATGGCAATCAGTGCAGAGGCGGTGAAGGACCTTCGAGAGCGCACCGGCGCAGGTTTCATGGACTGCAAGCGCGCGCTCGAGGATGCTGGCGGAGACGTGGAGAAGGCGGTCGCGACCCTGCGCGAGGCGGGTCTGGCGGCTGCGGCCAAGAAGGCAGGTCGCGATGCGCGCGAAGGACTCGTCTCGTCGTACATCCACACCGGCGGCCGCGTCGGCGTCCTCCTCGAGGTGAACTGCGAAACAGACTTTGTCGCCCGCAACGAGCAGTTCCAGAAGCTCGTCAAGGAGATCGGAATGCAGATCGCGGGCCTGAATCCGCTCTACGTGAGCCGCGACCACATTCCCGCCGACGTCCTCGCCGCAAAGCGCGCCGCACTGGAAGCGGACGAATCGCTCTCCAAGAAGCCGGAATCGGTCCGCGCGCAGATCGTCGACGGACAGATGCGGAAGTGGTTCGAAGAGGTCTGTCTCCTCGACCAACCCTTCCGCGACGGCGAAGAGACGGTCGCACAGCTGATCACGAGTGCGATTGCGACGATCGGCGAGAACATCCGCGTGCGTCGCTTCGTCCGCTACGCGCTCGGCGAAGAGATCTGACCACGAGCGCGGCAGGCCGTACGCCAGCGCCATGACTTCTCCGACGCGCTACTCTCGGATCCTCCTGAAGCTGTCGGGAGAGGCGCTGCTCGGAC
>CAWULR010000088.1:0-3522 GCA_963923845.1 uncultured bacterium
GAAGGTGGGCGAGAAGGTCGTGCAGAAGTGGGCCTTGGTGCTCGGCGCCTCGAGCGGGATCGGCGAGGCTTCGGCGCGCCACGCCGCTGAGGCCGGCTACAACGTCTGCGGCGTCTACCTCGGCCGCTCCAGGGGCGAGAAGCTCGACGCGGCCATTGCCGCGGTGAAGGCGGCGGGGGTCGAGGCCCTCTATGTCCGCGGCAACGCCGCCGACGACGAGAAGCGCGCGGAGGTGATCGCCCAGCTCTCGGAACGATTCGCATCTGCCCGCGCCGCCGGCGCCGAACCGCAGCTCGGCATCGTGCTGCACTCGCTCGCCTTCGGCAGCCTGCAGCCCCTTCTCCCGTCTGGCGACACGCCGACGATCACGCGCAAGCAGATGGAGATGACGTCGGACGTCATGGCGCACTCGCTCGTCTACTGGGTGCAGGACCTCTATGCCGCAGGGCTGATCGGTGCAACCACGCGCATCTTCGCGACATCATCGGAAGGCGCCTCGAAGGCGGTGCCGATGTACGGCGCGGTCTCAGCCGCCAAGGCCGCCGTCGAAGCGCACTGTCGTCAGCTTGCGATCGAACTCGCCGCGCTCGTTCCGGGTGCCACCGTCACCGCACTTCGACCAGGCGTCGTTGACACGCCCGCGCTGCGCAAGATCCCCGGCAGCCAGGAGTGGATCGACGTCGTGATGAAGAAGCATCCCGGGAAGCGACTGACCACGCCCGACGATGTCGGTCGCGCGATCGTCGCGCTCTCGGCGCCGGGGATGGACTGGGTGACGGGGAATACGATTACGATCGACGGCGGAGAGCAGATCGCCGGCGGCTGATCGCCACGAGCATCAGCGGCAGCGCCACCGTCGCGACAGCGATCGGCAGCGTCACCTCTCGGACGATCCCGGTGATGCGCAGGAGCGCAAGGAGAAGCGAAGCGCATCCGACTGCGACGCCGGCCTCAGACGGTCGAGCGCCGATGCGCAGGCGAGCAGCATTCGCGCCGAGTGCGATCGCCGCCACGGCAAGCCACGCCCAGCCGGCGGACGGAGCGATCGCATCGCCCACGGCGAACGAGTAGACGAGCACGAGCGCGGCGAGCGCGGCGAGCGCGACCCGGTCGATCGAGGTAGCCGTCGCTCTCAGCCGCACTAGATCTTCTTGCCGATCATCTGCTCGAGCGTCGTCGACGGCGCAGCGATCACCGGCGGATCCTGGTCGGCGACGAGCCGCGTGTAGCGCGCCTCGATCTCGACGACTCCGGCCCAGATCTTCTCGCCCGCGTCGTCGTCGTTCCCGTGGACGCCCCCGTCGCGGATCTTTCCCGACGCCTCGCGGATCGTCATCCCGAGCAGCGTCGTCGCCTTCAGCTCCTGGTCGTGCGCAGCGCGCAGCTCGCGCGACCGACCGGGCACCAGCTTGTCGACGAAGGCATCGAGCTGCGCCACCTTCTCTGCACCGGTGATCTCCTCGCAGCTGCCGAAGAGGGTGGCCGAGCGATAGTTCATGGAGCTGTCGAAGCCGCTCCGTGCGAGCACGATCCCGTCGGCCAGGTGGATCGACACGCAGACCTCGCTGCCGACGACACTCTTCAAGAAGCGGCTCGCCGCCGAACCGTGCCAGTAGAGTCGATCGCCGTCGCGCCAGTGCGCGGTCGGCGTGGCCATGGGGCGCCCGTCGAGGAGATACGCCACGGTGCAGGTGAGCGCCGCATCGACGACGGGGTAGATCTCGCTGCGCTCGTACAAACCGCGCTCGGGGAGCCGACGGACACGCGTGCGTTCGCTTGGCGGGAAACCGTCGCTGACAGGGATCTCTCGCGGCATGGAGTGATCGTAGACGAGAGCGGGAGAGTCTCCTGGCGGACCCGACCGGATTCGAACCGGCGATCTCCAGCGTGACAGGCTGGCATGTTGGGCCGCTACACCACGGGTCCGCGACAGGACTGCGAAGCCTACCAGAGGGGGTAGGATCCGACTATGGGATACGGCGCTGACGCGGCGAAACGAGCGGGAGGCTCGGGCCGCATCGACCTACGATCCGACACCGTCAGCCACCCCACTCCGGAGATGCGTCGCGCCATGGCGAGCGCCGAGGTGGGCGACGATGTCTTCGAGGACGACCCCACCGTCATCGAGCTCGAGGCGCGCGCCGCGGACCTGCTCGGCAAGGAGGCGGGGCTCTTCGTTGCCTCCGGAACGATGGGAAACCTCGTCAGCGTCATGGCGCAGGTCCCTCGCGGCGGCGAAATCATCACGCCGGCAGAAGGCCACATCCCGAACGACGAAGCGGCAAACTACGCGGTCGTCGCCGGCGCCGGTCTGCGCGTGGTTCACGAGCGACCGAGCGGAGAGATGCCGATCGACGCGGTCGTCGAGGCGATCCAGGACTCGTCGGATCCGCACTCCGCGATCACCAGCCTGGTCGTGGTCGAGAACTGTCATGCGCACACCTTCAGCCGACCGATCGGGACCGCCTACATGAAGGAGCTCCGCGCGGCGCTGAAGCCGGCCGGGATTCCGATCCACGTCGACGGTGCGCGGCTCTTCAACGCCGTCGTCGCACTCGGCGTCAGCGCCCGCGAACTCGTCGAAGAGGCGCAGAGCGTCACCTTCTGCCTCAGCAAAGGGCTCGCCGCACCGATCGGCAGCGTCGTCGTCGGCGACAGGGACTTCATCTGGCGGGCGCGCCGCGCACGCAAGGTGCTGGGCGGCGGGATGCGGCAGGTTGGCATCCTCGCCGCAGCGGGTCTCGTCGCGCTCTCGGACGGTCCGGAGGGAACGATCAAACGGCTCGCCGAAGACCATGTCAATGCGCGCGTCCTTGCCGAGGCACTGGCCGACATGGACGGCATCGTCTCGCCGGGACACAACGCCCAACCGGAGGGCGATCGACTCGATCCGAACCGCGTCGTCACCAACTTCGTCATCTTCAAGGTGGAGGGCGGACTGGCACGGCGGCAGCGGTTCCTCGACGAGCTCGCGAAGCGCGGCGTCTTGATGGTCGCCTACACGCACGGACAGATCCGCGCCGTCACGCACTACGGCGTCGACGAGGCCGACATCCAGAGGACGATCAAGGCGTCGGCCGACGCGCTCGCCGCGTCCGCCTAGGCTCCAGACACCGTTCGATGCGCATCATCCCGTCGATCGATCTCGACGGCGGACGGTCGCGCATCGTCTTCTGGCCGGGTGCTTCGACCGGTATCGGCGCGCCGACAGACCAGCCGGCGCGCATCGCTCGGCACTTCGTCGATCGCGGCGCAACGCTGATCCATCTCGTCGACTTCGACGGAGCACGGGCTGGCGCGCCGGTGAACCTCGCTGCGATCGGCGCGGTGGCGGGTCTCGTTGCCACTCCGCTGCAGGTTGCCGGCGGCGCAGAGTCGCCGGAGGCGATCAGGCTCGTGTTCGCCGCGGGGGCGACGCGCGTCGTCGTCGGCGCGGCGCTGCTCGACGAACCGGAGCGGCTCGCCGCCTGCGCCGCCGCCGCGGGCGAGTGGCTCGCCGTCGGCCTGGACCCTCGTCCCGAG
>CAWULR010000089.1:0-3455 GCA_963923845.1 uncultured bacterium
GCATCTGCGTTCCCTTTGCCGCCCAGTCGCGACTCGATCCAGATCCGTACTCCTTTCCGGCGATGATCACGAGTGGCGTTGCGCTCTCGGCGTACCGTGCTGCCGCGTCGGCGACCGGCAGGATGTCGCCGCTCGGCAGGTGGGTCGTGATCGGACCCTCTCGGTCGCCGGCAAGCGCGTTGCGGAGCCGGATGTTGGCAAAGGTGCCGCGCATCATCACCTCGTCGTGGCCGCGGCGCGCCCCATACGAATTGAAGTCTCCGGGTGCGACGCCTCGTTCGATGAGCCATCGACCGGCTGGCGAATCGGCCCGAATGGATCCGGCGGGGGAGATGTGGTCCGTTGTGACGGAGTCGCCGAGGAGGAGGAGTGCCCGCGCACCGAGAATGTCCGCGGTCGGCGTCGCGGCGAGCGAGATCCCCTCGGTGAAGGCTGGTCGGGCGATGTAGGTCGACGCCGGATCCCAGGCGTAGGTACGACCGGTCGGGACGCTGAGCGCCCGCCAGCGTGCGTCTCCCGCAAAGAGATTCGCGTAGCTGCTGCGGTAGAGCGACGCATCGGCGGCGGTTGCCACGGCTTGTGCGACCTCCTGGTCGCTCGGCCAGAGGTCGCGGAGGAAGATCGGAGCCCCGCCGGAGTCGTGCCCGATCGGATCTGCGTCGAGGTTCGTCACCACCGTTCCGGCGAGGGCGAGCGCGACGACCAGCGGGGGCGAGGCGAGATAGGCGGCGCGCACCGCAGGGTGGATGCGGCCCTCGAAGTTGCGGTTTCCCGAAAGGACGGCGGCCACGAGGAGGTCCTCTCGTTCGACCGCGTCGGCCACCTCGCGGTCGAGAGGCCCAGAGTTGCCGATACACGTGGTACAGCCGTAGCCGGCAACGTCGAATCCGAGCGTCGCGAGCGGCTCGAGGAGTCCAGCACGTTCGAGGTAGGCGGTGACGACACGCGATCCGGGAGCGAGGCTCGTCTTGACCCACGGGGGGACGCGCATGCCACGTGCGACGGCGTTCCGCGCGAGCAGCCCAGCGGCGATCATCACCGAGGGATTCGAGGTGTTGGTGCAGGAGGTGATCGCCGCGATGGCAACCGCGCCGTCGCGCATCTCGGCGCCGTTCACGGTCGCGCGGCGGCCCCTCTTCCCGGCGCGGTCTGCATACGTTCGCTCGAACCCGGCGCCGAGATCGGGGAGTGCGACTCGATCTTGGGGTCGTTTCGGACCGGCAAGGGAGGGGACGATCGCTCCGAGATCGATCTCGACGACCTCGTCGTAGACGGGATCGGACCCGCTCTCCCTCCAGAGACCCTGGGCCCTGGCGTAGGCCTCGACGAGTGCGACCTGTCGATCGTCGCGCCCGGTGACGCGGAGATAGTCGAGCGTGATCTGGTCGATCGGGAAGAGCGTGGTCGTCGCACCGAACTCCGGCGACATGTTGGCGATCGTCGCCCGATCGGCGAGCGAGACGCCGGCGAGTCCGTCGCCGAACGCCTCGACGTATGCACCGACCACTCCGTGAGCGCGGAGTCGTTCGGTCACCGTGAGGACCAGGTCTGTCGCCGTGGTGCCTGCAGGCAGCGTTCCAACGAGCTTGAGTCCGACGATCTTCGGCAGCGGCGAGAAGAGCGGCTCGCCGAGCAGCACCGCCTCCGCCTCGATCCCGCCCACGCCGAAGCCGAGCACCCCGAGGCCCGAGATCATCGTGGTGTGCGAGTCGGTGCCGACGCATGTGTCGGGGAAGGCGAGCGGCGCTCCGTCGACCTCCTCCACGCGGACGACCGTCGCAAGGCTCTCCAGGTTCACCTGATGCACGATGCCTGCCCCCGGGGGGACGACGCGGAAGCGGTCGAATGCGCCCTGTGCCCATCGAAGGAGTCGATAGCGTTCCTCGTTGCGCTCGTACTCTCGAGCGACGTTCAGTTCGAGTGCGTCCGGAGTCGCCCAGCGGTCGACCTGGACCGAGTGGTCGATGACGAGATCGGCGGGCACCTGGGGGTTGATGCGCTCTGGATCGATGCCGAGTTCGCGTGCGGCGTCGCGCAAGGCAGCGAGATCGACGACGGCAGGGACGCCGGTGAAGTCCTGCAGCACGACACGCGCCGGAGAGAAGGGCAGCTCGCGTTCGTCCCCCGTTGCCGTGGCCGATGCTCCGGGCCTCCATGCGAGATACGCGTCGACATCTTCGGTGCGGACCACGCCACGGTCGGCGCGGCGTGCCGCACCTTCGATGAGGATCTTCAAGATGACGGGGAGGCGCGCCCACGGCGTGGCGGGTGCGGGGAGTCGCTCGAGCGCGACGCGGTCGGGGAGACCCGGCCCGAGGGGCTGGCGCACCGATCTGAGATCGAACACCGCACCCTCCTTCTCCCTTGACCGCTCCGTTCGCCGGCGCCGCACGGAGTAGCGTAGCGCGCCCACTCGCACAGCGTCCTTCTGTCGGCGGGGCTACCATCGTGCCCAATGAGCGGTGCTGCACAGGCACCCGAGACGTCGGCGATGTGAGGAGCAAGGATGGCACTCAGCAAGCGCATAGCGGTCTCCGCAGGGGGGCTCGTCATCCGCGCCGTGGGCGGACAACCTGAGATCGTCGTCGGTCGCCGCAAGCGGGAGCGCGACGGCTACGTGTGGTCGCTCCCGAAGGGAACGCCGGAAGAGGGAGAGACGCGCGAGGAGACGGCAATCCGCGAGGTTCGAGAGGAGTCCGGTCTCGAGGTCCGAATCCTCTCGTATTTCGACGCCATCTCCTACTCGTTCATCCGCGCGGGTGAGCGCATCGAGAAGACCGTGCACTACTACATCATGGAAGCTGTCGGTGGCAGCTTCGAGCAGTACGACAAGGAGTTCGACGAGCTGCGCTGGGTGCGCATGGACGAGGCGATTCGCCTCCTCGATTTCCAGACCGAGAGCGGGCTCGTCCAGCGCGCCTACGACGCCCTGACACGCGACTGATGCAGCGCACCGCGCTCTTCGACGAGCATCTTCGGCTCGGCGCGAAGATGGTCGACTTCGCCGGCTGGGAGATGCCGGTCCAGTACTCGGGCGTGATCGAGGAGCATCGTGCCGTTCGAACGGGTGCGGGTCTCTTCGATCTGAGCCACATGGGCGAGATCCGGGTCAGCGGACCCGCCGCGGGTCCTGCCCTGGATCGCGCGCTGGTCACGACTCCCTCCGCACTGCAGGTCGGCAGGGCTCAGTACAGCATGATCGTCGACGATCGCGGAGGGATCCTGGACGACCTTGTCGTCTATCGCATCACCGAGGCGGAGTGGCTGGTGGTGGCAAATGCGTCGAATCGCATCGTGGTGGCCGCAGAGCTTCGCGAGCGCCTCGGCGCATCGGCGACTGTGTCGGACGAGAGCGACGAGACCGCCATGGTTGCAGTCCAAGGAGTCACGAGTGCGGAGGTCGTGGGCTCGCTGCTATCCGAAGCGGATCGGTCAACGCTCCTCGGTTTGCGCAA
>CAWULR010000090.1:0-3448 GCA_963923845.1 uncultured bacterium
GCCTCCAAGGCGGCAAGCTGGCTCATCACGTGGCTCTTCACCAAGGGCTCCTCATCACGGAGATTCTGCCCCACGTGCGTCGCGACGTCTTTCCGGGCCGACGCCGACCTCCGTCAGCAGCGTGCGCACCTCATCGATCCGTGCCGGGTGGCAGATGAGGAGATCGGGGAGCGACAGATCTGCGTCGTTGTATCGAAGCGACGATCCGTCGAGACGGGTTGCAACGAAGCCCGCCGCCAGCGCCACCGCCACAGGAGCCGCCGAATCCCACTGATACTGGCCGCCGGCATGCACATACGCATCGACCTCTCCCGAGAGCACCGCCATCGCCTTCACGCCGGCCGAACCCAAGGGGACCAGGGTTGCGGCTCCGCGCGCCGAGAGTGCCTCGAGGAACGCCGGCGGTCGCGTGCGGCTCACCGCGAGGCGCAGGCGTCCGACGCCCGCCTGTGGAACCGAGGCTGGCGCATCTGTCCCGTGCGTCACCCCGCGCGCGGGCATCGCCACCGCGCCGGCGACCAAGCCCGACCCGCGCTCCCACAGCGCCACGTGCACCGCAAAATCGTCGCGCCACACGCCGGCTGCATCTCGCTCGCCGAACTCGCGGGTTCCATCCAGGGGATCGACGATCCAGACACGATCGGCTTCGAGTCGTCGTCCCGAGTCGACCGACTCCTCCGAGAGGATCGCATCGGTCGGCCGTTCGAGCGCGAGTGCCTCTGTGATCGCCGCATTGGCGCGACGGTCCCCTTCGTCGCGCATCGCCTGCAGTCCGGCGACCGAGTCGACATCGGCGGTCCGACGGATCTCGAGCAGAAGCCGTCCCGTCGCCTCGGCGACGCGTCTCGCGAGCTGTGCGTCAGACTCTCTTCCCTTCATCGGCGTTCAGGTTAGGGGGTAACCTGCGGTCATGGGAGAGCGTGCGGGACACGACGAGCCAACGGCACAGATCGTCCTCGATGCGAATGGGGTCGACGAACTCGAACTCGTGCGCATCGGTGCGCTGTCTGAGCGGGTGCTGCACCGCCACCTGAGCGGCGCGCCGACGGCCACGCTCTGCGACGAGGAGAACACGCCGCTCGCAGAGGTCTCGTTGCAGGGCACTCGCCATCTCCGTCCCCTCGCAGTCGGCGTTGGCGAGGCGTGGCACCCCAACATCCGGATCGCGAGCGTCGATGCGCTGACTCTCGGCGATCTCCCGTTCGGCTTTGTGGCGTTCCAGCCGCCATCGCTCGCCGAGATCGCCGCGACGGCCTCGCGCGCCCGTGCGCTCGGATCTGACGCGATCCTGCTCTTCGCCGCGGTGTCGCGAGCCACACGACCCGATGGCGAGGTCGGACCGTCCGGACTCGTCCGCGCCGTTGACGGTGCCGCCGAACGTCTGAGAGCCGAGCTGCCGGCGGTTGCGGTGCGCACGATCGCGGTGCCGTGGCCCAGCGGGCTGCACGCCGCAGAGACGATCCTTCGGGGCTACGGAGTCGAGGAGCATCTCCTCGGCTCCGAAACGCTCCCCGCCGACACCGCTGACACCGCCGCCTCGATCGCGACGTTCCCGGAGAGTTCGCTGCGCGAGATCCGGCGGGCACGCGAGGGGGGATGGTCGCGTGGTGGAGTGATTCTCTTCACCGGACTCTCAGGTTCTGGCAAGTCGACGATCGCCGCTGCCGTTGCGGACATCCTGCGTGATACAGGAGTGCGCGGCGTGACACTCCTGGACGGCGATGCGATGCGCCGGACGATCTCGCGCGGACTCGGCTTCGATCGCGAAGGGCGCAACACCAACGTCGAGCGCCTCGGCCGGCGCGCCGCCGAGGTGGCGCAGTCGGGTGGTGTCGCCATCGCCGCACCGATCGCCCCCTTCGCCGAAGGCCGGGCGCGCGCCCGTGCGGCAGCCGCGGGCCATCCGTTCCTGCTGGTGCACGTCAGCACGCCGCTAGAGGTCTGCGAAGCGCGCGATCGCAAGGGGCTCTATGCACGTGCCCGGCGCGGAGAGATCGCCGACTTCACCGGAGTCTCGTCGCCGTACGAGCCGCCGACGGACGCCGATGTTGTCGTCGATGCCTCGGTCTCAGATGTGGAAGCTGCCGCACGCGACATCGTCGAACGAGCGCGTCAGTTGATGAGCTAACGCAGCCGACGCAGCACCCTTCGAATCCTGCTCACGAGCGACCACTGCAGACGCTGAGCTACGACGCGCAGCAGGTCGAGGGTGTGCACGCGCTGAAGGAGCTGCGGCTCCACGCGCACGTCGACTCTCGGGTCACCTGAGCCACCGCCACGCGCCGCACCGCTCGCAAAGAGCATGCCCATCAGGGCGCGGATCGCAACTTGCGAAGGCACGCTCCCGCCGCCTCCTGGCGCCCCGTCCGTTGCGGCGTCCGGCAGGGGCGGGATCGTCGCGAGTGCCGCATCGTGCGGAGTCGAACCACCGAGCGCCTCGAGGTTTCCGATCACGGTGACACCGAGTGCCCTGATTGCCGTCGCACTCTCGCGACCGATCGCGTCGGCGCGCTGGATCGCCCAGGCCGGAGTCTCCTGTCGTGCCTCTTCGCGCGAAGGCGCACGGCCCTTCATGTAGAGCGCTGTCCCGCGCGTGATCATCTTGTAGAGCAGCGGTCGTGCGATTCCCTCGGCAGCAAACGCCTCGTTGAGCGCGCGGACAAGCTCGATCTCGGCGGCGGTCATCGACCGATTCGCCGTGTCGTCCTGCGGAACAAGGGTGCCGCTGCGGAGCGCGAGGAGTCCCTCGAACGCGTGGAAGATCGCGGAACGATCTCGCTCGTCGACCATCACAGCAGAGAGCCGAGAAGCGCCGACGATCCGTGCCCAGCGCGCCGCGAGTCGATCATGTCGCTGGCGCGACCAGAAGGTCGCACCCTTTCCTTCGTCTGGTTGTTCGAAGACCCAGTGCAGCCACTGGTCGTACGAGTAGCGAGCGCCCTCCTGCACGTTCTGTTGCCACCGAGAGGGGAGGATGCGCGAAACCGGTCGCAGCGTGAGGGCAACGTGCACCCGCTCGCCGCCGAGCTCGTCGACGATCCGCGCCGCCTGTGCGTCGTCGGCACCGGCGAAGAACTCGCTCGATACGAAGACCCGTGCCTCGCGAGCGTTGCGCACCTCCGCCACCAACCGCCTCCAATGGTGGATCGACGGTGCGCCGCCGAGGGTGGGGTGTGTGCGACCGAGCACGGCATAGGCGGCGCGACCGGACTGCTGGGTCCGACCCGCATAGCGGACACCCTGCTCGAGCATCGCCTCGCGACACGAGTGGCAGGCACCTTGGAGCGCGCTCGTTCCCGTCTTGGGCGGGCCGATGTGCAGGAGGACGGACCCTTCGGGGATCGGTGCAACGCTCAGTCGCGGCATCGTGGCCTGGCTGGACTCCGTCTCGTTCATGCAGGCAAGTATGCTGCACCCATGCGCCTGACGAGCCGCACCGACTACGCCC
>CAWULR010000091.1:0-3376 GCA_963923845.1 uncultured bacterium
GCGGGGCCGGCAACGTCGACCCAGCCCCACGGCGCCTGACGCCAACGGCGCAACAGAGCCGCAAGGGCGATGGTGCCGGTGATGATCCCACCGGGCGCACCGAGTCCCTCGTACGGGGGAATCAGCGCCCCGATCGGATTCGCCGAGTAGCGATCCCACGCGTCGACGACGTGGTACAGGCGGCCACCAGCGAGTGCGGCGATCGAGATGATGATCAGGCCGTTGGCGATCAGTTCCGCGTCGAGCCTGCGACGCTTCGCTTCGCGAACCATGAACCGATACGCGACGTAGAGTCCGACGGCGTAGAGCAGCCCGTACCAGCGAATGGCAACAGGACCGATCGAGAAGACGATGGAGTCGGGTGGCAGCGGGAGCATCTAGACGTTGACGCCGATGAGGCTGCCCACCAGATAGGTGATCGCCGCCGCGGCGGCACCGATGCCCAGCTGGCGAGCGCCGGAGTACAGCGCCGAGCGACCGGTGAGCAGGCTGACGGCGGCGCCGACGCCGAAGAGCGCAAGCCCGGTCAACAGGATGCTGACCGTCAGCGCCGCGCCGCCGGCGAACAGGATGAACGGCAGGAGCGGGACGAACGCACCCGCGGCAAACGCAAGGAAGGAACCGATCGACGCGCCCCAGGGCGAGCCGAGCTCCTCGGGGTCGAGTCCGAGCTCTTCGCGCACCAGCGTCTCCAGGGCCACCTTCGGGTCGGCCATCAGCTGTCGCGCGATGGCGGTTGCCTCCGCCTCCGAGAAGCCCCGACCGCGATAGATTCCGGCGATCTCCTTCTCCTCCTCTTCCGGCATCGCCTCGAGTTCGGCGCGCTCGAGCTCGATCTGGCGTTCGAGCACTTCGGTCTGGCTGCGCATCGAGACGTACTCTCCCGCCGCCATGCTGAAGGCGCCGGCGAGCAGCCCCGCCACGCCGGCGAGCACCACGAACGAGCCTTGATCGCTCGTCGTAGCGCCGGCGATGCCGAACACGAGCGCTGCGTTGCTGACCAGGCCATCGGAGACTCCGAAGATCGAGGCGCGCAGCGTTCCGCCGCCTCCGGAGCGATGCCACGGCTCGCGCGCCTGGGTCTCGGCGACTGCGGCACGGTGGGCGTCGGCTCCCTTGGTCTTGTGTGCGGCGTCGAGATCGCGCCAGATCTCGGCGTGCTTCGCCTCGTCCTTGGCGATCTCGTGCACTTCGGGCACATCTGCGTGCGCGCCGTAGACCTCCTCTTCGAAGCCCTCGAGCGCCTTGACCATGTCGCTGACGGCGCGTGTGCCGAAGAGGCGCGCGAGGATCGCGATCTGCCGCACCCGCCAACTCGGCCGCGCAGTCGCCGGCGGGTTCTCGCCCAGCGAGCGGAGTTTCGCCTCCCAGATTGCCGCGTGGCGCCGCTCGCTCGCCGCGATGGACTCGAACGCTGCGCGTCGCCGCGGATCTTTCTCGAGCGCGGCGAGCCGATCGTAGAGGTAGATCGCATCGCGCTCCAGCGCGAGGCCGGCAAGGCTCGCCGCCCGATCCTTGATCTCCTGCATCGCCTCTCCTCCCGACACTCGACCGACACCGCAGTGAGCGGCGCGTCGTTGCGTGGATCGTAGCGCGTCGCGCTACTCGACCTCGAGGACGATCCAGCCCTCCGCGTCCACGCTCACTGGGTAGACCGCGAGCGGCTCTTCGGCGGGCGGATCGAGCGGAACGCCGGTCGTCAGGTCGAATCGTGAGAGGTGCAGCGGGCAGGTCACCGTCGGCTCTGCCGCGCCAGCGGGAGCGACGAAGCCACGATCCAACTCGCAGTATTCATGCGTGCAGACGCCGCTCACGGCATAGAGTCTCCCGCCTCGTTTGACCACCAGGATCGCCGTGCCGCGCAACCACGCGAGGCGCGCCGTGCCGTCGGCAAGTTCGGCATCGGGGAAGAGTCGCTCGTGGAGCACCGGTAGAGGCTACGCCGCAGACGCTGACGCGGTCGACTGGGCGGCGAAGGCCGCGTCGAGCTTCGTCGCGAGCACCTCGCGCAGCCGCTCGGCATCGGCATCCAGCGGAAGTGCGGCGACGACCGGTTCGAGGTAGCCCATCACGATGGTGCGTCGCGCCTCGGCCTCGGTCAGCCCGCGCGTGCGCAGGTAGAAGATCTGGCCTTGGTCGATCGGCCCCACGGAGCTGCCATGCGCGGCGCGCTCGCAATCCGGCTGGTCGATCCAGAGCGACGGGATCGCCACGCTCCGCGCCGTCTTGGAGAGGAGCATGCCGAACTCGCCGAGATACGAGTTGGTGCCACGTCCGGAACGAGGAATCGTGGTGACCCCCTTGACGAAGCCGCGGGACTTCCCCGCGAAGACGCCCTTCGCCAAGAGATCGCCGACCGTTCGCTCCCCTGCGTGAAGGCTGTAGGTCGTCAGATCGTGCAGCTGATCGCCGGCGGCGAAGACCACCTCGACCTGTCGGACCTTCGAGCCGTTTCCCGTGAGGCGATGGTCGATTCGACCGCGCACCAGTCGTGCGCCGATCTGAGCGGCCGCGATCTGCAGCTCCGCATCCTCTCCGAGCTCGTGACGGCGCACCGGAAGGTAGACGACGTCATCTGGAAGTTCCTGGATCGACGAGAGGCGAAGCCTCGCCCCCGCCGCGAGGGTCACCTCGCTCGACGTTGCGAGCAGCGCGCTCGCCGTCGCACCGCTGCGCTGAGCGACTCCGGCGCCGGCACCGATCACCTCTTCGCTGATCGCCGCACGTGCGCCGGCACCGAGCTCCACGGCGATGCGGGCGAGGAGCGCCTCGCCCTGCGACGGCGATTCGACGCGGATCACGATCGGCGCGGAGAGCCTGCCGCTCGGCAGGCTGACCACGATCCCGAGGTTCCAGCACGCGCCGACCAGTGCCGTCAGTCGATCGCTCGCCGCACCGGCGAGTGGCCGCTCGCCGGCGAGCGGCGTCACGGTGAGGCCGGCGGCACGCGCCTCGGTGCCCAGATGGACGCGAACGCCGCGCGACGAGATGTGGATCAGGGCGGCGGCTCCATCGGGGAGCTCGCCGGCCGAGAGATCGCCGATCGCAGCAGGCGGCAGGAGCAGGCTCGCCGCCTCGAGGTCGGCGGCGCGCAGATCGACGTATCCGGTGAAGAGGAGGTTCGACTCGGTCGGCAGCGTGTCGAACGCCTGCAGCGCGGTCGCCCGCACCGATGTGCCGCCGAGTGCGGTGCCGAGTCGTTCGACCGCCGCCTGACTCGCCCAACCGAGTGGGAGGTCTGCCGCCCCACGACGGGCGGGCGTGCCGGCACTCACCCGAGCGCCCCCTCCATCTCCAGTCGAATCAGCCGATTGAACTCGAGCGCGTACTCCATCGGGAGCTCCTTGGTGAAGACTTCGAGGAATCCCTGGACGAT
>CAWULR010000092.1:0-3159 GCA_963923845.1 uncultured bacterium
GAGCACGCGAGGTCGGCTCCCAGTCAACGTGAAGTATCTCTTCGAAGGCGAAGAGGAGTCGAGCTCTGTCAACCTGGAACGCTGGATGGCGTCGCACCCGGATCGCTGCAGCGGCGATGCGGTCATCATCAGCGATACGGGCTTCTTCGAGGGGAACCTCCCGGCGCTCACCGTGGGTCTTCGCGGGATCACCTACCTCCAGGTCGACGTGCGCAACTCCGACGTCGACCTCCACTCAGGAGGCTTCGGAGGATCGGTGATCAATCCGGCGAACGCACTGGCGGCGATGATCGCCTCGCTCCACGACGAGCAACGTCGCATCACGGTGCCCGGGTTCTACGACGACGTGGTTCAACTCACGCCGGCAGATCGAGCCGCCTTTGCCGCGCTCCCATTCGACGAGAGCGCCTACCTTGCCGCCATCGGCGCAGGCGCACCGCAGGGCGAGGATGGTTACAGCACCGTCGAGCGGCGTGGCGGACGGCCGACGCTCGACGTGAACGGCATCTGGGGCGGATTCACGGGCGACGGCAGCAAGACGATCATTCCCGCCCATGCGCACGCCAAGATCTCGTGCCGCCTGGTCATGGCGCAGGATCCGGCGAGGATTGCACTCCAGGTCGAGGCTGCGCTGAAGGCCGCCGCTCCGCGTGGCTTGCAGGTCGAGGTGCGCAACCTCGGCAACGGCTATCCGTTCCTGACGCCGCTCGGCGATCCGTACCTGCAGGCAGCCGCCAACGCGTTGAAAGAGACGTTCGGCGCCGACCCCCTCTACTTGCGCGAGGGTGGATCGATCCCCATCGCCGCACTCTTCCAGCGCGAGCTGTCGCTGCCCGTCGTGCTGCTCGGATTCACGCCGCCGGACGACAACGCCCACGCCCCGAACGAGTCGATGGATCTCGGCAACTTCGAGGGAGGCATTCGCACGGTGATTCGGGCGCTCGACGCGATCGCAGCGCTCCGCTGACAGACCCGTGCGGCTCGCCCTCCTCGGCCTCGGACTGATCGGCGGGTCGATCGCCAGATCGCTCCGCGAAGATCCCGCAGGCGCTGGGCCGTTCGATCAGGGCGGCGTCGAGATCGCGGCGTGGACGCCGTCCTCGCTCGGGCCACGTGCCGCGCACGAGGCCGGCGTGGTCGACCAGGTCGCCAGGACCGTGGCCGAGGCCGTCGACGGTGCCGCGCTGATCGTCATCTGTGCACCACCGGTTGCGGCCACCGGCATCCTCGACGAGCTGGTCATCTGCCGTCGCTCGGGCCGACTCGCCGAAGGCGCGGTGATCACCGATGTGCTCTCGACGAAGCGCTGGATCATGGCCGAAGCGGCCAAGCGCAGCCTGCGATTCTGCGGCGGACACCCGATGGCAGGGAGCACGGAGACGGGATTCGCCGCGTCTGACGGTCGTCTCTTCATGGGTCGGCCCTGGGTGGTGGTTCCGAATCATCATGGCGCGAGCAGTGCCGCCGCACTCGTGGAGCGGCTCGCGTCGAGTTGCGGAGCCCGTCCTGTCACGATGGACGCCGATCTCCACGATGCTGCGACCGCTGCGGTCAGCCATCTCCCGCTCCTCGTGGCTGCCGCACTCGTTTCAGCGGTCTCGCAGGGCGAGCAGGGGAAGGCGCCGGATGGCTGGGGCGTCTCGCATCTGCTTGCCAGCAGCGGTTGGGACTCTGCGACTCGCCTTGCGCGCGGCTCCGAGGAGATGGGCGCCGATATCCTGGCGACGAATGCGCGCGAGGTGCGGCGACGTCTGCGCGCGCTTCGCGACGAGCTCGAGCGCTGGGATGCGCGACTCGCCGCGGCCGAAAACGACCCACTCGTTGCCCGCACCGATATCCGTGCTCGACTTGCGGAGGCGCGCGAGACGCTCAAGGAGATCGAGTGAGCGAACCGGCGGAGCACGCCGGTCGCGCCGCGGCCCCTTCCGATCCTCTCGCCCGTGGCGCAGACGAGATGATCATCGGCGTTCCTCGCGCCGTGGCGCTCCCGGATGGCGCGTGGCGAGGGTTCAAGCGCTTCCGCTCTGACGAGGACGGGATGAGGGAGATCGCTCGGCTCGACGGCGCGGGTCGATCGCGACCGCGACGCGAGCTGGAGGTCGATCCGGCGTGGAAACAGCCGATTCCCTACGCGATCGCGCTCTATCGCGACGCCAGCGGCGCTCGCCACCTGTTCTGGATGGATCGTCTCGCCGGCGGGAGCGATCGACGCCTTCACGGACGCGCGTCGTTCGGAGTCGGCGGACACATCGGAGCGGAGGATCGCGGCATCCTTGCGGCGCTCGAGCGCGAGTGGCGCGAAGAGGTCGAGACCACGGTCGATCCGAACTTCGTGCCGCTCGGCCTTCTGAACGACGACAACGACGAGGTGGGTCGCGTCCATCTCGGCGTGGTCTTCTTGGCGCAACTCTCGAGTCCCGAGATTGCGGTTCGCGAGCGAGAGAAGCTTGCCGGCGCGCTGGTTCCAGTCGAGCGCGCCGTCGCTCGCGCGAGCGAGCTCGAAGGGTGGTCTGCGGCGCTGATCTCGCACATCGCCACGCTCGGGGAGTAGGTCGGATACACCGTACGTACGCTCGTCGGTCCAGCATGCCGAGATGCCACTCTCGATCGCAACGAGTGCCCTTGTAGGCATCCGAGGCGCCCCGGTAGAGGTCGAGGTCGACGTCAGCACGGGGATTCCAGCCGTGCGCATCGTGGGGCTGCCGGACGCGGCGGTGGGGGAGGCGCGCGAGCGGATCCGCTCCGCGATCCGTGCGTCGGGGTTCACCTGGCCGGCACGACGGATCACGGTCAACCTTGCCCCCGCCGACCTGCGCAAGAGTGGCGGTTCGTTCGACCTCGCGATCGCCCTCGGGATCCTTGCTGCGAGCGGCCAGCTGCGGCTGGGAGACCGTTCGGTAGCGGCTGTGGGCGAACTGGCGCTCGACGGGCGAGTGCGGAACGTCCCGGGTGCGCTGCCGCTGGCACTCCCGCTCGCCGCCCGCACGGGAACCTCCCTCGTGGTTCCCGAGGCGATCGTTGCCGAACTGCGCGGCAGCGCCAGCGGCTCGGTCGCAGGCGTCGCGAGCCTCGCGGACGCGGTGGCACATCTGCACGGGAGGCGCCACGAACCAGCATCACCGAGTCGCTCAAGACCGTTGCAGCCGACAGCAGACTCGA
>CAWULR010000093.1:0-3157 GCA_963923845.1 uncultured bacterium
GCGATCCACGGTGGCGGCGGGGAGTGGCGACGGGGGCGGAGGCAGTTCCTTCGGCGCGGCGAGCGGCGCGCCGATCGCCTCGCTCACGCGCTCGAGCCAGCGGCGAAAGTAGGGAGTGTAGACACCGTACGGCGTTCCGCCGCCGGTGAGCAGCTCATCGGGCTCCACGACGAGGAGCCCACGCTTCAGGTGCAGCGTGCCGCCGAGGGCGGCGATCGCCTCGGCAACCGACTGGTCTCGCCCCCGTGCGTACGGGGTGTGATCGCGCGTTGCGAAGATGTCGACGGCGCGGTTCCCGCCGGCGCGCAGCTCCTCGACGAGTCGCGGCAGGGCGACGAGCGCGGGACCGCGCAACTCGAGGAGCGTCGAGCCACGCGACTGCAGCTCGCTGCGCAGTTCGGCGAGGCTCTCGCGCACGAACCAGGTGCGGTTTCCGCTCGATCGCGCACCCGAATAGAGGCCCGGCTCCCAGATGAAGATCGGGAGGAGCGCGCCGCCGCCAGTGCGCGCCGCGTCGACCGCCGCGACCAGCGCCGGATGATCGTGGAGTCGAAGATCTCGCCGCAGCCAGAGGATCGTCGTTGGCCTATCCATTCGATTCGTCCGTTCGCTCAGCTCTCGTGCATCACGCCGCCGGTTCGACCGCTCACGGCCGTGAACCGCCGGCGTCGAGATCGTCAACGGTATCAACATCTTTGCACGCGGCTCCGAGCGGATCGAGGCGTGCAACGATCCGTGGATCGAGTGGCGTGGCCGAGAGCGCTGCGGCGAGATCGCGGAGGCGCGGCAGCGGAGCGCGCGACACGGCGGTGCGCAGCGCGCCAAGGCTCGTCGCCATCGGGAGCGGTTCGTCGGCGCCGACGACCACGGTCGACGAGGCCGCCGCCATCAGCCCGAGCAGCAGCGGCGGCGCGAACGGAGCATCGGCGGCGAGGATCACGACGCGGGTCTCGTCAGCGAGCGACGCGAGCCGATTACCAGTGAGCAGGTCACTCAGCGACGCAGCCGGCCCCTCACCGGGTCGCGCATCGGGCACGCACTCGGCGGACGAGGCGAGTGTCGGTTCGCCCAACACGATCACGCGACCGACCGCCGCCGCCAGCGTCTCGTGTGCTGCGTCGGCAAGTGCGAGGCCGGCGAGCTCGGGACGGCCACGGAGTTCGGCGAGCGCCGCCGGGATCTTCGCCTCGAGCTTTCCCGCTGGAAACCTCCGACTCGCACCTCCGGCGAGGAGGATGCCGATGGCGCTCATCGCCGCCTACGCCCCGACGGGCTCGGCGGGGAGCACCTCGACGATCGCGTTGTAGTCCGGAACGTGGCTGATCGGATCCCGATGCGCGCCGTCGATCAGCGGGTTCGCCTCCGGAAAATGCATCTGCACGTTCCCGGCGCGAATCGGCGCGATCTTGATCTGCGCCCGCACCTCGCCGGTTGCGCTTCGAACGCGGACCGCTGCGCCGTCGGCGAGCCCGCGCTCTTCGGCATCGGTTGCGGAGATCAGGAGATCGTTGCGCCTCGCGCCGTTGAGCGGATCTTTCGACTTCCAGACCATGGAGTTGAACTGCTTGCCGCGTCGCGTCGAGAGGTTGAGCGACCCCGCCGGGAGCGTCGCCTCGATCGGCAGGACCGTGGCGAAGTGCGCCTTTCCGTCCGGCGTGGCGAACGTCTGCCCTTCGCAGAGTCGCTCGCCGCCCCACTGGATCGCATCGCCGCTCTTCTCGAGCGTTTCGATCCCCGCATACGATGGAACGATCCGAGCGATCTCCTCGCGGATCTGCTGCGTGCCGCCGGGGAACTCGACGAGGTGCGCACGGGCCGGGTCGACCAACCGCGCCAGCTGCGTGAACACCTCCCACTCAGGTCGCGCCTCGCCGATGCGCGGACCGGGGATCTCGGGGCTGAACGCGACGCGACGCTCGGTCGTTGTCTCTGTCCCGCCACCGGGCAGTTCGTAGCGGGTCGTGGCAGGGAGGAGCAGCACCGCCTCGCCCGGATCGACGAGCATCTGGCTGCTCACGACGATGTCCTGGTGCACGCGCAGCGGCACCTTCGCCAACGTGCGCGCAACCGCATCTGGGTCGGGCATCGTCTCGAGGAAGTTGCCGCCGACGCTCCAGAGCACGTCGATCTCGCCGCGCGCGGCGGCATCGAGCTGCTGCGGCGCCGAGCGTCCGCTCTTCGCGGCGATCGGGAATCCGTACGCGGCGGCGAGCGGTTCGGTGTAGCGCGACTCGATCGGGAGTCCGCCGGGGAGTGCCGTGGCGTAGGCACCCATCTCCGCGCCGCCCTGCACGCCGCTGTGCCCGCGGATCGGCATCAGGCCCGCGCCGGGGCGACCGATGTTGCCGCGGGCGAGCCCGAGGTTCACGATGGCCGCGACGTTCTCGCTGCCGCAGGCCTGCTGCGTGATCCCCATCGACCAGACGAGCACCGCCGACGCCGCACTGCCGTAGAGCGAGCAGAAGGTCTCCAGCTCGTCGCGCGACGCACCGGAGATCGCGAGGAACTCGTCGATGCTGTGCGCGCCGAGCGCAGCACGCAGATCGCTCCAGCCGGCGCTCCGCTCCCGGATGAATCGTTCGTCGAGCGCACCGAGCTCTTCGAGCCGCAGCAGCGCTGCGCTGATGAACGCGATGTCGCCGCCCTGCGCAACCTGCACCCAGGCGTCGGCCATCTTCGTGCCGAAGAGGAGCGAGTCGGCGTTGCTCGGCACCCAGTACCGGTCGAGCCCCGGCTCGCGATACGGGTTCACCACGACGATCTTCGCGCCGCGCTTCTTGGCGAGGTGCAGGTACTTCATGAAGACCGGCTGGGCGTTCGCGACGTTGGAGCCGAAGAGGACGATGAGGTCGCTCTCGATGACATCGCGATACGAGACGGTGGTGGCGCCGTAGCCGATGCCGTGCTTCAGCGCGCCGGTGCTCGGCGCGTGGCAGATCCGCGCCGCGTTGTCCACGTCGTTCGTGCCGAGGAAGCGCACCACCTTCTGGATCGCGTAGTAGCTCTCGTTGAGCATGCCGCGTGCGGTCAAGAAGAAGGAGATCCGCGAGGGCCCTGCCGCCGTGATCTGCGACGATGCGATCTGCAGCGCGCGATCCCAGCCGATGCGCTTGAATCCGGCCTCGCCGCGCATCCGCAGCATCGGGTACGGGAGCCG
>CAWULR010000094.1:0-3099 GCA_963923845.1 uncultured bacterium
GTCCGACGACAGCCGTGCGCTCCTGATCAACCTGTTGAGCGCGGTCGTCGTCGCGCCGATCGGCGAAGAGATCCTCTATCGCGGCGTGATCGCGCAGGCGTGGGGTCGTCAGTCGGGCGCCCGTCGCGCGATCGTCTTCTCGACGATCGTCTTCGCCTTTGCGCACACCCTCAACGTCGGCGGCGAGAGCATCGGCGAAGCCGTTGCGATCGCGGGCGTGGCCTTTGCGATCCGACTCCCCCTCGGCCTCGCACTCGGGTGGCTCTGGGTGCGCCGTCGCTCGCTGCTCGCGACGATCGTGCTGCACGCCGCCTACAACGCGGTGCTCGTCCTCGCCAGCACCTCGGTGTAGCCACCCGACTGATCCGTCGCGGCGCGGGCCGCGAGATCTCCACATGCGCACGCACGCGCGCGCTACACCGTCTCACGCATAGTGGCCGCGTCTCCGGCGACGGTGCGGGATAACGGCGGGCTCGTCTCGTCGTCGGGGGCACCACGGCAGATGGAGAGTGGAGGCGCGCGTGACGGCGAACGAGCATCGAGCGGGAACGCCCACCGATGGGCAGGCGGATGCGGATGACCGGCTGCTCGCCGCCGTCGAGGTGCTTGCGGCCGCTCCGGGGCTCGCCGAACGACTCCGAGGAGCGTTGAGCGGCGAGTTGGAGCAGCTCTTCCAGCCGCGCATCGACGTCCGCTTGGCGCGCGCTGGATTGTCTGAGGAGGATTCGGCGCGCGTCGCGCAGGTGATGCGAGCGCTGTCGGAGGCGGCCGCATGGTGGCCGGCCGGACGTCGGCGCGTGCAGTCGCCGGCTGATCTCGCAGCGATCGCCACGCCGCTGCTGGCGCGTCGAGAGCAGGAGGAGCTGCATGTCGCCGTGGTCGACGGACGAAACGGACTCCTCCTGATGCATCGGGTCTACGTCGGCACGGCGACGGGCACGAGCGTGCGCATCGCCGAGCTGCTGCGTCCGGTCGTCGACGTCGGCGGAGTCGGGTTCGCACTCGTGCACAACCATCCGAGTGGCGATCCTGAGCCGTCGGACGAGGACCTGCGGTTGACGGCGGAGGTGACGGCCGCGGCACGGCTGCTCGACCTGGAGTTCCTCGACCACCTCGTGATCGGGCGCGGTCGCTGGACGAGCATCCGCTCGCAGCGACCGACGATCTGGGTCGCAGCCGCGGCGTCGGACGAGCGGGAGGCGGGTGCTACCATCGCCCAATGCTCAATCGCCTCTACAGCCTCTTCTCCAACGACGTCGGGATCGACCTCGGCACGGCGAACACGCTCGTCCATGTCCACGGCAAGGGGATCGTGATCACGGAACCTTCCGTGGTCGCCGTCGAGGCGAAGTCGCGCAAGGTCCTCGCCATCGGATCAGAAGCGAAGCGGATGCTCGGTCGGACGCCGGCCAACATCGTCGCCATCCGGCCGCTCCGAGACGGCGTGATCTCAGATGCGGCGGTGACCGAACAGATGATCAGCCACTACGTCCGCAAGGTGCACTCCGGCGGTTGGCTCGCTGCGCGACCGCGCATGATCATCGGCATTCCGTCGGGCGTCACCGAAGTAGAGAAGCGTGCGGTGCGCGACGCAGCGTTGAAGGCGGGCGCCCGATGGGTGCGTCTCGTCGAGGAGCCGATGGCAGCCGCGATCGGCGCAGGTCTCGCCGTCGCCGAGCCCTCGGGCAGCATGATCGTCGACATCGGCGGCGGCACCACGGAGGTCGCGGTGACGAGCCTCGGCGGCATCGTCACGGCCCGCAGCATTCGGATCGCCGGCGACGAGATGGACGAGAACATCGTCGCCTACGCACGACGCAAGTACAACATGCTCCTCGGCGAGCGGACGGCGGAAGACATCAAGATCGCCATCGGCTCCGCGCACTCGGGCGAGTGGGACGCGCAGCGGATCACCCTGCGCGGCCGCGATCTGCTCACCGGCCTGCCGCGTTCCGTGGAGGTCGGCGCGCCGCAGATCCGCGAAGCGCTCGAACCGTCGCTCGTCGAAATCGTCAACGCGGTGCGCGATACGATCGAGGAGACGCCCCCCGAGCTGGTGGCGGACATCATGGATCAGGGGATCGTCCTCGCCGGCGGCGGCGCGCTGCTCCTCGGCATCGAGGTGCGACTCGCTGCAGAGACGAACATGCCGGTCCGCGTTGCGGACGATCCGCTCACGTGCGTGGCGCGCGGCACCGGCCTCATCCTGCAAGAGGTGGAGACGTTGGAGAAGCTGCTCGTACCAGAGACCTACCAGCGACCGCTCAGGTAGCTCGACGCCATGCTCTTCCGCTCGCGGCTGCGGACGGGACGTCGACGAGAGGTCTCGCTTGGCGGACGCGGCACGCCCGCGATGATTGCCCTCGCCATCGTCCTCGTGCTCACGTCGGGCACTTCGGTGAGCGTGGCGGTGCGTGACACGGCCGCAACCGCGCTTCGTGCTGCGACGGAGCCGATCGCCGCGGTCGGCAGGGGGCTCGCCGCAGTCGGTGCGCTCGGCGCAGACATCCAGGCACTTCGGACGCGTCTCGCACTCACGCTGCAGGAGCGCGACGAGGCCGCCGCGTCGGCCGCTCGCGTGGCCAGCCTCGAGCGCGAGATCACCGAGCTGCAGGCGATCCTCGACCTGCGAACCTCGATCTCGTTCAGCAGCATCGCCGTCCAGGTGGTTGCCCGCGACTTCGAGATCGGGAAGCGGCTCGTGATCGTCGATCGCGGGTCGCTCGACGGCATCACCGAGGGCGATGTCGTGATCGGTGCCGGAGGAACGCTCGTGGGTCGCGTCGTCTCGCTCTCAGAGCGGAGCGCGCAGGTGCGGCTGGTCAGCGATCCCGAGTTTGCCGTCACCGCTGAGATCGCCGCCACCGGTGCGATCGGCATCCTCCACGGACGCGGCGCAAACCCGCTGAGCTTCGAAGACATCGATGCGCTGCGAGACGTGCCCGTGGGCGCCGAGGTCACCACCTCGGGAATCGAGCTCAGCGCGACGATCCGCTCCGCCTTCCCGCGCGGACTCTCCATCGGCCGCGTCGTGACGGTGAGCGATCCCTCCGGTGCGGTGATCAAGAGCGCCGAAGTGAAGCCGATCTTGGAGCTGGA
>CAWULR010000095.1:0-3095 GCA_963923845.1 uncultured bacterium
TCTACGGCACTGCGTGGAGCACCCAAGAGGAGCTCGACCAGTTCATCTGGCGCCGTGAGGAGATGAAGAAGCGCGACCACCGACGACTCGGCGTCGCACTGGACCTCTACTCGTTCCACGACGTCTCGCCGGGCAGCGCGTTCTGGCACCCCAAGGGACAGCTGCTCTGGCGCACGCTCGAGGGGGCGATGCGCGAGCTTCAGGCGACGCGGGGGTATCAGGAAATCTCCACGCCAATCATCGTCAGCAAGCGGCTCTGGGAGCAGTCTGGCCACTGGGACCTCTACCGCGAGAACATGTTCATCGTCGAATCCGAGGGCGAGCAGTACAGCCTGAAGCCGATGAACTGCCCCGAGAGCACCGTGATCTACAAGACCAAGACCCGAAGCTATCGTGATCTGCCGTTGCGACTTGCAGAGTACGGACGTCTGCATCGCAACGAACTTTCGGGGACGCTGAGCGGTCTGACACGCGTCCGGCACTTCATCCAGGACGATGGCCATATCTACGTCCGACCGGATCAGATCGAAGCCGAGATCGACGCGCTGCTCGCCGAGGTGTCGACCGTCTACGGCTGGTTCGGGCTGCCCGTCGAGCTGGTCTTCTCGACGAAGCCGGCGAAGGCACTTGGCGATCCGAAACTCTGGGAGAAGGCTGAGGCGATGATCGAGTCGGCACTCAAGCGCTCTGGGGCAAAGTGGCGCCTCAACGCGGGGGACGGTGCATTCTATGCGCCGAAGATCGACATCATCGTGCGCGATGCACTCGGGCGCGAGTGGCAGACGGCAACGATCCAGGTGGATCTGGCGATGCTTCCAGAGCGATTCGATCTCGAGTATGTGGACGAGGCGGGGGAGCGAGTCAGGCCGATCGCGATCCATCGTGCGATCTACGGTTCGCTCGAGCGTTTCATCGGCATCCTCGTCGAGCATTACGCCGGCGCGTTCCCGTTCTGGTTGGCGCCGGAGCAGGTTGTGATCATCCCGATCTCCGAGCGACACGAGGCGGCGGCCTCCTCCGGTGCGGCCACGCTTCGCGCCGCGGGACTTCGGGTCTCGGTCGACGCCTCGTCGGCGCGGATGCAGAACAAGATTCGCCTAGCCCAAGAGCAGAAGGTCCCGTTGATGCTCGTCGTCGGCGACAAGGAGATCGACGTCGGTGGGGCTGCGCCGCGATGGCGCGACGGGAGACAGGAGCCGGCGACCAGTTGGGAAGCGCTGGCCGCCTCCCTGGCGGCGAAGGTTGCCGCACGCAGCGCCCTGTGATCCGAACGCCCAGCCTCGCCTCGAGGTGCTACGCTTGCCGCCACGGCGAAAGCTTTTCGCCGGCCGTGGTTGAGACGATCGTGAGGGTGTAGCCGATTAAGGATTTGCGCATCAATCTTCAGATTCGCGTTCCACAGGTGCGCGTCCTCGACGAAGATGGGAACCAACTCGGGCTGCTCCCCACACACGAAGCGCTGCGACAGGCCCACGAGCGCGGGCTCGACCTGGTCGAAGTCGCTCCGACCTCCGTTCCGCCAGTCTGCAAGTACCTGAACTACGGGCAGTACAAGTACGAGCTGCAGAAGAAGGAGAAGGATTCCCGCAAGCGCCAGAAGACCGCCGACCTGAAGGAGCTGCGCTGCACGCCGAAGATCGGCGAGGCCGACCTCCAGACCAAGATCAGGCAGGCACACAAGTTCCTCATGGCCGGCGATCGGGTGAAGTTCTCGGTCAAGTTCCGTGGCCGCGAGATGACCCACCCCGAGATCGGGCAGGGGATCCTGGCACGGGTCGTCGAGGGGCTCACCGATGTGGCCCAGCTCGAGCGCCCCTCCCTGCTGGAGGGTCGCTTCCTCTCGATCCAACTGCTACCATTGGCGAAACCGAAGGCTCGAGAGGCGTCCGCGGCCGGTTCCGCTACGCTTGCCCGACCGACCACCAGTTCACCCGAAGGGGAGTGACATGCCGAAGATGAAGACGCACAAGGGGGCCCAGAAGCGCATCGGCTTCACGGGCTCGGGGAAGCCGATCCATGTCATGGCGTGGCGCGGGCACCACCTCGAAATCAAGTCCCAGCGGCGCATTCGCCGCTACGCGGGGAAGGCCGTGCTCGGCAGCACGCACCACAATCAGATTTCTCGCCTCCTGCCGTACGGCGGCTGAGCGGCGTAGGGAAGAGAGGGAGACGTGGCACGAGTCAAGCGCGGAGTCGCGGGTCACCAACGTCACAAGCGCCTGCTCGAGGCCGCCTCTGGACGCCGCGGGACGCGCTCGAAGCTCGTCCGTCCGGCACGCGAGGCGCTCCTCCATGCGCTCGCCTATGCGACGCGCGATCGCAAGCAGCGGAAGCGACAGATGCGCGAACTCTGGATCCACCGCGTGAACGCAGCGGCGAGGATGAACGGACTCTCGTACTCCGTCTTCATCGCGGGACTGAAGCGAAACGATGTGGCGATCGATCGGAAGATGCTCGCCGACCTCGCCGTTCGCGATGCTGCGGCCTTCACTGCCGTAGCGGACGTGGCGAAGCGCGCCTGACCCTCTAGGCCACAGCCGTGGACCTCGCGGCGCTGGAGAAGCAGCTTCGCACACTTCAGAAGGATTCCATCGCCAAGATCGGCGCCGCCGCGTCCAGCGCAGAGCTCGATGAGCTCGGCTCCTCCCTTCTCGGCAAGCGAGGTGCGCTGACAGATCTGTTGCGCGGCATCGGCGCCCTCTCTGCCGAGGATCGTCCGAAGATCGGCGCGCTCGCCAACGAGGTTCGGAGCGTGCTCGATGCGGCGCTGAGCACGGCACGGAGCGCTGCGGGCGCGGTCGAACTGCGCGCACTGATCGCAGCGGAGTCCGACGACCCGACCTCGCCTGGACCGCGACCCGCAACGGGCTCGCTCCATCCGATCCCCGAGACGATCGGGGCGATCTCGCGGATCATGTCGTCGTTCGGCTTCACCGTCCGTGAGGGTCAAGAGGTCGAGGACGACGTGACGAACTTCCAGCTGCTCAACATCCCGGAGGATCATCCGTCACGAGACCTCTGGGACACGCTCTATCTGCGCGACCCTGGTCGGCTGCTGCGGACGCACACGTCTCCAGGCCAGATTCGCACGATGC
>CAWULR010000096.1:0-3074 GCA_963923845.1 uncultured bacterium
TTCGTGCTCAGCAGCCGGCTATCTTCGTCACATAACTATCATTATCGGAACCAGCAGGGCGAGCAAGCATACGCTCGCCCTCCGCCTCTTACAGCACCCGTCCGACCGCCCGTCGCTTCAGCTGACGCAGTTCCGCGGCCGCATCGGGCGGTGCGAACCCTGTCACACGCAGCGCCGCATCTTCGTATGCGACTCGAATGCCGGTGCGTGCCCGGAGTGCCTCGACCTCGCCAACGACCGCATACGGCAGTTCCAGGTCGATGGCCACCCCCTGCCCTTGCAACACCTCGCTGATCTTGGCTCTCAGCTCCTGCAGCCCGTCCCCGGTCGCGGCGGAGACCTGGACCGCATCGGCGATGCGCGCCGCCTGGTGTGGCAGATCGCACTTGTTTGCAACGGGAATGCGCGGCTTATCGGCGACGCCGAGCTCGCTCAAGACCTCGTGAACCGTGGTGCGATGCTCCGACCAGTGTCGGTCGGAAGCGTCGATCACCTCCAGCAGGAGGTCGGCGCGTGAAACTTCCTCCAGGGTGGCTCGAAACGCATCGACCAGCTGGTGGGGCAACTTGTGGATGAATCCCACCGTATCGGTGAGGATGGCCGTCCCTCCGTGTGGGAGCTTGAGACGTCGACTGGTCGGATCGAGGGTGGCAAAGAGTCGATCTTCCGCGAGCACGGCCTCGCTGCCGACGAGACGATTCAACAGCGTGGACTTCCCTGCGTTCGTATAGCCGACGATCGCAACTGTTGGCACGCCGCCGTCCGTGCGAGCCCGCGCGCCAGTCTCGCGACTCTGACGCACCTGGTCGACACGCGCCTTCATCAGCGCGATCCGATCCCGAATGAGTCGACGGTCGGTTTCCAACTGCGACTCACCTGGTCCACGTGTACCGATACCGCCTCCGGTACGGGAAAGGTGAGTCCAGAGCCTCGTCAAGCGCGGAAGTTGGTACTCGAGCTGTGCGAGCTCGACTTGCAGGCGCCCTTCATGTGTCCGTGCATGCATCGCGAAGATGTCAAGGATCAACCGACTGCGGTCGATCACCTTGACCTCGAGGATCTCCTCTAGTCCGCGTTGCTGCGTGGGTGTCAGTTCATCGTCGGCAATCAGCAACGTGAATCCAGTCTCATCCTTCGCCTGGATCAGCTCGCGCGCCTTTCCAGCACCGAGGTATGTATCAGGGTCGGCGTGACGGCGCTGTTGCCACTCGGCCCCGACAACCTCCGCGCCTGCAGTGTGAGCGAGGCTGGCAAGTTCATCGAGGCTGTCCTCTGCGGTCCAACCCTGATCGGCGCCGGTTTCAACCGCAATGAGGAGGGCTCGCTCGGTGCGCGGGGTGATGTCGAACACTCCCCTCTTTCGACTCACGGGCCGTACCTCCTAGCCTGACCTGCGGCTCATGATGGTGTGAACATGATCGAGCAGCTCGTTCGCGACGTGTCTGACCGAACGATTCGGATCTGCGTGGATGGTGGCCGTGATCGGTTCGCTTCGAAACCACGTGGACTGGCGGCGAGCATACTCCCAGCTGCGTCCAGCTGAGAGGGCAATGGCCTTCTGCTCGTCGATCTCGCCACGTCGGTACAGTAGAGCTTCTCGGTACCCGATGCCGGAGAGCGCCGGGGTATCCGCGGCCAGGCGTGCAGCGAGAAGTTCTGCCTCCGCGACGAGTCCGGCGGCAAACTGTCGCGCCGCCCGTGCCGCGATCGCCTCACGATGTGCCGGCTTATCGGGACGATCCAACAGGACGTAGGCGTATGGCGCGGGCCAGGGGTCCTCTTCGACTGCCATCGGATCCCCGCCAAGCTGGACGATCTCCAGCGACCGGATGAGTCTGCGGGCGCTTGCGGTGGCGACCGCGTCCGCGGCCTTCGGATGAAGTGCGTGCAGTTGCGCCTGCAGGTAGTCGCGGCCCTCGTCCTCGAGGGTGCGCTCCAGGCGTTGGCGCAGTTCGGCATCATGCGGACGCGCTCCCCCGGAGAGAAAGCCACGGAGCAGACCGCGATGGTAGAGACCCGTGCCGCCCACGACAACCGCGAGTTCAGGCTGCGCCTGGTTCCCACCCGATGTGATCGCATCTCGCGCAATGGACAACCAGTCGTACAGCGTGAACGGCCGGTCGGCCTCGGTCACATCGATGCCGGCATGAGGGTGACGGGCACGCTCCTCGACCGTGATCTTGTCCGTACCGATATCGAAGCCACGGAAGACCTGTCGCGAATCGGCAGACACGATCACAAAGCGGACGCCCTCGTGGGCCAGGAGATCAGCCAGGTCGAGCACTGCGGCGCTCTTCCCGACTGCCGTCGGTCCCGCGACGGCGAGCAGTGGCGTCGCCCGCTCAGCGGGCGTAGTCAACGGCGCGCGTCTCCCGAATGACCGTGACGCGAATCTGCCCCGGATACGAGAGCTGCTCCTCGATGCGTTTCACCACGTCGCGAGCGATCTCACGCGCCCGTTCGTCGTCCACGTGATCTGGTCGTACGAGGATTCGAACCTCTCGCCCGGCCTGAACGGCGTAGACCTTCTCGACTCCATCGAAGCCCAGGGCGATGTTCTGCAGGTCTTCCAGCCGTCGAAGGTGTGCTTCGGCCTGGTTTCCCCGTGCGCCAGGCCGCGCCGCGCTGATCGCGTCCGCGACCTGCACGATCGGTGCCTCGCGCGCGGTGCACTCGACCTCCTGGTGATGGGCGGCGATCGCGTTCACGATGCCGTCCGGCATTCCATGTCGGCGCGCGAGATCGGCCCCGATGGCGGCATGTGTGCCTTCGATTTCATGGTCGAGCGCCTTGCCGATATCGTGAAGCAGCCCACCAACCTTGGCAGCGCGAATGTCCATGCCGAGCTCTCCCGCAACGGCACCGGCAACCTGCGCCGTCTCAATCGAGTGCAACAGCACGTTCTGACCATACGAGGTACGCCACTGAAGTCGTCCAAGGATGCGCAGCAGCTCCGTCGGAATTCCGGTGACACCAACCTCGAGCGCCGCCTCTTCGCCGTTCTTGAGCGCAGCGGAGTCGACTTCCGTCTGAGCCTTCGCAACGACCTCCTCGATCCTGACCGGGTGGATTCG
>CAWULR010000097.1:0-3068 GCA_963923845.1 uncultured bacterium
ATCAGCGGCGGCGTGACCAGCCCGGGAGTGATCGAGCTGCCAGAGGGCTCACGCCTCATCGATGCGATCGCGCAAGCGGGAGGGTGGGGAGATCGCGTCGACCCACTGCGGGTCGAGCTCTGCCTCAACCTGGCTGCACCGCTCGAAGACGGGAGTGCCGTGCGGATCCCCACGCGCGATGACCGACTCTTGCTGGGACTCACCGGCATCGAGTGTGGTCGGCTCTTCTCGACAGCCGCCGAGATCGCCGTTGCCGAGGTGACTGGCGGGAGCCAGCAGGGCCCTGCAACGGGCGGGAAGATCGATCTGAATCGCGCGACGGCCGACCAGCTGGACACGCTTCCAGGCATCGGACCGGTCACCGCTGCGAAGATCATCGCATCACGTCAAGAGAAGCCGTTCATCATCGTCGACGATCTACTTGATCGGAAGATCGTCAGCGAAAGCGTTCTCGAAGGGATCCGCGCGCTCGTCACCCCTTGAGGGCCGATCATTCCAGCGTTTTGATCGGTTCTCCGCCGAGACTCGGCGGACGACCTGGGGCTGCGGCGCTCGCGGCGGTCGCGACCGCCCACCTCTTCCTGCTCCCGCTCTCGGCAAAGTCGTTGAACCTCGCGGCACTGCTGCTCGCCGGCCTTTCACTCGCCCTGATCGTCGGCTTTCGAACTGATTCGGCTCACACGCTTCGAGCGGCGGCACTCGGCGTCTTCGTGGTCTCCGCACGGATCCTGATCGGCGGGTTGCCACTCCCTCCTCCTGGCGCGCCAGCCGCCTCTGAACCTCAACAGATCGAGGTGCACGGCGAGGTGAAGTCGCTGCTCGCCCCGCTCCGCGGAACTCAGCGCTTCGTCTTGGACACAGGCGGAGTGCGCGTCGTTGTCGAAGCGCCGCCAAACCCGCAGGTTCGCGTCGGCGATCGTGTGCGTGCAGATCTCGAGTTCCGCGCTCTGGCACCGGAGGCGCAAGAACGCCTACGTATCCGCGGAATCGAAGCGTCGGCGAGGAGCTACCAGGTGACCGTACTCCGTCGTGGGAGCCCACTCGAATCGCTCCGCGCACGAGTCGGCGACGACATCGAACGATCGATTCCGGCACCTGCCGGTGGGCTGGCGGCCGCGATCGTGGTCGGTCTTCGCGAACGGGTCGACGAACGGCTCGCCGACGCATTCACTGCCACTGGCCTTGGGCACGTTGTCGCGCTATCTGGATGGAATGTGGCGATCACGATGGCGGTTGCCGACCGAGCGCTTCGCAGGGTCGCGCTCAAGAGACGCCGCATCTCTCTCATCGTCATCGCGCTCCTCTACGGACTGTTCGCCGGTGCCAGCGCAAGCGTGATCCGAGCGAGCGTGATGAGCGCCGCCGCCCTGCTTGCGGCGACAACCGGCAGAAAGGGAGCCGGGGCCGCAGCCCTTTCTCATGCCACGCTGGCGCTCCTGATCGTCGACCCCTCGATCGCCTTCGACGCCGGGTTTCGTCTCTCCGCCCTGGCCACCGCGGGCCTGCTGGCAAAGAGCGAAGGGTGGACGGCATCGGCGCTGGCGTTCGGCACGAGACTGCCAACGCCGCTGCGAAGGCCTTGGAACCTGCTCGCGGGAGACGTTGCCGTGAGCCTTGCAGCGCAGGCGGCAACGCTGGGTCTCGTCGTCGCGCTCTTTGGACGAGTCGCGCTCTGGTCGATTCCGCTCACGCTGCTGATCGCACCGCTCATCGCACCCGCCACTGCCGCCGCGCTCGTCGCCGTCGCCGCCGGTGAGGCAGCGTCCGTCGCGCCGCCGGCACTTCAGTTCGTACCGAGTCTCCTCGCCCTGCCGGCAGCTGCGCTCTTCGGAGCCGTCGCGCAGATCGCACAGCTCGGCGCCACGCTGCCTGGCGTCGATCTCGTCGTGCCTCGCGCCGCGTCGCTCACCATCGGATGCGCGCTCGGCATCATCGGGATCGGACTCCTGCTGCGGCCGACCACGAACGTCCAGGATGTCGCTCCACACCCAGAGCAGAAGCCGATCGGCACACGAATACAGGCCATCATCGGAGCCTGCATCGTGGCGGGCAGCTGCCTCACCGCGGCAAACGGCGCTGCGCCAAACGGAATCCTACGGATCGCCGTGCTGGACGTTGGTCAGGGTGATGCGATCTTGGTGGAGTACCACGGGCTCCGAATGCTCATCGACGGAGGACCAGATCCGGCGAGACTCAGCACAGAGCTCGATCAGATCATTCCGCCATGGGACAGGAGAATCGACCTGCTCATTGCCAGCCACCCTCACGAGGATCACCTCGCAGGGCTCCCACGGCTGATCGATCGGTATCGCGTCGCTTCGGTTGTCGGTGCCGAAGTCCGAGGTGGGGGCCCGGCATCTGCGAGTTGGAACGAACTCCTCCAATCGAGGCGAGCGCAGTATCACAGCGTGTCGACAGGGAGCGCGTTCATGTTCGGCGGCGCGAGGCTGGAGGTACTCTGGCCCGATATCCAGGCTCTGTCGCGAGCGCCCGAGAACGGAGGACGCGCGCTCAACGACCGTTCCATTGTCTTGCGCCTGGACATCCCCGGCTTTTCGGCGCTCTTCACCGGGGACATCGAAGCCGACCTCGATCGAACGATCGCGGCGCGGCTGTCGACCCCCGTCGACCTCTTGAAATCGCCGCACCACGGCAGTGCAACCTCAGCGAGCCGAGCGCTGCTCCAGGCAGCCGACCCACGGATCTCGATCGTCTCCGTGGGCCGTGGCAACTCGTATGGTCATCCCGCGCCATCGACGCTGGAGCGACTCGCCGAACGCAACGGACTCGTGGCGAGAACCGATCGAGACGGAACCGTCATCGCGCTGATCGATCCATCGTCGCCCGATGCGATCTCGATCCGAACTGCACACGCGACGTATCTTGCCCCCCGACGCGAAACCATCGGTCGTGTGGTGCCCGGCGGAGCGCGCTCTGGTGAGGTGTCGGATGCGGTTATCCCGCCCGTCACGTTTGTTCGCGCGCTGCGCGCGGGCCTTTCAGGCTGCCCCCTCCCAGCCGCTACCATCCGCGCATGGCCAAGCCAACGAACCCCTCGGTCCTCCTCG
>CAWULR010000098.1:0-2937 GCA_963923845.1 uncultured bacterium
CTGCGCCGCCGCCGCGGGCGAGTGGCTCGCCGTCGGCCTGGACCCTCGTCCCGAGCGTCTCGCCGAGTTTCCGTGGAAACGCGCCGTGCGCCCGACGATCGACGACCTCCTCGAGCAGCTGAACGCCGCAGGGATCCACCGCGCGCTGCTCAGCCACGGTGGCAACGCGCGCGAAGCGAGTGCGATCGCCGACCTCGCACACCGCCACGCCGGAGTGGAGCTGAGCGTCGCCGGTGGCGTGACCGACCTCGACGGTGTGCGGCGACTTCGCGATGCGGGTGTCGGCTCGCTCATCCTCGGCGAGGCGCTGCTCTCCGGTGCGATCGACTTCGAGGAGGCGCAACGCGCCGCCGCCCAATCGCAATAGTGCCCCGATCGCGCCAGTGCCTATAGTGTGGACATGAAGAACTTCTCGAACGTCGCCGCCCTGTCGCTCGCGGTGCTGCTGTCGACAGCAGCGTGCGGATCGTCGGAGTCGGGTGCTGTCACCAGCATGTCCCCCCTCCCGCCGACGAGCGGCGGATGCCCCACCTCGCAACCGCCGGCGCTCGCTGCAGGCGAGCAGCGCGAGATCACGATGAGCACCTCGATGGGCGACATCACGCTGCTCCTCGAGGCCGATCTCTCGCCGATCGCGGTCGGCAACTTCGTCGCGCTCGCCGAGTGCGGCTTCTACGACAACGTCATCTTCCATCGCATCGCCTACATGCAGGACGGCACTCCGTTCGTCATCCAAGGCGGAGATCCGACGGGAACCGGCATGGGCGGGCCCGGGTACAGCATCAGCGACGAGCCGGTGCTGGGCGAGTATCGCCGGGGTGTCTTGGCGATGGCGCGCACGGCGGCACCGAACTCCCAGGGGAGCCAGTTCTTCATCGTCCTGGATGACGGCGCACAGGGACCCCTCGAGAGCGCGCGGACCTACGCGATCCTCGGTGAGGTCACCGCCGGGATGGATGTCGTCGACGCGATCGCCGCGGTCGAACGAGATGCCGACGATCGTCCCGTCGTCCCGGTCACGATCGTGCACATGACCGTGAGCACGCCTGCACCGTGACACGCGCCAACGAGTAGACTCTGACGACGCACGGCCAGGAGCCGGCGCGCCGGTAGATTCCGGCACCAGGCGGCGCGGCCGCAGAAGCGAGGAGACCATGGCGACTGCGGTCATCGAGACGACACTCGGCACCATCGAATTCGAGCTGCTCGACGACGAAGCGCCGAAGACGGCAGCGAACTTCGTCACCCTGGCCTCGAAGGGCTTCTACGACGGCGTGATCTTCCATCGGGTGGTACCGGGGTTCGTGATCCAAGGGGGCGACCCGACCGGGACCGGGACGGGCGGCCCCGGCTACACCTTCGCCGACGAGAAGGTGACGATGGGCTACGCACGCGGCACCGTCGCCATGGCGAACGCCGGACCGAACACCAACGGCAGCCAGTTCTTCATCTGCCTCGCCGATCTGCCGCAGCTGCCGCCGAACTACACGATCTTCGGCCAGGTGGTCTCGGGACTCGGCGTCGTCGATGCGATCGCCGCCGCCCCCTGCGGCCCCGGCGACCGCCCGATCGAGCCTGTAACAATGAGGTCGGTCAGCATCCGCTGAGCGACCGTTCGGTCCCGCCACGAGCACGCGGCGGCGCGGAAGTAGGGGGTTGGATTCGGCCTCCGAGCGCGCTATCCTGAGCGCAGCTGTTCTTGTTCGAAGGTCATGGGTAGGTGGGTTAGGGTAGTCGCTTTAGGCGACGTGATAGATGCTCTTCGAGCGTAGCTGCGGAACTGACTTGTTCGTTCTAAAAGCGGACCGGCTTCAGGTGGCTCCCTTCACGGGGGGTCACCTGATCTATTTTCACCGTCCGTCCCGCCCCGCTATCCTTCCTCCCTCGCGCCCGTAGCTCAGGGGATCAGAGTGTCTCCCTCCGAAGGAGAAGGTCGCAGGTTCGAATCCTGTCGGGCGCACCAGCCGCTGCCGAATGTGGCGCGTTTCCACATCGCCAAGCCGTAGAATCGGCGCATGGCTGACCCTCGGCTGCAGAGCGTTCCGCCGCTGCGGCGACCCCTCTTCCTGTTGGCGTGCATCGTCACGCTCGGCGCGCTGGCCGTGGGCTTCAGCGGGACCGACGAGCGACTCCTGCTCGCGCCCGCCGCCGTTGCGCTCGTCTGGGCGGCCGCATATCGCGCACAGCCGAACGAGAGCGTCCGCGAACTCCGCGGGACGCCGGCCGGCGTGGTCGTCGTCCGTCGACCGCCGCCTTCCGGACCTCGGCGCAGGACCGAGATGCCACCGACGCCGTCAGAGTACGCACCGTCTGCCGCCGTGGCGCAGGCGCGCGCAAAGTCGAAAGACGGCAGGCCGCTCATCAAGCGCGTCACCTACGGACTCCCGGATCGTCCCGCAGCGCCCGCGTCCACCAAAAACGACGACACGGGTTCCAAGGGGAAGCGCCGCAAGAAAAAGGGCGGCGACGAGGGCGGAAAGCCGACGCTCGGACTCTAGACGCGTCCTGCGCGTTCGCTACGGTGCGGGGCGCACATCGACGGTAGGAGGACGCGAGCGGCTGGCGCACCCCGCCGAACGCCACGACGATGCGATGCTCGACTTCTCGGCGGCGTCCACGCTCAGCTTCCAGCGCAGTTTCACGGCGACCCAGCCGGCAAGATAGGTGCAGATCGCGGCGCGATACGGTGGCAACCAACTCGACGGATCGCGATCTCCTTTCGACATGTTGACGTTGTCCGTCACTGCGCGGAGCGCCCACGAGACGCCGAGATCGTTGGCGTAGGCGATCCTGCGCGCACTCGACCAGAGATAGGCGCCGGACTTCCACGCCTCGTTGAGTGCGACGACATGATCGATGTCGACATCGGATGCGTCGGTCCAGGTCAGGTTGTCGTAGAGGCTTACCCATCGTCCGGTGCGAACGGTGCGGGAGCTG
>CAWULR010000099.1:0-2935 GCA_963923845.1 uncultured bacterium
CGTCGCCGTGCCGAGATCGGGTTCGATCAATACGAGCGCGAAGCAGAGCGCGATCGCCGCGAGGGCGGGAACAAGCGTGCTGGGCTCGGCAAGCGCATGGCCTCGACGCGAGAGGAAGTCGGCGAGGAAGAGGACCAGGGCAAGCTTTGCCACCTCGGCGGCATGGATGCTGATCGGACCGACAGAGATGGCGCGATGGAACCCCTGCTCGGTCGGCAGGACCATCACGGCGCAGAGGAGTCCGATCGCAAGGAAGAGGAACGGCGTGGAGAGGGACCGCCAGCGTCGATAGTCCAACTGCGAGAGGAGTGCCATTGCGCCAAGGCCGCATCCGGCGAACAGCGCCTGCTTCCAGCCCATGAAGTACGGATCGTTGTTTGTTGCGAGAGAGTTGAGTGCCGACGAAGAGAAGACCATCAAGATTCCGAGCGCAACGAGGAAGAGCGCGGGGAGCAGGATCCACTGGTCCTCGGGCGGACGTTGTACCCGAAGGATCGACGCAACGGCGCGCTGAGCCGCGCCTCCCTGGCGCGCCTCGCGCCGCGGCGATGAACGGGGCGAGAGTCGTGCGCCGTTGCCGTGCAGTCCGACGACGCGACGTACGACTCGGCTCATGACCGACGGTCCGCTGGAAGCGCGAGCACCGCCGCGCGGAAGGCCTCGCCTCGTGCACCGAACGGATTGTTGAACATGTCGAACGACGAACCGATCGGGCTGAGCAGCACTGTGGCCCTGGCTTCGCTCTGATGCAGCCCTGCCGCCGCGGAGGCCGCAGAAGCGGCGGCCGTGGACGATGCGTCGACCGTTGCACCGTCGAGAAGCTCGCGAGCCATGGCGCCGCCGCGCGCAACGGCATCTGGAATGCTGGTCGCTCGTTGGATGCGCGAAAGGCCGGCCGATCGGAAGAGGCGCTCGAGCTCTTCGGCAAGCTCGCCGAACAGCACCGCCCCGCCGCATCGCGCGGCGACGATCGGGGCGAGACCGCTGAGATCGAGGCCCTTGCTCCGGCCCCCAGCGAGCAAGACGAGCGGCGCGCGGAAGCTGCGGACCGCCGCGGCGACCGCGTCGGGCTGCGTTGCCTGCGCATCGTTGACGTATCGGATCCCATCGAGCACGGCGACGGTTTCGAGTCGATGCGGAATGCCTCGGAAGCCGGCGACAGCAGTGCGAATCGCATCCGGTGCGACACCGGCCACGAGGCCCGCGCCGATCGCCGCCAGGACGTTGCTGATGCTGTGGTCCCCGGGCAGTGCAATCTCGTCGACCGGCATGATCCGCCCACCTGGCCCGGTCGCCGCCACGCCCCCGCCGAACCGTGCGGCGCGCGGCACCCCCGCCCCGACGATCCAACCGTCGACGACCCCCACGCCTCCCGGGACGGGGCGATCGCGGCGATATCCCACCGTCGTGACCCGGCCAAGCCCGGCAAGTCCCGCCGTCACCGGATCGTCCAGGTTGACGACGAGGCTCCCCTCTGGGTCGACGAGATCGGCCAGTCGCCGCTTCACCCGACGATAGCCCTCGATGCTCCCGTGTCGATCGAGATGGTCCACCGTGATGTTGGTGTACACCGCGACATCGACGCTGCTGACGAGTGTCGGCAGCTGCAGTTCCGAGAGCTCCATCACGATGCGAGCGCGCTCGTCGAGGCCGATCGCCGTTCCGATCAACGGGACGCCGTTGTTGCCGCCGAGCTCCACGGGACTCGACGGATCCGCGGCGAGGATCGCGGCGATCAGGTTGCTCGTCGTGGTCTTCCCCTTGGTCCCCGTGATTCCGATACGCCAGCGCGCTCCGAGAAGCCGCAGCGTCCACTCCGGCTCGCTGATGAGCAGCGCTCCGCGCGCCGACTCGCTGCCGTCCGGTCCGATCGCACGCGCCGCAAACTCGCGCAGCGGACCTGCGACCGCCTCGTTCACCGAAGGGAAGCCGAGCGTCACGGAGGGGCTGTGCACCACCAGATCGGCATCCGAGAGGAGCGGCGCGAGCGGAGCTCCAGCGCCGAAGGCGAGTGCGACCGTGCTCGCCGAGAAGCGGTCGACGGCCGACTGGAGCTTCTCCGCCTCGGCACTGTCGTGCAGCGTGACGGTCGCTCCGTGCGCCGCCGCGAACTCGGCCGCGGCCTGCCCGGTGCGCCCAGCGCCGAGCACCACGACTCGCCGACCGTGCAGGCTCCCCGCCACGACAGCGGCGGCGCTCAGATCTCTCAGCGAGAGCGCGCCGCTCTCCATCATGCCCCGACGCTGCGAGTGGCGAGGAAGACGACGATGCCGAGGATTCCGCCGATGGCGCCGATCACCCAGAAGCGGAAGGTGATCTGCGTCTCGGCCCAGCCGAGCCGCTCGAAGTGATGGTGGATCGGAGTGAAGAGGAAGATCCTGCGCCCGGTCAGCTTCACGCTCGCCACCTGCACGATCACCGATCCGGTCTCCACCACGAAGATGATGCCGATCAGCGGAAGGAGCAGGATGTGGCCGGTGACGAGCCCGGTCACGGCGAGTGCGGCGCCGAAGCCGAGCGCTCCGGTGTCGCCGATGATCACGCTCGCCGGATGGATGTTGAACCAGAGAAAGCCGACGAGCGCGCCGGCGATCAGGGCGCAGATGATGGCGACATTGAGCTGACCGGGCGCGTTCAACAGCGCGATCACCATGTAGCTGATCCAGGCGAAGACCATCGTGCCGCCCGAGAGGCCGTCGAGGCCATCGGTGAGATTGACGCCGTTGCTCGTGGCGACGATCGCGACCACGGCGACGGCAATCCACAGGATCGGAGCGATCGGAACCTCGCCCACGAGCGGAACGACGAGCGACGCGAAGGCGAAGTGCTGCTGGATGTAGACCGCCGAGATCACGGAGACGACGATCTGCCAGAGGAGCTTCTGGCGCGCCGAGATGCCGACCCCCGACCGTGCGTTGAGCCAGTCGTCGAACGC
>CAWULR010000100.1:0-2872 GCA_963923845.1 uncultured bacterium
AGGCCGTGAAGAAGGCGGTCAAGAAGGTTGCCAAGAAGGCCGCTTCGAAGAAGGTCGCCAAGAAGGCCGTGAAGAAGGCGGTCAAGAAGGTTGCCAAGAAGAAGTCGTCCAAGAAGAAGTCGTCCACGAAGGCCGCTGCGGCTCCTGCCGCCTCGACCGGTTGGAGCATCTTCGGCACCAACACCAAGTAAGTCGACTCGCGTCGCGTCACCGCGGCGCACTCGTCGCTGAACGAGAGAAGCCCCGCCCGAGAGGGCGGGGCTTCTTCTTGCGCGGAGTCATGGTGCGCGCGACCGCGCTCAGCGCGGCCGAGCGCGCGGTGCCGCTACGAGATCTTCTTGCGCGCCTTGCTGCGCGCGCTCAGGGCAGCGCCGAAGGCGCGCGGCGTCGATGGCGGCACGGCCGCAGGTTGCGGCGTGCTCTTTGCGCCGTCAGGTACATACGCGCCAAACGAGGCGGCGAAGTCGATCTCCTCGACTTCGGTCGCGCCCTCTTCGAGATAGACGGCGTCATTCGTGTCGAGCTGCTCGATCAGCGCGACGATCTCCGGACCCATCGGCGCGGTCGTGATCACGAGTCGCTCGCTGGGGTACGCCCAGGCGCAGTAGGCGGTTGCGCCCGCCACGTAGACGCTCATCAGGCGGGCGCGGTACGGTCGTCGACGCCGTGGGACGTCGGCACGGATTCTGCTGGAGAGTTGACTCATTGGGCTCCTTTCGCTCGGCACGCCCGCACGGCAACGCCGTGCGGGGATCGGCAACCCTACCCTAGTTTTCACCTGTGTCAAGTGCCTGACACGGCCCGGCGCGGTCAGTAGCCGCGGCGCACCATCTCGACGAAGACGCGTCCAGCCGTCCGCGCGTCGCTTTCGGCGCGGTGCGCCGGTCCCTCGACCTTGATGCGGAACTCGGCCACCACCTCCTCCAGGCGGGGCCACTTCTGATCCGGGGCGGTGAGCCCCTTCATGGTGCAGAAGGTGTGCTGGTCGCGCCCGAGCTCGATGCCGAGCCAGTCGAGCCCGTTGATGTCGAAGGCCATGTTGTGCGCGATCACGAGTTCGGCGCCGGCGAGTCGCTCAGCGAGCGCATCACCCGCCTCGTCGACGTCGATCCCATCCGCGTCGACCATCGCCTGCGTGATGCCCGTCAGGTCGGCGATGAAGTCGCTCACCGGCGTCCCCGACTTGACGAGCGTGGACCACGCGGCGATCTCGCGATCGCCCTCGAAGGTGATCAGTCCGATCTCGATCACGGCGACGTCGGGATCTCGGCTCCAGATGCCGGTCGTCTCGAAGTCGATCGCGACCCAGCGCTTCGGCAGCCTGCCGCGAAAACGGTCACGTGGTTCGGGAAGGATCATGCGGCGATTATGGCGCGTCGCCGCTACTATGTGTGCATGTCCACGTTCCGCACACCGCACGCTCTCCTGCGCCTTGCGCGCGGTCGCGCCGCAGAGCTCCTCGTCGTCGTCGGTGCCGGCGCCATCCTCGGCTGCGACCTGCTCGACCCAACGCTCGACGCCCGCATCTACGCCGCCTCCGAACACGCGCTCGGGAGGGCCTCATGGCTCTTCCATACGGGGCTCGCCGCGCTCTTCGCGGTCGTGCTGCTCCTCTTCGTACGCCTGCGCGAGCGAAGCTCGGGCGGTGCGCCAGGCACGACGTTCCGTGGCGTCCTGCGCGGACTCGTGGTCGGCGCGATTGCGGTGATCGGCGTCGTCGTCTTCCCAACAGATCCTGGTTGGAGCGTGGTCAGCGTGCCGGGTCGTCTGCATCCGATCTTCGCCCTGCTCGCCGCGGGGAGCCTCCTCTACGTCGGCTCTCGGCTCTCGCGACCGCGACGGTTGCTCCTGCACACCGCGCTCTTCATCGGCGCAGGCTTCGTCGGCGGATTCTTGGGCGGAGGCGCCGGCTTCGCCGAGCGAGGTGCGCTGGCGGTGGTCGGCCTGCTGCTCTATCTCGGCGCCTATCGCTCCCGCATGGCGGGCCTCAGCGGGGTCGCGGCCTAGAGGCTCTTTCCGCTGATCGAGCGCGGCCTGCTCGCGCGAGTGAGCTTCACCTCGACGATCGCGCGCATGCCGTCTTCGGCCGCACGGACCAGCTCGCGCATTTCTCCCGGAGAGTGCACGCCGTAGACCCAGTGCCCGCGAATCGTGCGCACCAGCAGTCCGCAGATCGCGCGCGTCTCGGCGGCGCTATAGCCACGCGCGCGGAAGAGCGGGCCGGCCCACTGCATGTATCGATCGATGTTCGCCTCGAGGAGCTTTCGGATCGCGTAACGACCCTGCTTCGTCGAGTTGATGTACGTGATGATGTCCCACCGTACGGAGGTCTCGAAGTGGATCTTGCCCATGCCCACGACCAGCCCGTGGAGCTGCTCCTGCCAGTTCGCCTCGGTCCACGGCGTGCTCGAATGCTTCATCAGCGCGGGCCACCAGACGTTGACCCACTCCTCGTAGATCTCGGAGAAGATCGCGTCGCGATCGTCGAAGAACTGGTAGGCGGTGCCCGCGGCGATCTTCGCCTTCGCGGCGATCATCTGCATGCTGACGTTGCCGACCCCTTCGCTCTTTGCGAGCGCCTCGGCGGCGGCCAAGATCTGCCGGCGTGTCCGCTGCGATCGCTCCTGGCTCGGAATGCGGCGACGCCCTGGGATCCAATCGCCGAGCGGGAACTCCATCGGCGCAAGCTGCGCCCCGGGCTCCGCAACGATCCGACCCTTGGTGACGCGTGTCGACGACTTCATCTCCCTAGTCTTACACCTTGACCGTACGGTGCGCTTCCTCTTGTCAACTAGATGTGAACAATAATCAGAACACACGCTCAGGATTGGCGTTCCTTCATCAAACGAGTGAACGTGAATGTGACGGAAAC
>CAWULR010000101.1:0-2832 GCA_963923845.1 uncultured bacterium
CGATCTGAGCATTCCAGACGGCCGAGAACACGTCAGCATCCACATCGTCCAGAAGGGCCAGACGCTGGCACAGATCGCAAAGCTCTACGACATCGGCATCATGGATGTGGTCTGGTCGAACCGCCTCATCTCGACGAGCAATCCGCCTGCGGGAAAGCGACTGAAGATTCCCGACGTGAAAGGCTATGTGCATGTGGTCGCAGAGCACGAGACGATGAAGTCGATCGCCTCGTCGGCGCACATTCCGCAGGCGAAGATCATCGCCTACAACGCACTGCGCTCCGCAGACGTCGTGCTCGGCATGGTGCTCGTCCTCCCCGGCGGCCGCGGTCCTGCGCTGCCGACGTATGCCGCCTCCGGCCAGTCGTACGCGTACAACGGTCCGTTGCCGGCCGTCTACAACGGGATGACCTTCAGGTATCCGGTCCCAGGCGGTCGTTTCGTGCGCGGCTTCTTCCGCGGGCACGATGGGATGGACATTGCTCAAGCTGTCGGTGCGCCGATCATCGCCGCCGCCGCCGGTGTCGTGGTGCGCACCGGTTGGTACAACAACTGCGGCGGAAACCAGGTGGTGATCGCCGTCGGTTCGAATCTCTACACGGGCTACTACCACATGTCCAAGATCCTGGTCTCTCCCGGGCAGAAGATCTCGCGCGGCCAGCAGATCGGCAAGATCGGCGACTCTGGCTGCACCACGGGACCGCACCTTCACTTCTCCGTGTCGCGCGGATATCCGCTGGCGAGCGGCTCGACCTTCTACAACCCGGCGCGGTTCCTGCCGTAGCGCGCGTGTTTCTCGACGTCGTCGATCTCCATCTCGCCGCCGGCAAGGGGGGCGACGGTGCATCCACGATGCGCCGCGAGTCTCACGTTCCCCGCGGCGGTCCCGATGGCGGCGACGGGGGGCGCGGCGGCAGCATCTTCGTCGGCGTCGACGCCGGTCAGACCACGCTGCGCGACTTCGAACAGAAGCGACGACTCAGCGCCGGCGATGGCGGCAACGGCGGGAACAAGCGATCTCACGGCAAGGCCGGCAAGGATCTCGAGATCGGAGTCCCGCCGGGCACGGCGATCTTCGACGCCGCAAGCGGCGACCTGATCGCCGACATCGTCTCGCGCGAGCAGCGCGTCATGATCGCCCGCGGCGGGCGTGGCGGACTCGGGAACGCCCACTTCGCGACATCGACCAACCAGGCGCCGCGCCACGCGCAGAAGGGGGAGCCGGGCGAGGTCCGCTCGGTGCGCTTCGAACTGCGACTGATCGCCGACGTCGGGCTCGTCGGCCTGCCGAACGCTGGGAAGTCCACCACGCTCGCAGCACTGACCGCGGCGCAGCCGAAGATCGGCGACTATCCGTTCACCACGCTCGAACCGAACCTCGGCGTCCTCGAGCTCGGCGTCGAAGACGGCCGCCGTCCGACTGTCGCCGACCTCCCCGGACTCATCGAGGGTGCATCGATGGGTGCGGGACTCGGCTTCGCCTTCCTGCGCCACGCTTCGCGGACGCGCATCCTGGTCCACGTGGTCGATGCCTCCGCGCCGGACCCGTTGCGCGACGTGGAGATCATTCGCGACGAGCTGTCGGCGCACAACCCAGCGCTTCTCGAGAAGACGACGCTCATCGTCTTGAACAAGATCGACCGGCCCGGCGTCCGAGAGCGGCTCGGTGAACTGAGCGCCCAACTCTCGGCGATGGGTCTCGGCAGCGTCGCCTGTTCGGCACTCGGCGGCACGAACGGCGAGGGCGTGGGTGCCCTTCGGAAGGAGCTGGCGCGACTTCTCCCCGACGCCGAGACGCTCTCGCTCCCGACCGAACCGGCGGGCGTCGTGGTGCACCGCATCGATCCGGTGGCCCGCACCGGATTCGACATCAGCCGCGAGGGGTCCTCGTTCAGGGTGCGCGGCAAGGCGATCGAGCGACTCGCGCATCAGACCGACTTCGGTCGCGACGAATCTGCCGAGCGGTTCCATCGCGAACTGAAGCGCCAGGGGATCGAGGCGGCACTCCGCACGGCGGGATGCCGCTCGGGAGACTCCGTCCTCATCGGCGACCTCGCCTTGGAGTGGGAAGATCCAGACGACAGCGGCCTGCTCAGGGCGGCGGATGCCGCAGATGCAGCAGCGGCAGCCAACCTCGACCTGGAAGAGCTCGACCTTGAAGAGCTCGGCGAGACGTTGGAAGAGGCGGTGAACGGCAGCTCGGAGGGGAGAGGGTGAGCAAGATCGGCGTCCTCGGCGGGACTTTCGACCCGATCCACGACGGACACCTCGCGCTCGGACAGGCCGCCTGCGATCTTCTGACGCTCGATCGCGTGCTCTTCGTCCCCGCCGCGCGTCCTCCGCACAAGGTGAACGATCGCGTCACGGACGCAGAGACCCGCTGCACGATGGTGCAGCTGGCAATCGCGGGCAATCCGAGCTTCGAACTGAGTCGCGCCGAGCTCGATCGTCCCGGGCTCTCGTACACGATCGATACGCTTCGCGAGCTCGCCGCCAGTGCGGGACCGGGACGGTCGCACGAGCTCTACCTGATCCTTTCGGTCGAGTCGCTGCTCGGCTTCCACGAGTGGGAAGATCCGACGGGCATCCTCGACCTGGCTCGCGTGGCGGCGCTTCCGCGACCGGGAACGCCGACGCCGGATCGTGCATGGCTGACGCGTCACTTCCCCGGACGCGAAGACCGATTCCTCTATCTCGACGGCTTCCACCTGTCCCACGCCAGCCGAGAACTCAGGGCCCTCGCCGCGCGCGGTCGGTCGCTTCGCTACCTCGTGCCGAGTGCCGTGGCGGAGTACATCAAGAGCTCCGGCCTCTATCTCGATCGCCCCGAAC
>CAWULR010000102.1:0-2749 GCA_963923845.1 uncultured bacterium
AGGAAGAGCAGGTCGCCGTACTTGGCGTTCGACCAGATGTTGATGTCGTCGTAGCTCATCGCGCTCCCCGTGCGGAGGCGGTTCGTGCGGCAGGAGGCGAAGCGACTCTTGTCATCGAGGTGGACGAGCGTCTGTCCGGGGGCGAGCGCGTCGAGTCGGGCGCCCAAGATGTCGGCGGCACCGAAGGTGGCGAGGACCCAGTCGTCGATCTCGATGTCGAAGGCGTAGGCGAGGTTCTCGCGCACCCGCTCTGCGGCGAGCGCGGATCGCTCCCAGGCGTGGAGCTTCGGCGTCGCCTTCATGCAGAGCTGCGCATACACGAAGAGCGCGTTCACCTTGCTGTTGAAACGAGTGCGACCCGGACGACAGAACGAGCCCGCGAGCGAGGGCTTCAGCGGGAAGTTCTCCATGTCGCGGGGAATGCTCAGCGCCGCCGCTTCGCCCGTCGCCGGGTTCACGGTGAGGAGCGTCATCACGTCGGTGCGCTCGGTGCCGGCGCTGTTGTGCGGCGCATCGAGCGCGGCATCGGCGGCGGGAGACCAGAGATACGGATAGAGCGCGCTCGCCGGCGCGCCGTCGGCGCTCGCCGCAGCGACCTGGGGCTCGAGACTGCTGCACCGCTCGGCTCCCTTCGGCGAGTGGATCCTCCGGCAGCGCTTGTCGCTGCCGAGGAAGAGGAGCGTGTACCGACCGTCGCTGCCGAGCAGCGAGTCGTCGAGCGGTGCCGACTCTTGGATCGCCTCGACCGCGCGCGCCGCCATGGTGGGACGGCCGATCGGTCCGAGACCGGCCCACGTTCCGGTGACCGCGACGATCCCGGCGAGGAGCGCGAGTGCGACCAGGTGCGGCGCGCCGCGGCCTCCCGCGGGCGTCACATCATCACCAGTCCGCCGTCCACTCCGAGCACCTGGCCGGTGACGTACGACGCCTCGCGCGACGCCAGGTAGACCACCGCGGCGGCGATCTCCTGCGGCTCGCCGAAGCGTCCGAGCGGTGTCTGCGCCTTCACGCCCTCTTTGATCGCATCAGGCAGATCGGCGGTGAGTTCGGTCGTGATGAAGCCCGGCGCGACGGCATTCACGGTGATGCCGCGGCTCGCGACCTCGCGGGCGGTCGCCTTGGTGAGGCCGATCATCCCCGCCTTCGCCGAGCTGTAGTTCGCCTGGCCGGCATTCCCCGCCTGGCCGGAGACACTCGTGATGTTGATGATGCGCCCGCTCTTGGCGCGCAGCATCTCCTTCACCACCGCCTTCGTCATGTAGAAGGCCCCCGAGAGATTCGTGTCGAGCACCTCGCGCCACTGCTCCGCGCTCATGCGCATGATCAGCGTGTCGCGCGTGATCCCCGCATTGTTCACGAGCAGGTCCACCTTGCCGAAGCGCTCCATCGCCTGTGCGACGACGGCGGCGGCCGAATCCGGATCGGCCGCATCCGCCTTGAGCGAGACGCCGGTGCGACCCTTCGCTGCGATCTCGGCGACGACGGCATCGGCCGCGGCGGCGTTCCCCTTGTAGGTGATCAGCACGTCGGCGCCGGCTTCGGCGAGCGCGAGTGCGATGGCGCGACCGATGCCGCGCGCACCACCCGTCACGATTGCCGCATTGCCCGTCAGATCGAACATGTCGTCCCCCTCTCCTCTGCCGAGCGCCGACGCACTCAGCCTCTCAGTCTGCCGTCAGCCGCGGCGTCCGTCCAGGTGCGCACGAAGCGCTGCGGGGACGGCATCCGCCTTGGCGCCGCCCTCGGGTCGGTGCACGACGATGGTGGTGCGATCGACGCGTGCGGCGCGTGCGCCGTGGGCGGGATCCGCATCCCAGCGGGTGACGAAGGCGCCCGAGGTGTAGCCCCCGCCGAACGCCACGGTGCAGAAGACGTCGCCGGGCTTCAGCCGTCCGGCGGCGACCGCCTCGGAGAGGGCGATCGGGATGCTCGCCGCCGACGTGTTCCCGTACCTGTCCAGGTTCACGAAGATCTGCTCCATCGGATACTCGATCGCCTTGGAGACGTGTTCGATGATCCGGATGTTCGCCTGATGCGGGATGACCAGATTCACCTGCGACGGGGTGAGGCCGGCACGCTCGATCGCCGCCGTGGCGACCGCCGCCATCGTGCGCGTGGCGTAGACGTACGTCTTCGCGCCATCCATCTTGATCAACGGATCGGCGTCGCTCCCGGCGCCGCCGGGAATCCAGAGCGCGTACGCTCCGCTCGGATCGGCGGAGAGCTCGAAGCTGAGCGTCCCCGGGCGCGTCGTTCCATCCTGGCCGGAGGGAAGCTCGAGCGCCTCCAACACGATGGCACCGGCGCCGTCGCCGAAGAGGACGCACGTGGCGCGATCGCTCCAGTCGACAGAGCGCGAGAGCGTCTCGGCGCCGATGACGAGCGCGCGCGTTCCCAGTCCGGCGGTGATGAACCCGTGGGCGACGGCGTAGGCGTACGCGAATCCCGAGCAGGCGGCGGAGAGGTCGAAGGCCGCGGCGCGCGTGCTGCCGATCGCCCCTTTCACGAGCACCGCGGTGCTCGGCATCAGGTGATCCGGCGTCAGCGTGGCGACGACGATCAGGTCGATCTCATCGGCGCCGATCCCCGCAACGGCGAGGGCGCGGGCCGCGGCGATCGCCGCCATCGACGCGGTCGTCTCGCCGTGCGCGGCGATGCGCCGCTCGCGGATGCCCGTCCGCGTCGTGATCCACTCGTCGCTCGTCTCGACGATCTTCTCGAGGTCGGCGTTGGTCAAGATCGTTGCCGG
>CAWULR010000103.1:0-2743 GCA_963923845.1 uncultured bacterium
CCGGCGAAGACAACCGCAACGTTGCGCGCATGGCCCTCCTCCTCGCCGGCCTCCCGGTGGAGGTTGCCGGCCAGACCGTGAACCGACTCTGCGGCTCGGGACTGCAGGCCGTGGCGAGCGCCGCCCAGGCGATCGCGGTGGGCGATGCCGACGTCGTGATCGCCGGCGGAGTGGAGAGCATGAGTCGCGCGCCGCTCGTGACGCTGAAGCCGGAGTCGGCCTATGAGCGCGGCAACCGCGAGCTGGTCGACACGACGATCGGCTGGCGCTTCGTCAATCCGCGTCTCGACGCGAAGTATCCGGCGATCTCGCTCGGTGAGACCGCCGAGCGCGTTGCGGCCCGATGGCGCGTCACGCGCGAAGAGCAGGACGCCTTCGCCCTCGAGTCGCAGCGCCGTGCTGCTGCGGCGGCGACGCGCGGCATCCACGCAGAGGAGATCGTTCCCGTGCGCATTCCGCAACGGAAGGGCGATCCGATCGTCGTCGATCGCGACGAGCACCCGCGGCCGGAGACGGACGCGGCGAGCCTCGCGAAGCTGAAGCCCGCCTTCGCCGACGGAGGGAGTGTCACTGCGGGGAACGCCTCGGGGATCAACGACGGTGCCGCCGCGCTGCTCGTGATGGAGGCGGGACGCGCGCGTTCGCTCGGCCTCGCGCCGCTCGCGCGGATCGTCGCCACCTCGGTCGCAGGCGTCGACCCGTCCGTGATGGGAATCGGCCCGATCCCTGCGATCACCAAGCTGCTCGCCCGTACCGGACTCTCCGCCGCGCAGATCGACCGCGTGGAGCTCAACGAGGCGTTTGCAAGCCAAGCGGTCGCGTGCATCCGCGAACTCGGTCTCGACCCGGCCACCACCAACATCCACGGCGGGGCGATCGCGCTCGGTCATCCGCTCGGTGCGTCGGGGGCGCGCATGCTCGTGACGTTGACGAGGGAGCTTCGCCGCAGCGGGAGCCGGTACGGCGTGGCGTCGATGTGCGTCGGCGTCGGGCAGGGGATCGCGATGCTCGTGGAGCGGGTAGAATCGTGACCTGATCCCGTGGCTCGCCACGGGGTGCACCAGAGACAGGAGGAGCGGCGCATGTTGAACCACGAGACGGCACCGAGCACGACGACAGAGACGCCGGCAGCCGAGAAGCCGGCGACGACGCTCGTCCTCACCGACGCCGCCGCGGCGAAGTTCCGCGAGCTCACCAAGGGGGAGACGAATCCCGCCATCGGCCTGCGCGTCTACATCATCGCCGGCGGCTGCAGCGGCTACCGCTACGGGATGATGGTGGAAGAGACCGCGAATCCGGACGATCAGGTCTTCGAGACGAACGGCGTGAAGGTCTATCTCGACGAGAAGTCGGTGCCGCTCGTGATCGGTTCGTCCGTCGACTACGTCGACTCGTTGATGGGCGCCGGCTTCACCGTGGAGAATCCCAACTCGGTCGGCGGCTGCGGCTGCGGTTCGAGCTTCCGCACGGCGGAATCGGCCGGCGCACCGTCCGCCTGCAGCCACTGAGCCTCCCCTGAACGGGGACGCCGCTCGCGACGGGCGCGAGCCCGACGGACAGGCAGAGACGCTCCCAACACCGCCGCGCGCGGCGCTCGTGCCGCTCTTTCCGCTCGACCTCGTCCTCTTCCCCGGCGTCGCGCTGCCGTTGCACATCTTCGAACCGCGCTACCGCCTGATGGTGAAGCGCTGCCTGGAGTCGCGGACCCCGTTCGGCGTGATCAACATCAGCGGGGGCCAGCTCGCGACCATCGGGACCATCGCCGACATCCGAGAGGCCACGCGCTACGTCGATGGGCGATGGGATCTCGTGACCCTCGGCACGACGCGCTTCCGTGTCGTTCGGCTCGATCGAACGGCGCCGTATCTTCGCGCCGAGATCGAACTGCTCGCCGAACCGGAGGGCGGCACTCCGGGCGAGCTGCTCGGCGCCGCGGAACGCGTCTCGGCGGGGTTCGTGGGCTATCTCGACCTTCTGCGCGGCGTCGACGAACACGAACACGGCAGCGCCGACGTCGACGATGCGGATGACGACGACGAGGAGGATGACGGCGAACGAAGCGACGAGGTGACGGTCGAAGCGATCGACGAAGCGCTCGCCGAAGAGGAGGGCCTGCGGCTCTCCCAGGAGGTCGTGAGCGAGATCGAACGACTGATGCTCGCCTCATCCGCCGCAAGCGGGTCGCTTCGCGATGGAGACGACGGCGTTCAGGTCGTCCAGATGGACGACGATCCGGCCGACGAAGAGACGGAGATCGACGAAGACGGCGAACTGCTCGCGACGGCGATCACGCGCCTCTCCGGGACCGACGATCCGGTCGGACTCTCGCACATCGTCGGCGGCGTCGTGCAGCTGTCGAGTGCACAGCGGCAGGAGCTGCTGGAGGCGCCCGATGCACTGTCGCGACTCCGCCTGCTCGATCAACACCTCGAACGCGAGCAGCTGCTGCTCTCCGAGGGGATTCGGCCGTGGGGTGCGGATCCGCGGGCGCTTCGAAGCCGTCGCAACTAGGGAGCAGAGTGAAGCGCTGGTCGAGCCTCGCGCAGAGAATCGAGGTCGCCACGCGCACATCGGAGAAGTCGCAGCTGCTGGCCGCCGCGCTGCGCGGCGCGGACGACATCGATCTCGAGATCGCCTGCCGACTGATGGCGAGTCGCGGTGTTCCGGGCGGCAGCGAGATCTCCTGGAGTGCGATCGCGAAGGCGGTCGAGGAGGTGGCGGGGGCTCCGGCAGGATCTCTCGC
>CAWULR010000104.1:0-2600 GCA_963923845.1 uncultured bacterium
TGGTATCTCCTTCAGGGCGTTCCGGAGAAGCGCGAGGGCTGACCCAACCGGATCGCGGCGCGTGCGCCGCGGGTGCGATCGGACTAGGCGATGATGCTGCGGACGATGCGCGTGATCTCGCTCTGACGCGGCTTCCAGCCGAGGAGCGACGACGCGCGCGAGATGTCTGCGACGAGGCGTGGCGGGTCGCCCGGGCGGCGCGGCTTGACCACCACGTCGATCGTGCGCTTGGTCGAGCGCTCGACGGCGCGGATCGCCTCCTTCACGCTCGTGCCGACGCCGCTTCCGATGTTCACGGCGGCGTAGCCCGGCTTCGTCGACTCTCTCAGGAGGAAGGTCACTGCGGCCACGTTTGCGGCGGCAACGTCCGCAACGTGGACGTAGTCGCGCAGCGCGCTCCCGTCCGGCGTGGGGTAGTCGGCACCGTAGAGCTCGAACGGCTCGCCGCTCTGCGCGGCGTGCATCAGGCGCGGGACGAGATGTGTCTCCGGCGCATGGCGCTCGGAGATCCGCTCCGTGCTTCCGGCCACGTTGAAGTAGCGCAGCGCCATCGCGCGCAGGTCGCTCGACTCCGCATAGGAGCGGAGCGCGAGCTCGAAGGCGACCTTCGTCGCCCCATACGGATTGATCGGATCCGATGGCAGGTCTTCGCCGAGATACAGCGCCGACTGGGAGCCGTAGACCGCGGCGCTCGAAGAGAAGACGAAGGCGGTGATCCCCGCGTTGCGCACCGCGTCGAGCAGGTTGAGGCTCGCCTGGACGTTGACGTTGAAGTAGAGCTCGGGTTGTTCGGTGCTCTCGGCAACGATGCTCTTCGCGCCGCAGTGCACCACCGCGCCGATGCGCGCGGTGTGGAGCAGGTTCTCCACCCTGGTCGTGTCGCCGTAGCTGCCGGTCCTGAACGATGCGGCATTCGGGATCGTGTCGACATGCCCCGTGGAGAAGTCGTCGAGCACGACCACCTGGTAGCCGGAGGCGAGGAGTGCGTCGGCGGTCGCGGCACCGACGTAGCCGCCGCCACCGGTCAACAGGATCGTGCTTCCAGGTTCGCTCATCGTGTCATTCTATTGGCGTCCAGATGTCTCGCCCTGCGATGCGCGGATGCGCTTCGCGGCGGCGATGAGCTCGTCGGGACGGTTCGGCACGAGAGCGTGGGCCACCTGGTCGAGCAGGTCGTCCAATAGCGGCGACATCCAGGCGCCAGGGCGCTCCTTCAGTGCGTCGAGGATCGTCGAACCGTCGACGGCCAGGTCGCCGACGAGCGCCGGGAGCCCGTCGGCGTCGGCACGTTCGCAGAGGGCGAGGAGCGTCGCTGCCGCGGGCGTTGCGCGACCAGCGGCGATGCGCCGTCGAAGCTGTCGCGCTGCGTCGTGTGGATCGCCGCTCGCCCGTCCGGCGGCGATGCGGTACGTGGCGGCGTCGATCGATCCGCGCTCTGCCGCCGCGGCGCTCCGATCGAGTGAGCGCAGCGCCGCAACGGCGTGGAGCGTGGCGCGGGGCCTGCGCCAGGCGGCCAGCACGTTCTCGGCGATCGTGTCGTCTGCGATCACGGCAACGAGTTCCGCCAACCGGCCGAGCGGATCGGGCGCATCGACGCTGCCGATCGAGCCGATCGCCGCGACGCGGGAGGGAGCCTCGTCGGTCCAGGCGGCGTGCAGTTCCGGTGCGATCTGCGCGACCAGTCCGAGGTCGTAGAGCGCGCGCAGGCCGGGTGCTGGGTCGTCGGCGGCGAGGATCCCCTCGATCTCCGCGCCGATCCGTTCGCCGGAGAGCGTGGCGGCGAGCGCAGCGTCGCGGCGGATCACCGCCGCGGTCGCGGGCTCGATGGCGAGGCCGAAGCGCGTCGAGAAGCGCACGGCGCGGAGCATGCGCAGCGCATCCTCGCGAAACCGTTCCGCCGGATCTCCCACGGCGCGCAGCAGCTTGGCGTCCAGGTCCGATGCGCCGCCGAACGGATCGACGAGCGAAGCGGAGAGGAGCGCATCCCCGTGCGAGTCGGCCGGAACGCCGAAGGCCATCGCGTTGACGGTGAAGTCGCGTCGGGCGAGATCGCCCTCGATTTCGGCGAGGAAGGTCACCGTGTCGGGTCGTCGCGCATCGCTGCTCGGACCGTCCGAGCGGAAGGTGGTCACCTCGCGGACGCCTGCCGCGGTCGGGATCCCGACGGTGCCGAACCGGTTCTCGTACTGGGCGTCCGGGAAGGCGCGGCGGAGTTGATCGGGCGTGGCGTTCGTGGCGAGGTCCCAGTCGACGGGCGTTCGGCCCGCCAGTGTGTCGCGCACCGCGCCGCCGACGACGTAGGCGGCGAATCCCGCCGCTTGGAGCGCCTCCATGAGTCGGGCGACGTCGACGGGTATGGCGGCGCGGAGTGCCGCCTCGCGGCTCACGCGCCGCTCGCTGCCGCGCCCTCTCCGATGAAGAGGAAGTCGCGCCACGCGGAATAGGCATCGTGGCGGAGGTACGGAAGGAAGATCGCATAGACATCGCAGCGCGGTTCGTACGGGCGTCGGCGGAGCTGCAGCCCGGCCGCCTCGGGGAGTCGGTCGCCCTTGCGATGGTTGCAGGCCATGCAAGCGGTCACGAGGTTCTCCCATGACCAC
>CAWULR010000105.1:0-2400 GCA_963923845.1 uncultured bacterium
CTCTCGACCAGCCGAGGGACAAGGTCGCTCAACGCTGTCGTCGTGATGATCGATTGAGGAAGGGACGTGAGTCGTTCGACAAGGTGGTCTCGGCGCTGCGGATCGAGCTCGGAGAAGGCGTCGTCGAGAAGCAGCAGCGGCGGACGGCCCGCCCGATCCGTCAACAGCTCGATCTCCGCAAACAGCAGGGCGAGGAGCAGGCTGCGCTGCTGGCCACGTGAGGCGATCGTGGCGAGATTGCGTTCGCCGGAGTGGAAGGCGAGATCGTCGCGATGGGGCCCAACGAGCGTGTGGCCCTGGAACCCCTCGGCCTCTGCCGTCTCGTCGAACGATCGGCGGAGCCGATCTGCCACCGTCGCGACGGTATCTCCGGGCTGGTGTCCTTCGCGCGAGAGGTAGTGCACCGAGAGCGGCGCCTCTTCTGGCGCCACCTCTCGATGTGCCTCCCCTAGCGGTCGTGCGAGCGCGTCGAGCAGCGCAAGCCGCGCGGCGACCAGTTCTGCGCCGCTTTCGACGAGGAGCGTGGTCCACGGCGCGATCTCCGCCGCGGCAGTGCGACGCGCAGCGCCGTCCCGCTCGAGCGCGTCCTTCAAGAGCCTGTTGCGTTGCTTGAGCGACCGCTCATATCTCGTCAGCGCCGCACGGTAGCCCGGGCTCCACTGGATCGCGATGCGGTCGAGCGCCGCTCGACGGATCGCCGGCGCGCCGACCACCAGACCGGTCTCCTCCGGCACGAAGGCGGCAACCTTGAGTCGCTCGCCGAGCGCTTCGCTGCGCCGCGCCGTCCCGTTGACGTTGTACTTCGTCCGCTCCTCTCGACCGATCTCGACGGTGAGCACGGAGTGGGCCAACGGATCGTCTGCGCCGGCGTCGACATCGCGGACGCCCACGCCGATCAGCCCGACGTCGGCGCCCTCCTGCACGATCTCTCGGAGTGGAGCGGCGCGGTGCGAGCGACCGGTCGCGGCGACGAGCAGCGCCTCGACAACCGTGGTCTTCCCGGCGCCGTTCGCGCCCCAGAGGATCTGCGGCCCGCTGCCGAAGGCTGCGTCGAGCGACGTCCAACTGCGAATCTTCTGCAGGCGCAGACGTTCGATCATCGGTCTCCTCTCGGCGGCAGGTGCGTGCTCTCGCGCTCCACGCTTCGACGGCGTTGCGCGACGCTGGTCAGGACGGCGTTCGCACCGGCATGACCACGTGGAGGTAGTCGCGGCCATCGAGCGGTCGCAGCGCCCCGGGCGCAACCGGGCCGGTGAGCTCCAACGAGAACTGGTCGGACTCGACGCGTGAGAGCACGTCGACGAGATACTTTGCGTTGAAGGCGATCGTCGTCCCCTCGCCTTCCACCTTCGCTTCGACGTGCGCCGAGTGGTCTCCGATGTCGGCGGCGGCGGTGATGTCGATCGCTCCGCCCCCTTCGGTCGTGATCGCAAACCGGACGATGTGCGCCGATGCGTCTGCGACCACCTGTGCAAGCTTGACGGCGCGAAGGAAGTCGTCGCGAACGATCGTCGCCTTCGTGGTGTGCGTTGTGGGAATGACCTGTTGGAAGGGTGGAAACTGTCCGTCGATCAGGCGGCTCACCAACATCGTGTCGCCGAGCTTGAACTGCAGCTGGTTCTTCGCGGGCGTCAGCGTGATCTCGACCAGTTCGTCGACATCGGAGAGGAGGCGCAGGAGTTCGGCGTACGCGCGTGCCGGAACAATGACGCTCGTTTCTGGGGCGGCTTCGGCGAGCGCGGTGCCCGCCACCGCGATGCGGTAGTTGTCTGCGGCGGCAAACGTCGCCTTCTCGCCGGTGAACGTGGTCAACACGCCGGTGAGGATCGGTCGCGCTTCGTCGCCGGCCGCCGCGAAGACGGTGGAGTCGAGCGCTGTGCGCAGCGCCTTCTGCGAGATGCGTGCGGTGACGCGTTCGCCGGCGGCGCCGACTTGCGGGAAGTCGTCGGCTGGGGTGGCTCGCAGGTGGGATGCGCTTCGGCCGCACTTCAGGTGCACGCGTCCGTCGGCGAGCAGCTGGATGTCGATCTTCTCGTTGGGGAGACCGTTCACGACGTCGCTCAGCAGGCGTGCCGGGATCGTGGTCGCCCCCTTCTCCTCGACTTTGGCGGGGACCCAGTGGGTGACGGCAATCTCGAGATTCGTGGCGACCAGCCGGAGCCCGCCCTCCTCGGTGCCGAGGTAGACGTTGGAGAGGATCGGCAGGGTGTTGCGCGACGCAACCCCGTGGCCGACCACGGCGAGCCCTCGCGCAAGGTGCTCCTGGATCACAGAAAACTTCATCTCATCCTCCACAGCCAGATCGAACGTCTGGCTAATAGTCGCTTATCTCTCTTGATCCCGTATTCGTCTCACCCGTAGTGTGGAACCTGTGGAGGGCCGAGATCAACCCCTCGGCGA
>CAWULR010000106.1:0-2318 GCA_963923845.1 uncultured bacterium
GCGAGCGCGCGCTCGCCGTGATGGAGGCGACGATCGAGATCTGGCGAGGCCCGGTGCAGGCCGCCCGAGGACTCGGCGCGATCGATCGCGATGGCTGGGAGGTGTCGATGGGATTCCTCAAGGGACTGCCGGATCAGCAGATCCGAGCAGACCTTGCCGTGGACGAGCTGATCGACGAGTCGCTCCTTCCGTAGCTCTCTCGAGTCGACGCTCTAACGGGTGCCGAATCACGCGTTCCACGCGCCTCGACGAGGAACTAGATCAGCGGCCAGGGGAGTGGCGGCCAATCGGGCGATGGTTCGGGGAAGACGCCGAGCTCAATCAGCCTCGCGATTCGTGCACGAAGCGCCGATCGCTCGTCTTCGCTGATCAGTTCGGCAAGTCGTCGATCGAGACCGTTGTCGCGCCCCGGGCGGAGTGCCGCGGCGCCGGTTTCGAGCGCCGTTCGTTCTCGGTCGTCGAACGGCTCGCTGCGCCACTCCCAGAGGACGGTGCGAAGCTTCGGTTCCGTCGAGAAGGTGACCCCGTGGTCGACGCCGAGAAACCGATCGGCGCCGATCGGGAGGAGGTGTCCCGCCTTGCGGTCGCCGTTGTTCACGATGGCGTCGAACAGGACAATCGGGCGGAGTGATGGATTCGCGGAGTTGACCGCGGCGATCGCCGCCTCCACTCCGTCGTGTTCGATCCACAGCTGCACGGCGCCCGCCCCCGCGGGTCCGTCGCGGACGATCGTCGGCGGCACCACGTGCAGGCCGAGCGCCTCGCTGACCTCGAAGGCCGCCACCTCGCGGGCGGCGAGTGTGCCGTCGGGAAAGTCCCAGAGCGGCTGTTCGCCGCGAACCGGTTTGTAGATCACCCGCAGCGCCGGCTGCACCCCTTCGAGCTCGCAGAGGAAGGTGGCGTTGCTGGCATCGGCGAGACGACCGAGCGGTCGCAGTCCGATCGCGCTCCGCATTGCGGTCAGCGCGTCGCTTGAGCTGATTCGTCCGCCTGGCACAGGCAGCGACGTCGTTGGGTGCGAAGCGGTCACCGGTCCCTAGTTCAGGTAGGCGGCCTTGCGAGCGCAGCGATGCCCCGTGGCGTCGAGTGGCACGCCGCAGTTGGGGCAGGGGGGCCGCCCTGCGGCGGCAAGGTGCAACGACTGTTCGGCGAAGGCGAGCGCGGTCGCGACAGTGAGCGAGACTCGCAGGACGTCGGGGCCGTCAGGTGCGTCGTTGATCGGCGGCGGAGCGTCCGAGGCCTCCTCCTCGTTCATGTCGTCGCGAAACTCGAGGATCAGCCGATCGACGGAAGGATCCCACGCGAGCGCGATCGTCCCGACACGGAATGCGGGATCGATCGGTTCGGAGAGCTGCGGCTGATCGAGTGCGAGCGGCGAATCGGATGCCTGGATCCTCAGTGCCGATGAGCCCTCGCCAAGATCTTTCAGCATCTCGGCGATCCGACGGGCAAGGACCGCCACCTGCGTCTTCTCGACGATCACGGTCACCGCGCGTCCGCCGCCGATCGCCTGCAGATGGAAGATGCGCTTGCCGGGCTCGCCGATCGTCCCCGCGATGAAGCGATCCGGCGGATCGAAGGCCAGGATCTTGCGCGCCACTAGTTTCCTCCCCGAAGGCGCCCGAGGAGGGAGCGGCGCCTCTCTCGCGGCGCGAAGAGGGCTTCGATCCCAGCGGCCGACTCGTTCAACCGCACCACGGTCGGGCGTTCGCTCCCGAACCTGATGACGGTGATGCTCGCCGGATCGACTGCGATCCGCTGAAACAGGTCGAGGGGCGCTCCGGTGGCCTCGGAGACGATCGCCTTGATGATGTCGCCGTGGCTTGCGGCGAGCCAGATCTCGTCGTCCTTGAAGCGAGCATTCCACTCGCGAATCGCCTCACTCCCCCGAGTGGCGGCGGCACGAAGCGACTCGCCTTCGGGAAAGCGCATCGCCGACGGTTGGCGCTGCACGGTGCTCCAGAGCGGATCCTTGGCGAGTGTTCGCAGCTGCTTGCCGGTCCACTTCCCGTAGTCGACCTCGGTGAGCCGCTCGTCGATCTCGACGTTCGGTCGCGCCGGCACGTTCGCGGCGCGCGTTGAGCGAACGGCATCCACCGTCTCGATGCAGCGTTGCATCGGAGAGCTGACGATCCCCGCGAGAGGGACAGAGGAGAGACGTTCGGCGAGCAGCTTCGCCTCGCGGACGCCCTCGGCGCTCAGCGGGATGCCCTTCGTTCGGCCGCTGAGGACACTGCCGGTTTCGGCGGTTCGTGCATGGCGAACGAGGATGAGGGTCGCCATGATCAGGCGAGTGCGTCGAAGACGCGCAGGTAGCT
>CAWULR010000107.1:0-2308 GCA_963923845.1 uncultured bacterium
GGTCTACGTCGACTTCTTCCGCGGCGTGCCGAGCATCTTGATCATCTACGTGCTCGGCTTCGGCGTCCCCGCGCTGCAGATCGACGGCATCCCGAAGGAGCCCTTCTTCTGGGCGCTGGTCACGCTCGTGCTGATCTACTCGGCGTACGTGAGCGAGGTCTATCGCGCCGGCATCGAGTCGATCCATCCGTCGCAGGAGCGCGCCGCCCGAGCCCTCGGCCTGACCCGTCTGCAGGCACTCCGCTACGTCGTGGTGCCGCAGGCGATGCGTCGCGTCATCCCGCCGCTGCTCAACGACTTCATCGGGCTCCAGAAGGACACGGCCCTCGTCTCGATCCTCGGCGTGGTGGAGACCTTCAAGCAGGCGCAGATCCTGAAGGCGGCGAGCTTCAACTTCACGCCGCTGATGACCACCGCGCTCATCTTCCTCGTCATCACGATCCCGATGACGCGCCTCGTCGACCGACTCGCCGCTCGAGACCGCGAAGCACAGCTCGGCGGGACCAGATGATGGCGCCGTCGCGATCGCGCACGGCGAGTCGTGCCCGAGCCGGACGCAGTGCCGTGAGTGCACGCGCGGCCGACGCGACGGGCCGCACGCCAGCACTCGAACTCTCCGGCGTGAAGAAGCGCTACGGCGGCAGGCTCGTCTTGGACGGCATCGACCTCTCGCTCGCCGAACACGAAGTGGTCTGCCTCATCGGCGCGTCCGGTTCCGGAAAGTCGACGCTGCTCCGCTGCGCCGACCTGCTCGAGCCGATCGACGCGGGTCAGATCCGCCTCGAAGGGGAACGTGTCGCCTTCGAAGATCCCACCGCCGATGCAACGCGTCGAAGGCTCGGCATCGTCTTCCAGGGCTTCAACCTCTTCCCGCACCTCACGGTGCTGGAGAACGTGGCGCTCGCGCCGCGCGTCGCGCTCGGCCTCGCACCGACCGTCGCCGGACGCCGCGCGAAAGAGCTTCTGGGGTCTCTCGGCCTTGCCGAGAAGGCGCGCGAGTATCCGGATCGCCTCTCTGGCGGTCAGCAGCAGCGCGTCGCGATTGCCCGTGCCCTGGCGACCGATCCGAAGGTGCTCCTGCTCGACGAGATCACCAGCGCCCTCGATCCGGTCCTCGTCGCCGAGGTCCTGGAGACGCTCCGCTCGCTGGCCACCAGTGGCATGACGATGCTGATCGCCACGCACGAGATGGCCTTCGCAGCGGATGTTGCCGATCGCATCTGCTACCTCGAACGAGGACGACTTGTCGAGCAGGGAACGCCGCAGCAGATGTTCGGCTCGCCGCGAGATCCGCGCACGCGAGAGTTCCTCCGTCGGGTGCGCGCCATCGGCGCGCCGACCGGACGCCGACGCTCGGCAGCGCGCGCTACGCGAACGGTACGCGCCGCCCGCTAGCCTCTCTCGATGGGCAAGTTCTCGCGCGTCAAGATCGCCGGTCGCTGGGTCGACGCGCCTCGATGGGCTCTCGATCTTCCGTTCGAGGTGCGTCCGTCACGTGGCTTCCGCACGACCGCGTGGGCCCTCTGGAAGCCGACGCTCACGCTGCTCGCCCGTGCCGCCAAGGCAGAGCGTCGACGCCTCGAGTGGGTCCGCATCCACGATCACCTCGGGACGCGGCGCGAGCCGCGTCATCCGTTCGGTTGGGTCATCACGGAGACCGGCGAGATGTTCCTCTGCTCCTATGACAAGGGGACGGCGCTGCATGAGCTCGCCCACCTCATCACCGGAGATGCGCACGGCGACGCCTGGGCGCGGCGATGCTTCGAGCTGCACCGCAGGTACCTCTCGGCGCGTGCCGTGCGGCAGGCGGATCTCGAGGTGACGCGCTACCTCTCGGGTCGTCGGGAGTGGCGGCGACGATTCGGCGTTCGTCCGGAGCGGCAACCGGTGCCGACCAGCGCCTGGATCAGCGGCGGACGTCCAAGACCTGCCCGGTGAGCCCGGAGGCGGCCAGGCGAAGCGTTGCGGCGGCAACCTCTTCGGCCGAGAGGAGCGCGGCGTGGTCCTCGTTCGGGAAGGCGGCTTTGCGCATCGGCGTGTTCGCGCGCTCCGGTGCCACCGCATTGACGCGAATGTTCGCGCTCGACCACTCGTCGGCGAGCGCCTGCATCAGGTTGACGATCGCCGCCTTCGTCGCGCTGTACACGGCGTAGTTCGGTCTCCCCTTCGTGAACGAACTCGACGTGAAGAGCGTCAGCGATCCGGCGCTCTTCGACAGGTGCGAGTAGGCGGCGCGTGCGAGGTAGACGCTCGCCGCAAGGTTCACCGCCAGCGTCTCGTCGATCGCGTCGGCCGCCTGATCCGTGAG
>CAWULR010000108.1:0-2276 GCA_963923845.1 uncultured bacterium
GCGGCAGAGCGCGCGGGCCGACCTACTTGAGCAGGTCGAGCGCCTTCGCGAGCACCGGGTCGTCCGCGTTGCCGCCGGTGACGCTGGCGACCGGGTAGTCCGGGGCGATGCCGACCTTGTTGATCCAGGTGCCGTTCGGCGTGAGCCACTTGGCGATCGTGAGCTTCAACCCCGACCCATCCGAGAGATCGATGAACGTCTGTACGACACCCTTGCCGAAACTCGTCTCGCCGACCAGTGTCGCTCGGCCGCGATCCTTCAGCGCGCCGGCGAGGATCTCGCTTGCCGAGGCGCTCCCCTTGTTGATCAGGACGACGAGTCGGATCGACGGATCGGTTGCGCTTCCACCGCCGTTGGCGCGCGTCTCGGTGCGTTTCCCGTCGCTCGTCTCCTCCATGTAGACGACGCCGTCGGCGATGAACTCGCTCGCGATCGCAAGTGCTGTCGAAAGGTAGCCGCCCGGATTGTCGCGAAGGTCGAGGACGATCCGCGTGGTTCCCGCATCGACCACCTTCTGGAGTGCGGCGTGGAACTGTTCGGCCGCAACCTCGCTGAACTCGGCGAGCCGAAGGTAGCCGACGGGATCGCCGGATGCGGTCGAGAGCTCTTTCGGCTCCACGGCGGGCACCACGATGACGTCGCGCACGATGGAGATCTCCTGCGGCGCTTCGGACCCACGGATGACCGTGATCACGACGGTCGTGCCCTTTGCGCCACGCACCTTGCGCACGGCCGAATCGAGCGTCTCGCCGTCGACACTCGTCCCGTCGACCGCCGTGATGCGATCTCCGCTGACGATCCCCGCCGCCTTCGCAGGAGAGCCGTCGATCGGCGAGACGACGAGGAGGAAGCAGTCGGGGCCGAGGGTGGTGCACGAGTCGCCCGTCGAGCTGCGGCTCTCGATGACCGCGCCGATCCCCTCGAAGCTCCCGGAGAGATCGCTGATCATCGCCTTCATCTCTTCGTCGGTGAGGTATTGGGAGTACGGATCGTTCAGCGATTCGACGAGTCCCTTGATCGCGCCGTCGACGAGCTGCTGCTCCGTTTCGTCTCCGACGTGGCGCTCCTCGACAAGGTTGAGCACCTCGTTGAAGCGAGAGAGATCGATGGCGCCCTCTGCGCCAGACGATGTGTTCGCCGTCGACCCGTTGGTGTAGCCGAGCGAGTATGCGCCGACGGCAACGGCGAGGGCGAGGAGGAGTGCGCCTGCGCGCGTGACGAGCGGCGGTCGCCTCCCCCCGCTACTGGACAGACGCTGCAGCATCGAACGCTCCTTCGGCTATCTCAGTTCAACCGACCACGGAGAGAGAGTAGCGCGCCGAGCACGCCGAGTCCGAGTCCCGCGACGATGACGGAGCCGGCCACCTGGCCGGCGAGGATCGCCGACGTCTCGACGGGAAGGACACGGAAGAGATTCAGCATCAGCGCACTCACGCCGGCGCCGAGGATGCCGAAGACAAAGAGGGTGATCAGTGCGCCGACTCCGCCGATCACGAGCCCTTCCAAGATGAACGGGAGCCGAATCCAGGTTGCAGTGGCGCCGACGAGGCGCATGATGTCGATCTCGTCGCTGCGTGCCATCACCGCGAGGCGGATGGCGTTGACGACGACGGCGAGCACGGCGAGCGAGAACCCGATCAGCACGATCAGGCCGACGATGCGCAACGCGGAGGTGACGCTCGCGAGCGACTCAGCGAGCGCTCGACCGTCGACGATCCTCCCGAAGAGCGCCGCCGACGGCAGCTTGGTCAGGCGGTCGGCAACGCGTGCGGTCTGCCCCGGATCGTCGAGCGCGATCTCGAAACTCGGCGGGAGCGGGTTCTCGTCGAGTTCGCCGGTCAGATCGGGTTCGCCGCGCTCCTTGAGGCGTTGACGGAAGGCGGCGAGCGCCTCGTCGGCGCTGACGTAGGTTGCATCGCGGACCCCGTCGATCTTCAGGATTTCGGAGCGGAGCTCTGCGGCGCGCGCGTCGGAGGCGCCGACCTTGAGATAGGCGACCACCTCGACCTTCGAGTCGGCATAGCTGAGTGCGGCGTCGAGGCCGGCGCGGATGACCAGGACCGAGGCGAGCACCAGGAGCATGAGCGTCATCGTCATGGTGGCGGCGATCGTCGCGAGCCGGTTGCGCGCGAGGCCGTTCGCCGCCGCCGAGACGCTCAGCCGCAGCAGTCGCACGTTGTGGGCTCGACTCATCTCCTACGCCCTCCGTTCACGAGCAGAGTGTCGTCGGCCATGGCTCAACCGACTCGGTGGTAGGTGCCGCGCTCTTCGTCGCG
>CAWULR010000109.1:0-2262 GCA_963923845.1 uncultured bacterium
TCGCTCAGCTCTCCATCGGCCCTGAGGAGCAGACGCGCTGGGCGCGGCCGGCTGTTGTACGGGCTCCACATCGCATCCGCATAGGCGCCGGCACCTGCGATCGCGATCAGGTCGCCTCGGGAGAGCTCGGCGGGCAGTTCGTGCGCGCCGAGCGCGTCGGTGGACTCGCAGATCGGGCCGTGCACCGCACTGACGCGTGGTGCGCCGCTGCTCGCGGCGACTGCTAGCACTGGGTGGCGTGCGCCGTAGAGGGCGGGTCGAATCAACTCGCCCATCCCCGCATCGAGGATCACCTGCCGCTCGCAGATGCTCTCCGACGCGCCGGGGAGGGCGAGGGGACCGCTGACGACCTCGGTGCGTCTGCGGATGTGCAGCACGCGGGCGACGAGGTGCGTCGCCGTGGCAACGACGGCACGACCCGGCTCGATAGCGCGCACGCGCGGTGTCGGACCCTGTGCGCGGCTCCAGGCCGCGTCGGCCGCTGCGCGGAAGGCGTTGGCCTGTGCTGCAGGATCGTCGCTTCCATCGAGCGCGACCGGCTCGCCGCCACCGATGCAGAGCGTGCCGTGGTGTGCATGTGTCGCTGCGTCGATCAGGCCGTTGCTCACGAGTTCCGCGTAGGTCGCGAGCGAGCGTTCGACAGCGGTCTCCCACGCGCGAAGATCGCGCAGCTGCGATCCGGCATGCAGGTGGATGCCGATGAGTTCCGCGCCGTGGCCCGATGCCGCGATCAGACGGGCCGCTTCGACGAGTTCGGCTCGGTCAGAACCGAACTTGGAGCTGCCGCGTCCGACCGCGAGGCCCGCATGTGTGCCGGGTTCGATCGACGGATTCAGTCGCAGCAGCAGTCTCATCGGGGGCGCACTTCGACTGCCGCGCGACGAGATCGCCGCGAGGAGGGCGGCAGTCTCGTCGAGCGATTCGACCGCAACCCAGCGGAACGGCTCGCCTGACTCGCACGCGTCGATCGCGGCGCCGAACTCTTCGGGTCCCTTGCCGATCCCTTCGAGCGTGATCCGTGCGTTCGGGACGCCAGCGCTCCGAGCGGCGTCGACCTCGCCGCGCGAGACGCAGTTCGCTCCCCATCCGCGATCTGCGAGAAGGCGCACGATGCCGGGCAGCGGATCGGCCTTCAGCGAGTAGGAGCGCACCCACGGATCCGGGAAGGCGGACTCGAGGTGGCCGGCGGCCGTTGCGAGTGCGTGTTCGCTGGTGAGGTAGAACGGCGTCGGCGTGGTCCGAGCGGCGGCTTCGGCGACCGCTGCGATGCGAGGATCGAGGGCGCCCACGGCGGGCACGCGCCTAAGGGAGGACGACGTGGCAGGCGCGGCAGCGCGCCTCGTAGGTGTCGTCGCCGCCCATCCCGCCGATGACGATCAGCTCGTCGCTGATGCTCGCCGGCTGGCCGTTGCGCATCCGCTGGGTGCGTGTCGCCTCTGCGCCGCACTTGACGCAGATCGCGGTCAGCTTCGTCACCTCGTCGGCGCGCGCGAGGAGTTCGGGAATCGTCGCAAACGGGCGCCCCGCGAAGTCTTGGTCGAGCCCGCTCACGATCACCGTGCGCGGCGCGGCGACGAGCTCCTCGATCACCTTCGGCAGATCTGCGCCGAAGAACTGCGCCTCCTCGATCGCCACCGCATCGGGATCGTGCTTCAGCACCTCGGCGCGCAGCGCGCCGGTGTCGGCTGCGACGACGCTCGGAAAGCGCGTGCCGGTGCGGCTCACCACTTCGCCGGGCGCGACGCGAGTGTCTCGTGCCGGGGTGATCAGCAGCACGCTCTGTCCTGCGATCTCGCGTCGGCTGAGCAGTCGGACAACTTCGGCCGTCTTGCCGCTGCTCATGCAGCCGGCAATCACGTGGAGCCATGGAATCCGTTGGGCGGCCATCTGCCGAATCGTAGCGGATGGGCAGTCGCCGAGCGCACGTTCGCGGTACGCGCTTCATGCCAGGATGCGGGACCGCCTCACCCTGCCGTCTCGCCGAGAGGAGAGAACAGTGCAGCGTGATACGGATGGACTCAGGCGCTGGCGGATTGCCGGCGCCGCCGCGGGGATCTTGGTCGCCATCGTCGCAACCGTGGGCAGCACCAGCGCCGCATTCACCGCAACGCAACCGGTCGACACCCTGCTCGAAAGCGGTCGCGTCGAGATCAGTGCGGGTGGCGTGACCAGCCTCACCTTCGGCGGAGCCGACCTGTCGGCGATCGGGCCCGGCACGACCCTCACACAGAGCGTGACGGTGACGAATGCATCGACGGTGAC
>CAWULR010000110.1:0-2261 GCA_963923845.1 uncultured bacterium
GATTGGAACATCGCGCCGACCCCGTCGTTCGGTGGGACGACCAGCAACGACATGAATGCGGATACGTTCCGCATCTCGGCCGGCAGCAAGCACCCGGTCGAGGCGTTCAAATTCATGACGTACCTGCTCGGCGAGGCATCGGCGAAGCTGCTCGTGATCTACGGCGGCATGCCGGCGCGCGAAGCCGATCAGGATGCGTTCTTCGCGGAGTTGGACAAGAAGTTCCCGCAGGGCGTGAACTGGGATATTGCGAAGGCGAGCTACGCCAACGCATCGACCCCCAGCGCCGAGGCGTACATCCCGAACTATCTGAAGGCGAGGGAGTACATCTACAGCGACTTCACGGCCAAGCTCTTGAAGGCGCCGATGAACGTGTCGGATTACGTGACCAACACGTTCCTGCCGGCCCTCCAGGCGATCGCGGACGAGTCCGAGTAGGCTCGGTCATTCGTCTCGGTCTCGCGTGAACATGGCGCGGGGCGGGTGCGGCGACGCACCCGCCCCGCGCATATCCCAGGTCGAAATACGCTCACGTGCGATGATGAACATGACGATGGAAAGGCGTTGACCAGTGAAGATCTTCCGCAACGCGTCAGAGCGCCGCGAGGCGCAGTGGGGCTACCTGTTCGTCTCGCCGTGGCTCATCGGCCTGCTCGTCTTCTATGCCTTCCCGATCGTTGCGAGCCTCCTCCTCACCTTCTTCGACGCGTCGCTGACCGGCGCCGAGCGAGGTTTCGAGTTCATCGGGCTCGACAACTGGATCCGTTTCTTCGGGGACCCGCAGGCGTGGAATGCCCTCGGCGTGACCTTCCGATTCATGCTCATCGCCTTGCCGGTCGGCATCCTCGTGCCGCTTGCCGTCGCCCTCGTCTTGAACAGCAAGGCGCTGGTGGCGCCCGGTACGTTCAGGGTCCTCTGGTTCCTGCCGTATGTGATCCCGTTCGTCGCGGGCATCATCGGCTGGACCGGCGTCATCGGCCAGAACGGACCGCTGAACACCCTGCTCGAGCTCGTCGGGGTGAAGGATCCGCCGCTCTGGGTGAACGACCCCACCCTGATCTATCCGGCGCTCGTCTTGATGGGCATCTGGGGGATCGGCTCGGCGGTCGTGATCTACCTCTCGGGTCTCGGCGGGGTGCCGACCGAGCTCTATGAGGCGGCCACTGTCGACGGCGCAGGGTGGTGGGCGAGCCTTCGACACATCACGCTCCCCATGATCACGCCGGTCATCTTCTACAACCTCATCCTCGGCGTGGCGGGGAGCCTGCAGTACTTCCTCGTGCCCCAGGTGCTCAACGGCGGCAACGGCAATCCTGAGGGTTCGACGAGCTTCTTCAACATCTACCTCTTCAAGAACTTCTTCACGTACCAGGATCCGTCGTACGGCGCGACACTCGCCTGGGTGCTCTTCTTGATCACGCTCGGGCTCAGCCTGATCCTCTTCGGGACGCAGCGACGTTGGGTCTACTACGCGGGCGGCGACAAGTGAGCGTGGCGGAGGGTCTGAGTCCGCAGGCGGCCGCCGCGGCCCACGTCGAATCTTCGCGCCGCATCAGCGCGCGCCGTCGCATCCTTGCAACCGCGTTCGTTGCGATCCTCACCTTCCTCTTCTTCGCGCCGCTCTTCAACCTCGCGTCGATCAGCCTGAAGGATCCCGACCAGGTGTATGCCGCAGGGTCGCCGCTCTACCCGGCGCGACCGAAGCAGGTCGAGGTCGACGGAAAGGATCGCCCCGTTGTGCTGGTGCCCGAGGCGGATGGAACCTTCCGAGAGATGGTGCTCGTGAAGCCCGGTCGCCAGGAGAGCCTCTTGGCCGATCCGACCGATCTCTCGGCCACGGAGGTCTGGCAGGGTTCGTGGCGCACGCTCGAAAACGCGTGGGAGTTCTCGGCGACGCTGAACAACTACGGGACGGTCTGGGAGATCCTCGACTATCCGCGACTGCTGCTCAACACGATCATCATCGCGATCGTCGGCACGATCGGAACGGTGGTGAGCTGCGTGCTGGTCGCCTACGGATTCTCGCGACTGCGCTTCCCCGGACGCGGGAAGCTCTTTCAGGTGATGATTGCGACGATCTTCATCCCCGGGACCGTCACCCTGATCCCTACGTACATGCTCTTCCTCAATCTCGGCTGGGTGAACACCTGGCTGCCGCTCCTTGTCCCCACCTTCTTCGCCAACGCCTTCGACGTCTTCTTGATTCGGCAGTACATGATGACGATCCCGCGCGAGCACGATGAGGCGGCACAGATCGAGGG
>CAWULR010000111.1:0-2240 GCA_963923845.1 uncultured bacterium
GGGACTGGAATCGGGCCAGATACCGACGCAAGCGCCGGCGCGATGCCGACACCGAACTATGTCTTCCTTCAGCCTGGCGAGATCGCACCTGAAGGGGCACCCGTCGTGCGCCTCGATCCGATCACCGTCGTCACCTCGCCCGTGCCGGGCAGCACGACAGTGCAGGCGAAACCGAAGCGCAAGGTCGTGTACATCTATCTCAAGCCGGGCGAGACGCCTCCGCCAGGGGCGATCGTGAGAACGTCTGGAGCGGTTTCCGCCAACACGCCGACACCAACGCAACCGCCGACTTCGGCAGCAGGTGACGGCAGTGGCGGCGGAGGCGCCACGCCAGCTCCTCTGGCGACTCCGCAGCCGGTCGCAACTCCGCGGCCGACACCACGGCCGACACCGCGGCCGACACCGCCCCCGACGACTCCCTCCGGCGGGTGATGCCGATCCAACCATCGGCACCGGTGTCCCCCATGCAGCAGTTCTGGGTCGACCACTCGGAGACGGCGATGGGCGGGCAGCTCGGATTCCGAGTGGTCTGGAGCCGGCCACTCTCAGACCCGCAGAGCGATGCCGTGGCAGCGTTGCTGCAGACAATCGGCTCTCGAGTCAGAGCCTGGGCCGCCATCGCGACGCGTCATCGACCATCGCAGCTGACCAGATTGAACGAACACCAAGGGGCAGCGTCGCCGATTGGGCCAACCATGGCAGCACTCTTCTCGTGGGCGGCGGACGCATGGGAGGCCACGGGTGGCCTGGTGAACATCACGATGCTCGACGAACGACTCGCCGCCGAACACGGATCGTTGGGCGATGGTGCCGCCCCGACGACCAGGGGGTGGAGCATCGAACTCCGCAGCTGGGCTCATGGCGACCATCGGCATCTGCTCGGGGGCGTGATTCAGCGTGCGCCCGGCTTGCGATTCGACCTGGACGGTGTCGGCAAAGGCTGGATCGCGGATCGTGCCGCCGCCCTGCTCGAACGATCGCTTGACGCTGCCGTTGCCAACGGACGACTTCCCGACTGGAGCAGCTGTTTCGTCAACGGCGATGGTGACCTGGCAGTGCGAAACCGCGGCGGCACAGCGACGGAGATCAGCGTCGAGATTCCGAGAACGCACGATCGGTCGATCGGAATCGTCACGGTTCGAGAGGCGTCGTGCGGTGTGGCGACCTCTGGAACCGGGGTCCATCGCTGGGGCGGTCGCCACCACCTGATCGATCCTCGAACGGGCGCGCCGGCGCAGAGCGGCATCGCACAGGCCACCGTGGTCGCGTCGAGTGCCCGCGAGGCCGAAGCCTGGGCGAAGAGCATCGTCATCGACGGCGCCGCCGCCATACGTCGCGCGGAGGCGGCGCGGGTCCAGCAGATCGTTGCGATCACCGACGACGGCGCGGTGGTCTCCGCACCGGCACTGCCTCCACTCCGGTCGCGTACCAGCTTCGAACCGGCCCCGGCACTCGGCGCCTCACCCGGAGGGGTTCGATGAGATACCGCGGACTCCCACGCCGCCTGCAGGCGCTCCTCTGGGTCGCCTTTGTCGCCCTGCTCGGGATCGCCTTCTACGGATCGCTCCCTGCTGCGGTCGCCGCAATCTTCCACCTCGCCGACGTCGCCCCCGAGAAGATCCCGTGGATGGCCTCGCGGATCACCGCCTTCCTCGCCTATGGGGCGCTCGCCGCGTCGTCGATCTACGGGCTCGCCATGACGACGAAGACGCTCGACATCTTCGCGCGGCGGACCGTCACCGATCGTCTCCATGAAGATCTCAGCTTCTGGGGCCTCCTCCTCGGCGCAACGCACGCCGTGGCGCTGATGTTCGACGACTACATCCAGTTCACCTGGACGTCGATCCTTGTCCCCTTCGCCGCCAGCTATCGCCCGGGTGCGCTCGCCTGGGGGATCTTCGCGCTCTATCTCCTCATCATCCTGGTGGTGACGAGCAAGGCGCGTCGCTTCATCGGTCTGCCGCTCTGGCGCGCGATCCATCTCCTCGCCTTCGTTGCATTCGCCCTGCTGACCGCCCACGGCCTCGCCGCCGGAACAGACAGCGGGACAATCTGGGCGCGCCTGCTCTACATCGGCTCGGTCACCCTCGTCGTCTTCTTCTTCGCCGTTCGAGTGCTGCAGAAACTCACGGGAGCCGCTCGGCGCTAGCCGCACACCCCGCCCCACTCGGCTAAGGTTTCCGAATGGCCTCCCACGACCCTCACGTAGACCTCGATCGACCTCGCTCGCGGGTCCTGCG
>CAWULR010000112.1:0-2237 GCA_963923845.1 uncultured bacterium
CACCCGCTCGCCGCTCTCTACTTCACGCTGATAGGCGAACGCCGCGTCGTGGATCGCTCGCTGAGGGAACCCGGCCGAGATTGCGGGCACCGCTCCACCGAGCCGATCTGTCTCGGCGATGAGTGCGAGAGCATCGGCCTCCACCGCATCGGTCAACGCTTCGATCGCCCAGCTCCCGCCGAGTGGGTCGACGGTTCCGGTGACGCCGGCTTCGTGAGCGAGGACCTGCTGCGTGCGAAGCGCGAGTCGCGCCGATGCCTCAGTCGGCAAGGCGAGCGCTTCGTCCTTCCCGTTCACATGGAGGCTCTGCGCACCGCCGAGGACCGCAGCGAGCGCCTGATAGGCGGCACGGATCACGTTGTTGTCGATCGACTGTGCCGTCAGCGCCGAACCCGCGGTCTGTACGTGGAAGCGGCAGTGGAGCGACTTCTCGTTCTTCGCGCCGAAACGATCGCGCATCACGCGCGCCCAGATCCTCCGTGCTGCCCGGAACTTGGCCGTCTCTTCGAGGATGTCGGTCCACGCGGCGAAGAAGAAGGAGAGGCGCGGTCCGACATCGTCGACCGCCATGCCGCGTGCGATCGCGGCCTCCACATACGCGATCGCATTGGAGAACGTGAAGGCGAGCTCTTGTGCCGCTGTCGCACCCGCCTCGCGCATGTGGTACCCGGAGATGCTGATCGTGTTCCACTTCGGCAGCTCTCTCCCGCACCACTCGACGAGATCGGTGATCAGCCGCAGCGACGGGCCCGGTGGGAAGATGTAGGTGCCGCGCGCGATGTACTCCTTCAGCACATCGTTCTGCGTCGTCCCCGCAAGCGCGCTGCGCGGCACTCCCTGTCGCTCGGCCACCGCCACATAGAGGGCGAGCAGGATCGGTGCCGTGGCGTTGATCGTCATCGAGGTCGACACCGTGTCGAGCGGGATCCCATCGAAGAGCTGCTCCATGTCGGCGAGCGAGTCGATGGCCACGCCGACACGGCCGACCTCCCCCTCGGCCTCGGGGGCATCGGAGTCGTAGCCCATCTGGGTCGGCAGGTCGAAGGCGACTGAGAGACCGGTCTGCCCCTGTTCGAGGAGGTAGCGGTAGCGAGCGTTCGACTCGCGTGCGGTCGAGAAGCCGGCATACTGGCGCATCGTCCAGAGGCGTCCCCGATACATCGTCGACTGGACACCGCGCGTGTATGGATACGCCCCGGCGGACCCCACCGCACCCTCTGGGCGACCGGTCGCGCTCTCCGGGCCGTACTCCTGGGCGAGCGGGGAGCCTGAACTCGTCGACGTCCGGGCCGCCTCGCGCACTCCGTCTCCTGCCATGCTCCCCCCATTGTTACAGGTCGCAGCGATGCGACGGAGACCGCTGCGACGCTGCCTGCAGTCTCGCACACCCTCTCTCCCTCACACCACCCGGCGGCGTCGAGCCGCCTCGCCGATCGCCTCGATCGGTCACGAGGTCGACCACGGAGGAGTCTGTGCGCGCAGACAGCGCAAAGGCAGCGCTGCGAACAAAGACAAGGGGGTAGGATGCGCAAGGCGCAACGGCGGCAGACCGCCAGCGCCCGCGGAGGGAGTTACATGGGGAAGGTCATTGCGGTCGCCAACCAGAAGGGTGGCGTCGGAAAGACGACCACGGTCGTCAACCTGGCCGGAGCGCTGGCAGAGCGCGGGCTGAAGGTGCTCGCCATCGACATGGACGCCCAGGCGAATCTCACCGCCGGACTCGGCTTCAACCTCGCCGATGTCAGCCGTTCGACCGCAGACGTGCTCGTCTCCCAAGAACGCAGCCTCGCGCCGATCATCCTCCACAGCGACTTCCCCGGCATCCACGTCGCGCCCGCGACGTTGGACCTGGCATCGGCGGAGGTCGATCTCTTCAACGCGATGGGTCGGGAATACGCGCTTCGCGAAGCGCTCGACGACGGCACGCGCAACGCCTACGACTACATCTTGATCGACTGCCCACCGACGCTCGGCCTCCTCACGATCAACGGCCTGGTGGCCGCCGACGCGGTGATCGTCCCCGTCCAGGCGCAGTACTACGCCCTGAAGGGGCTGAAGAACCTGCTCAACGTGGTGAAGACGATCCACTCGAAGCTGAACAGGGACCTCACCGTGCTCGGCCTGCTGCCGACGTTCGTCGACCAGCGCACGGTGCTCGGCAAGGAGATGCTCGCCGAGATGCAGGGCTACGCCGACGCGCCCGTCTTCAAGACGATCATCGGCTCCACCGTTCGACT
>CAWULR010000113.1:0-2212 GCA_963923845.1 uncultured bacterium
GTCGCCAGTCGCTCCACCCGTCGCCGAACCCTCACCCTTTGGCCGATCGGCCCCCACCTCGCTCGTCTCGAAGGAGATCCGGCCGGCGTTCCGCGGTTCGCTGGCGCGCCTGTTCCTGCCGCCAGGCGGCCACGGCCGCATGGTTTCCCGACAGCAGGATCTCGGGGACGGCTGCCCCCCGAAACTCCGCCGGCCGGGTGTACTGAGGGTATTCGAGCAAGTCTGCAGAGAACGACTCCTCGACGAGCGACGCCGCATCGATCGAGCCGGGAATCAGGCGCAGCAGTGCGTCGCAGAGCACGATCGCCGCCGGTTCACCGCCGGAGATCACGAAGTCTCCGACGCTGAGCTCGAGGTCCACATAGCTCCGGACACGATGGTCCACTCCCTCGTAGCGGCCGCACAAGACGATCAGGTGCTCCTGTGCCGCCAGACGTCGTACTCGCGCCTGCTGAAGGCGCTCGCCTCCTGCATCCAAGAGGATCACCGTGCTCCCGTCGCGGCGCAGCGCTTCGATCGCGTCGACCAGCGGTTCCGGCCGCATCAGCATGCCGGCGCCGCCACCGTACGGTTCGTCGTCGACGGTGCGATGCTTTCCGATCCCCCAGGTGCGAAGGTCGTGAACCACGACCTCGGCAAGGCCACGCTCCACAGCCCTGGCGGGAATGCTCGCTGAAAGCGCCGAGCGCACCATATCGGGAAAGAGCGAAACGACATCGATCCGCAACTTGGGCGCTGGGGCCGTCATCCGCCGTCTCCACGGTTCGTGCCCGCGACCCGCGAAGGGCGCTTCGGTGTGCGGACGGTCAACTCGGAACCGGCAAGATCGGCGACGATCAGGCCCTCGCGTGGCGCGAACGTGACGATGACCGACGCAACAGCCGGGAGATCGATCTCACCGCCGTCCGGCGTGCGCACCAGATAGACTTCGGCTCCGCCGGCTCGATAGCACTCCTCGACACGACCGATCACGGTCCCTTCGGTGTCGCGCACCTCCACGCCGACCACCTCGTCCCAGTAGACACGTCCTGGTTCCTCCAAGTCTGCCGGCAGATCCGCGAGGAGATAGCTGCCGACGAGAGCCTGGGCGGAGCCTCGATCCAGGACCTCGGCGAACCGAACAAAGGCGCCAGGCGACGCGGGCGACCATTCGATCAGGGTCAGCACGCGCTCGCTCCCTTCGACGTGCAGCGAGCTCCCCGCAGCGAATCGATGCTGCGGTTGGTCGGTCAAGACCTCGAGGCGAAGCGTGCCGTCGAGACCACGGACTCCGCGAACCTGCGCGACCCGCAGGGACCGAACGGCGTCAGCCGATTTCGAGGACGTAGTTCTCTCCGGTGCGATTGGAGACGACTTTGAGCAGGCTCCGCAGCGCCTTGGCGATGCTTCCGTTGCGTCCGATCACGCGCCCCATGTCGTCCTCGTCGACGATCAGTCGCAGGACAATGGCGTCGCCATCCTCTTCGACCTCGACACTCACGCCGTCAGGATTGTCGGCGAGCGTCTTCGCCACGTACTCGACGAGTTGAGCCGCGGCCATCAGGCCTCCTCGGAGGGCGCGGCCGCCGCGTCGACGTGCGGTGCATCGGGCGTCGCATCTGCTGCCGCGTCCGCTGCAGTTTCTGCTGCTGCTTCGGAGGCGAGGTCGGTGCCGGCGTCAGGTGCCGCCTCGACGACGACTGTTTCGACGTCGGCGACAGGTCGGGTGCCAGGGGCCGTGTACCCCTTTGCAGCGGCCTTGGCTCGCGTCGTCCCGCCAGGATTAACTCCGCCCGCGCGCGCCTTAGCGATCAACTTGCCGACGACCTCGGACGGGAGCGCACCCTTCGCAATCCATGCATCGACTTTCGGAAGGTCGAGGACGAGCGTTGCCGGTTCAGTTCGCGGATTGTAGTGACCGAGCGTCTCGAGGGAACGACCATCGCGTGCACGACGACGATCGATCGCCACAACGCGGTATGAGGGCTGTCCCGTAGCTCCTACTCGTGTCAACCTGATTCGAACGCTCATCTCGTGTTGGCTCCTCTGTGGGCCCGGCGTTCGCCGGGTCGTGTGACCCCGCTGCGGCGGGGCGGCTGTTCCGCGATAGTAGCCGCTCGGCGAGGTCAGCGCACTCGAGGCTCGTCGCCCTAGCGGCGTCCCCCCTTGCGGCGAGCCTTCTTCGCCTTTCGGTCGAGTTTGGGACGGATGTGACCTCCCGCGTGCTTCCCAG
>CAWULR010000114.1:0-2187 GCA_963923845.1 uncultured bacterium
GTCCCGATCCAGCGAGCGGAGGCACGATGAAACTGCACGAGGCCGAGGCGCGAGAACTGCTCCGACGTGCCGGCCTCCCCGTTCCAGATGGCGAGGTCGCCGACTCGCCAGTCGCCGCCCGAGCCGCCGCAGAGCGGCTCTTCGCGCGCGGCGCCGCGAAGGTCGTGATCAAGGCGCAGGTTCTCGTGGGCGGTCGCGGCAAGGCGGGCGGCGTCAAGCTCGCCGACTCCCCCGCCGCGGCAGAGACGATCGCAGCCGAGATCCTCGCCCTCACGATCAAGGGGCTCCCCGTCCGACGCGTCCTCGTCGCACCGGCAGCGGAGATCAACCGCGAGATCTACCTTGCGGCACTGATCGACCGCAGCAGCCGCGGCATCCTGGTCATGGCCTCCGCGGCCGGAGGGATGGAGATCGAAGAGGTGGCCGCCAAGGATCCGGCGGCAATCGTGCGCGAGATCGCGCACCCGCACGCCGGCCTGCTCCCGTTCCAGGCGCGACGGCTCGGCCTCCGCGTCGGCGTTCGCGGCGAGCTCCTGAAGCAGTTCGTCGCCGTCGCCATCGGTCTCGTCGACGTCGCGCGAACCTCGGACGCCGACCTCGTCGAGGTGAATCCGCTCGCCGTCGTTCCATCGAACGAAACTCCGGGTGGCGAGCGTATCGTCTGTCTCGATGCAAAGATCACGATCGACGATTCCGCGCTCGAACGCCGTCCAGACCTTGCCGCCTGGCGCGATGAGGACAGCGAAGATCCAGCCGATCGCACGGCGCGCGAGGCGGGCATCGCCTACATCCGCCTCGACGGCAGCATCGGCTGCATGGTCAACGGCGCCGGGCTCGCGATGACGACACTCGACCTCGTCACGCGTGCCGGCGGCACGCCCGCGAACTTCCTCGACATCGGCGGCGGCGCCCGCGCCGACAAGGTCGCGGCGGCGATGCGCATCATCCTCGCCGATGTCGGCGTGAAGGCGATCCTTGTCAACATCTTCGGCGGAATCACCCGTGGGGACGAAGTTGCGCGAGGACTGATCGAGGCGCGCGCGCAGCAGGAACGGACCGTGCCGATGGTCGTGCGCATCGTCGGCACGAACGCACGCGAGGCGGCCGAGTTGCTCGCCGCCGGTGGCTTCGCCACGGCGTCCAGCCTCGACGAGGCCGCCGAAACGGCGGTCGCTCTCGCGAACGGGAGTGCAGCATGAGCATCCTCGTCGGGCCGCAGACGCGCCTCGTCGTGCAGGGACTCACCGGGCGCGAGGGTGGCTTCCACGCATCACAGATGGCGGCATACGGAACGTCGATCGTTGCCGGGGTCACTCCGGGTCGTGGCGGAGAGCGGGCACTCGACGGCCAGGTGCCGATGTTCGACACGGTGATCGACGCAGTCCGAGCAACCGGCGCGAACACGAGTTGCATCTTCGTCCCCGCCGCCGGCGCCGCCGATGCCATTGCCGAAGCGGCCGAAGCGGGCATCAAGGTCATCTTCTGCATCACCGAGGGGATCCCCGTCCACGACATGGTCGGCGCACTCGCAATCGTTCGCGCGCACGGAGCCCACCTCATCGGGCCGAACTGCCCTGGAGCAACCTCGCCCGGCGCAAACGGACGCGGCACCAAGGTCGGCATCATCCCCGCTTCCATCCATCTCCCCGGCGACGTCGGCGTGCTGAGTCGCTCGGGCACGTTGACCTACGAAGCGGTGCAGTCGATGACCGATGCGGGGATCGGCCAGTCGACCTGTCTCGGGATCGGCGGTGATCCGATCATCGGCACGACCTTCCGCGAGGCACTGGAGCTCTTTGCCGCCGACTCAGCCACGCGTGCGATCGTCTTGATCGGCGAGATCGGCGGATCCGCCGAGGAGGAGGCGGCGGCATGGGCCGCCGACCACCTGGCGCACCTTCCACGTGTCGCCTTCATCGCCGGTCGCGCCGCCCCCGAAGGGCGACGCATGGGCCACGCGGGGGCAATCGTCTCGGGCGCCTCGGGGCGCGCCGCCGACAAGATCGCCGCTCTCGAGGCGGCGGGGTTCAGGGTGGCAGGCTCGCCCACCGAGCTGCCGCGCCTCCTCCTGGAGGCGGGATACCGCGCCTCCTAGCGGATCTTCAGCTGCTCGGGCGACCCGTACCCGAGGCGCTTCCAGGCCGGTCCATCGGGCACCTCGATCAGCTCAACGAGGACACCGAAGCA
>CAWULR010000115.1:0-2098 GCA_963923845.1 uncultured bacterium
CATCCTCGCCATCGGACTCGGGGTGATCCTCTCGGCGAATCCCGACTACGTCGGCGTCCTGAACATCTTCCTGCCGCGCGCGAGCGAAGCGTCCGTGCATCGAACCCGCGAGGTCCTCGAATCGATCCTTGCGCGCTTCATCGGACGCCACCTGCTCCTCGGGCTCACGTTCGGCCTCGCCGCCGGACTCGGCGCATCGTTCGCAGGTGCCGATGCGGTCTTGGCTGGCACGCTCGGCGGTCTCGTCATGGCGATCCCCACGATCGGACAGGGCGCCGCGGTGCTGCCTCCGCTCCTCCTCGCGTTGTTGAGCGCCGGCGATCAGACGCTGCTCGGAGTGATCGTCATCGTGATCAGCTGGCTCCTCGTTGCGACGCAACTTGCGCCGCGGCTTCTGAACGGCGTGCTGCGGCTCTCGGGCGCAACGGTATTCGTCGCCGGTACGGCGGGCGGGCTCGTCGCAGGCATCCCCGGCGCCATCTTCGCCCTGCCGCTGGTGGCTGCGGCGGCCGCGCTGCGCCGCACAGAGCGGCGCCGGCCGAGCAAATCCAAGCGCAACACTACGAATAAGCCTCGCTAACTAACAGGGCGTACCGTCCTCGTACGGGGAGGTGCGCAATGGATGAACTGCTCTTCGCACGGTTGCAGATGGGGCTCAGCCTCGCCTTCCACATCGTGTTCAGCGTCTTGGGCATGGCGCTTCCAGTGCTGATCGTCCTTGTCGAAGGACTTCACCTTCGCACGGGGAACTCCAAGTGGATCCAACTCGCCCGTACCTGGTCCAAGGCGCTCGCGGTCCTCTTCGTGATCGGTGCGGTCTCCGGAACGGCGTTGAGCCTGGAGTTCGGCCTCCTGTGGCCGACCTTCATGAGGCAGGCCGGAGGCGTCATCGGGCTGCCGTTTGCGCTGGAGGGATATGCGTTCTTCACGGAGGCGATCTTCCTCGGCATCTACCTCTACGGGTGGGATCGACTCTCGCCGAAGGCCCACTGGTTGGTCGGGATCCCGGTTGCGCTCAGCGGCATGATCAGCGGAGCCTTCATCACGATCGTGAACGCATGGATGAACGTTCCCACGGGATTCACCACGATCCAGGGACCAGACGGTCCGATCATCGATCAGGCAAGTGCAGATCCGATCGGCGCGCTCTTCTCTCCGATGGTGACCACCCAGATCCCCCACGTCCTGCTCTCGGCGCTGATCGCAATCGGCGCGGCAGTTGCCGGCATCTACGCGTATGCGTGGTTGAAGGGCTCGCGGACCGCCTACAACAGCGCTGGGATGATGGCGGGCGCGGCCATGCTCGCCGTTGCGATCCCCTTGCAGTGGGTGTCGGGTCACCTATCTACGGTGAAGGTCTACGAGAAGCAACCCGCGAAGTTCGCCGCCGCCGAGGCCGTGGAGCGAACCGGACCCAACCAGCCGCTGCGGCTCCCCGGCGGGATCGAGATCCCGGGTGCGGTGAGCTTCTTGATCAACTTCGACACCGACACCGTCGTGACGGGACTCGACCAGATCCCTGTCGAGGACCAGCCGGAGAAGCCGGAGTTGGTGCACCTCGCCTTCGACGTGATGGTCGGCTCCGCGATCCTTCTCCTGGCCGCCGCTGCGCTCTACTGGTTCGGCGTGTTGCGGGCGTCCCGTCGTGGGGGCGCGCTCGTGCCGCCCCAATGGCGCGCGGCACTCTGGCTGCTGGTCGCGGCGGCACCGGCTGGGTTCCTGGCGGTCGAGACAGGGTGGATGGTCACCGAATACGGGCGACAGCCTTGGGTGATCCACGGCATCTTGACCACGGCAGATGCAGTCACCACACAGCCGGGAATCGGTGCGACATTCGTCGCGTTCATGCTGCTGTACGCGGCGCTGGGTGTCACGTTGGTATGGGTGCTGCTTCGACTCAGGAGCGAGCATCCAGACGATCTCGCACCACAACGCGTGGCGGCGGCGCGAGCGAAGACCGCTGGGCGCGTCCGATGATGCCGATCGGCGCACTGAGCAGCGTACCGTCGGCTCTCGACAATCTCTCGTCGCCGAACCCGACATCGATCGTCGCCGGCGCGCTGATCATCGTTGCGTTGATTGCGTACGCGGTGCTGGG
>CAWULR010000116.1:0-2090 GCA_963923845.1 uncultured bacterium
GAACGGATCAGGCGCCTGCTCGGAGCCGACCTCACGGATCGGACGCAATCTGAGCTGTTGCGTTCGATTGGCCTCGAGGTCGCCTCCGCACCCGATGGGGCGAAGATCTGGGTCACACCCGCACGCTCGATCAGCGGGCAAGCGGGCGAAACGCTCACGGCGGCGATTCCGCCCTGGAGACGAGACCTCGACGTGGAGGCCGACATCGCCGAGGAGGTTGCCCGGCTCCACGGATACGATCGCCTGGCACCCACGCTGCCGGGTCGTGATCTTCCGGGCTACCGTCCGCAGCCGACCGAACTTCGAGACCTGGTTCGCGCGACCCTTGCGGCCCGAGGGTTGAGCGAAGCGGTGACGCACGCACTCGTATCGCCGGCGATGTCGGATCGACATGCGGAACCTGTCGATCTTGTGTCCGGTCCGCTCGCCGAGATGGAGGGTGCCGCCGCGCACGATCCGTTGATCCTCAGCAATCCGCTGTCGTCCGATCACGATCGGCTCCGCCGCTCGCTGCTCCCGAGCCTGCTGGATCGCGCCGAGGCGAATATTCGGTACGGCGCACTGAACGGGGCGCTCTTCGAAGTCGGTCGCGGATATGGAAACACGAAGCGCGGTCCAGTCGAGTGGACTCGGCTCGGTATCGTGGCGTGGGGCGAGGTCGACTCCGCCGCACCGGGAGGAAGCGCCCGCCACTGGAACCTCGACGAGCTGAAACGACTTTTGGCCGTGATCGCGTCGCTCTGCGGTGCACAGCTGCGCTACGTGCTGCCTGCCGCCTCGGACGGGAACCTGCTCCATCCTGGACGGTCGGCACGCATTGCCGGTTTCGGAGTGGCGGGGCTCCTTGGTGAGCTGCATCCTGCCGCCCCGGAGTGGCGTGCGACGCCGAGGATGCTGCTCGCTGAGATTGCGCTCCAGGGCCTTGCGAACGGGCACGTTGCGATCCAGCGTGTCGCCCTTCCGCCAGTGACCCCACCGATCCAGCGTGACGTCGCGCTCGCGGCACCCGCGGGCGTGCAGATCGGCGATCTGGTGGCGCTGGCGCAAGAACAGGTGACGCTGGCGCAAACGGTCGAGCTCTTCGACCTGTTCTCCGGCGCCGGCATGGCGGAAGGCGAACGATCTGTGGGACTTCGCTTCACCTTCCAGCCGGCGGCTGCAGCGGCTCTCGACAGCAGCGTCGACGCACAACTGGAAGCGTTCGCTGCCAGCGCAGCAACTCGCTTTGGGACGAGGGTGCGCGGCACCGACAGCAGATGAGCCTCAGCGTCGCAATCGACGCGACCGTCCTGATTGTCGTCGTGCTGGGGGTTTGGTCGGGCTGGGGTCGAGGTGCAGCGCGGATGATCGTCTCCACCGCCGCGACGGTCATCGGCCTGGTCATCGCTGCGTACGGGCGAGCGCCACTCGCGGACGCCCTCGCCACAATCCTTCCTGACATCGACCAGCGGCTCGTCAGCCTGGTGCTCCTGGTTGGAGGAGCCTGGATTGCGCTCGGCATTGCTTCATGGGTGCTCGGAAACCTGCTGCGCGGAGCGCTGCAGGCACTTCGCCTCGGACTCTTCGATTCACTGATCGGGGCCGCGCTCGGGGCTGCGCAATCGCTCGTGATCGCCAGCGTTGCGCTCTTCGGGCTCGAAGCGCTGCGAGCGCTGGGGTCGCCGCTACCCGAACCGATCGCGTTGTTTGCCGATGCCGCCGTCGGCTCACAGTCGGCTGCCGCCCTGCATGCGCTCGTGTATCCGCTCATTTGGAGCGTCGCCGGTTCGACGCTACCGACCGAGCTGCAGCAGCTGCTCCGTCCCTAGATTCAGATGGCGCGATCGAACCGCCGCTACGACGAACGATCGCTCCAGCGACTCGAATGGGGTGTCGTCCTCGAGCTGATCGTCGGCCGGTGTGCCTTTGCGCCCTCACGCGAGGCCGCGCAGGAGATTCGACCGGGGCGCGGCGACTCAGCCGCCGAGAGGCGGCGGACCGCGACCGAGGAGGTCATCGCACTGCGCCGCACTGGCGTCGACCCGCATATCGGAGGAGCGTCAGATCTGCGCCCAGCGCTCGATCGAGCCGAGAAAGGCGGCGTCCTAGAC
>CAWULR010000117.1:0-2080 GCA_963923845.1 uncultured bacterium
AGCCGCCCACTGCGGCCGTGTCACGAAATGTGTGGTGCCCAGACCGGGACTTGAACCCGGATGACTTGCGTCATACGCCCCTCAAACGTACGCGTATACCAATTCCGCCACCTGGGCAGAGGTGCTGCGTCACCGCGACGCTGGTCTTGGTATCGAGGAAGGGACTTGAACCCATACGTCCTTGCGGACACTGGCTCCTGAAGCCAGCGCGTCTGCCAATTCCGCCACCTCGACCCGTTCGCAGCCCCGTGACGACTCACTCGACCGCGAGGCGGAACGATAGCACATCCCGAAGGTGGGTCTCCGGCTCCTGTACGAGGAGCGGCGCCACGCCGCGCAGGCGCGGTGCGACGAGGAGTTCGCGTGCAAGGAACCGGATCGGCAGGAGATAGTTGTTGGCAGCACACCACCGCTGGACGGCGGCAAGCGCCTTCTGGCGCACGTCGGATTCGGCCGGCTGCCGTGCCTGGTTCAGGAGCGTATCCAGCTCCTTGAGCTGGATCCCCACGACATTCCCTCCGCTCAGCACGGCCGCCGAGCCAAGCAGCGGATAGAGGTCTGGATCGATCCCGACATCGACGTTCAGCACGGCGAGATCGAAGTCGCCGGTGGCAAGCCGCTCGGTGAGCGTCGCCGCATCGACCTCGACAACGCTCGTTGGAACGCCGAAGGCGCTCCATGCAACCGCCGCCTGTTCTGCAGTTGCCGCGTCTTGCGGAAAGGCCTGGGCCGGAAGGGTCAGGATCTCCAGCGCGACGGGCTTCTTGTCTGCGTCGACCCAGACTCCATCCTTGAACCTCCACTTTGCGGCGAGCAGCTGCTTGGTTGCGTAGGCCGTCCCCCGCACCGGAGTCGGCACGTCGACCGCAGCCCACGAGAGCGGTGAGACTGGAGCGGCAACCTCCGTGCCGCCGAACGTTGTCGTGATCCGGCTCGGATCGAGCAGCGCCCGGAGGCCGAGTCGCAGCTTCGGATGGCGGAGCACCGTTCCCGGTCGGAGATTGACCGCGATCCCGTTGAAGACGCTGGAGCCGAGTTCGACACGGCTCCCAAACCCATCCGCCGCAGCATTCGCGTCGCTCCAATCGAGTCCGACAAGCGCATCGAGTCTCTTCGCTCGCCATTCGTCGAGTGCCTCCTGTGCAGAAGCGAAGAAGTGGAGTGCGATCGCATCGACGCTGCTCCCGTCGACGCCGTCAGCCGCAGCTTCGAGCGCCTGCCGATCCGATGGCAGCAGGTCGATTCGCCGTGCCAAGGCGGCGGCGCTTCCGCTCATCGCAGTCACTCGGAACGGTCCCGTCCCCATCGGCACCGCTGCCTCCTCCGATTCGGGAATATCGCGCGCCGCCCTGCCGCTGAAGAGGTGCGCCGGGAGCAGCGGAAGCGTGCCGAGCGAGGCGGGAAGGTTCGCAAGCGGTCTCGGCGCACGGATCACCACCGTTCCTGCGGTTTCGCCCTCCTCCACGATGAGGCTCTCCCAGTAGCCACCGTCGCGTCCGAGTTCGCCGGCGAGGCCGATCGTCATCAAGACATCGGCCGCGGTCACGGGAGTTCCGTCTTCCCACGCCGCTGCCGGATCGATCGTGAAGCTCCACGTCAGCGCGTCGTCACTCACGCTCCATTCGGCTGCAAGATCTGGCTGTGGAGCGCCCCCGAGGTCGAGCCTCGTCAGCGCGCGATACGTCAACGCGACAATCGCACGATCGGCTCCGCTCTTCTCGAAGAGCGGAAGCGGCTGAGTCGGGAGCCCGACAACGCCTTCACCGAGCGTCGTCGGGCCGGATGGGAGGGTGATCCCGCTCCCAAGCGAGATGCCACCCGTGGAGTTCGGCGTCACGAGCAGCCCCGACACCTCGCCTGCCGCCGCAGCCGCTGCGACAAACATCACGAGGGCAACGGCTCGACGGAACGGACTCATCGTCGAGAGCTCAGCCGTCTGAAGGTCAGGGGCGAGGTTCGCCCCTGCTCACTTCGCCTGGAGATAGCCGACGAGCGAGAAGAGGACGAAGAGGACGATCAGCAGCACGGTAAACCGCATGAGCTGTCGCTCGATCCCTCGGCGCGATCGATACACGCTCGA
>CAWULR010000118.1:0-2009 GCA_963923845.1 uncultured bacterium
GCGGCGAGTGTAGCCAAAAAGGCGAGCGTGGAGCGCACCTCGATTGACGGGAACGTGCGCCACCGCCAGAGTGGTGCGGTCGAATTCAGCGTGGAGGGGAGATGACCGACGCGGGGCCGACGATCGAGCGCGCCGGGCTTGTAAACCAGGCGGCGCTCGCCTTCATCGCGGAGTGGAGCTCGCATGTCGGAGCACATGCGGTCCAGGTCGTGGACGCAACGGACGCGCCTCGACTCGCCTCCGAAGCTCTTGCGTCTGGCGAGGTGCTTCCCGTCGCCGGCGGTCGACTCTATGCCCGCTCCCACCCGAAGGACACCGCGCGTACGGAAGAGCGCACATTCGTTGCGACAGCAGATCCTCGAGACCGTGGCGTCTACAACAACTGGCGATCGAGCAAGGAGCTGAAGCCGCGACTCAGAGCGTTGATGCGCAGCGCGGCGGCAGGAAAGACGCTCTATGCCATCCCGTACTCGATGGCACCGGAGGGCTCGCCGCTGGAGGCGTGGGCAGTTGGGCTGGAGCTGACCGACAGTCGCGTGGTGGCGCTGCACATGATCCGCATGACACGCGTCGGGGTGAAACATCTCAACGACCTGAGCAATCCTGCGCATTTCGTCCGCGGCGTGCATGTCACAGGCCCGCTCGACGAGCTGAGGCAGGGGACGGCGGACGACCTCCGGCACTTTGTCACCTTTGCAGACGAGCGGCTCATCTTGCACTTCGGCTCGGCGTACGGCGGCAACGCGCTCCTCGCGAAGATCGCGCACGGCCTGCGCCAGGGCTCCTACGATGGATGGAAGAGCGGCCGGTTCCTCGCCGAACAGTTCATGCTCATCAGCATCCACGATCGCGAGACCGGCACAACGCGCTACCTCTGCGGCGGCTTCCCGAGCGCGTCGGGGAAGACGAACCTCGCGATGATGGTGCCGCCAGCTGGGCTCGAGGGAAGATACGACGTCCGCTTCTTCGGCGACGATGTGATCTGGCTCTACGTCGACGAAGCGACGGGGCGCTTGATGGCGTTCAACGCCGAGGCGGGCGTCTTCGGCGTCGCGCGCAATTCGAATCCGAGCACGAATCCGAATGCGATCGCCGCCATCGGTCCCGGAACCGAGACGCTCTTCACCAACGTTGGCTACAACGAGCGAAGTCGGGAGGTGTGGTGGGAGGGGCTCACGCCCGAACCCCCGACCGACCTCGCCGGTTGGCTTGACTGGCGTGGACGACCCATCGCCGAGCGCCTGTCGACTGCGCAGCGGAGCCGCGCTGCAGGAGACGAGTGGGCGCATCCAAACAGCCGATTCACCACGGCGCTCTCCAACATCCCGAACCTCAGCGCCGAGGTCAACCGTGGCGCAGGCGTGCCGATCGACGCGATCATCTTCGGCGGACGCGTGCGCGACCGTGAGCCGTTGATTCGCGCGATGCGGTCGGCGGCAGACGGCGTCTACGACGGGCTGACGCTCGGCGCGGAGGCGACTGCCGCGGCGGAGGGGAAGGAGGGCCTGCTCCGCTACGATCCGATGTCGCTTCGACCGTTCATGTCGTATGGAGAGGGCGACTACGCGCGTCACTGGCTGACAACTCTCGCGAAACTTCGTAACCCTCCGGTCTTCGCACACGTCAACTGGTTTCGACAGCGAGATGGTCGCTACCTCTGGCCCGGGTACGGAGAGAACCTGCGTCCGCTGATCTGGTTGCTCGAGTTCGCTGCGGGCCGCGTGCAGGGGCGCGAGACGCCCGTCGGCACGGTTCCACTCCGCTCTGAACTCGACCTCCGTGGACTGGAGATCCTCGATGGAGACCTAGACGAGCTCGTGCGCGTAGAACCGGAGCGGTGGGAGCGCGAGATGCACGAGCGGACACGGCATCTGACGCAGTTTGCCGATCTTCCGGCCGAGATCGCCGCAGCGCACGAGCGTGCGTTGCACAGATTCGGCGCGCTCCCGTGAACGGCGCGTCCTCCCTGATAGGCTCCGCCGCATGAAGCCGTCGCCGGGCAGCGTGCC
>CAWULR010000119.1:0-1983 GCA_963923845.1 uncultured bacterium
AGGATCAAATACTGCTGCGCCAACGAGAAGATCGTGGACGCAATCCAGTAGATAAAGAGCCCTGCCGGCAGGATGCCGCCGTACAGGACGGAGATCAGCGGCAAGATGACCAGCGTCTGGCTCTGCGCCGCCGCCGCGGGGTCTCCCTTCGCCGCCTTCCCTTGCGGAAGCGTCATGCGCGTCTGCACGACCTGCAGCAACGCACTGATCAGCGCGAGCGGCGAGATGCCGATGCCGAGAAGGCTGATCGGCGCCCACGGAACCGACGCGTGCAGGTTGCCGAGCCACGGAATCACCGACTCGATGCACGGCTTCATGTTGTCGTACGCCGACGTGCCGAGCCCGTTGACGCAGGTCAGGCCGATCGCGTCGCCGATGTTGACGCCGAAGACGCGGAGCATCGCTGTCGGATCCGGATTGGTGAGCCCGTTCGAGATCACCGTGTACATAGGAATGAGGACGACGAACTGAAGGAGCGTCGGCAGGCATCCGCTCAACGGATTGATGCCGCGAGACTTGTAGAGCTCCGCCTGCGCCTGCTGGATCTTCATTCGATCGCCCTTGTAGCGACGCTGGATCTCCGCAACCTCCGGTTGCAGCATCTGGGTTCGGCGCTGCGAGACGAGCTGCTTTCGGTACGGCGAGATCAAGACGATGCGGATCACGACGGTGAGGAGCAAGATGGCGATGCCGATGTCGCCCGTCAGCCGATCGAGCAACACAAGGCCGATGAAGAGCGCCTGGAAGATCGGCGTGAAGAGCCAGGCGAGCAGGCTGAACGGATCGGCCCCCGGCGACGCAGGGACGAGCGGCGGGTGCGGGGTCGGCGAGGGCGATGCCGTCGCGACCGTACCGCCTCCGCCACCGCATGCGGCGGCGGCGAGCGCAACAAGCGCGAAGAGTGCGATGGGGCCGGCGCTGCGTCGCACCAGGTTCGCCGCGTTGCTCATCGAACGGGATCCCATCCGCCGGCGTTGAGCGGCGAACAGCGTGCGATGCGGCGCGCTCCCATCCAGCTCCCCTTGAGGACACCGTATTTCACGATCGCCTCTTCCGTGTAGCGCGAGCAGCTCGGTTCGAATCGGCAGCTCGACGGCAGCCATGCGAAGAGAACGCGGTAAAGATGGATGAGGGCCACGGCGCCACGCACTACGACGTTCCTCACGATTCGCTCGCGACCAGGAGCTTCGCGCGACGGAAACAGTCGTTCAGCGCGGCACGAAGCTCTGCGCTCGACGCAGCGGCCGCTGCCGGGCGGACGCCGATGAGCGCATCGGTGCCGGGTCGCACCTGCGCTGCGAGTTCGCGCGCGGCCACCTTGAGGCGCCGACGGATGCGGTTGCGCACCACGGCGCCACCGACCTTCTTGCTCGCGGCGATTCCGATCCGGAGCGCGGGCTGCGCGTCGGCACGCACCAGGTAGCGGATGCCGAGGAGCGGCGAGTTGACGCCGGGCGCAGCGGCAAGGGCCGTGAAGTCAGCAACGGTTCGAATCATCTCGAAACCTGCGGGGCGCGGATGCGCCGACCCGCTCAGACGGTGAGGCGCTTGCGGCCGCGTGCGCGGCGACGAGCCAAGACCTTGCGGCCTGCGGTCGTCGACATGCGCTTTCGGAAGCCGTGTTCGCGGAATCGCTGTCGCTTCTTGGGCTGGTGCGTACGCTTCATGTCGATCGCTCCCGTCAGAGTGGCCTTGGCGTCGCTCCGCCGTGCGGACCGGGTGCCAAGAGGGCTGCCTGGCCTGGCTCCGCGAAGTGGGCGGGACCAGGAAGGGCAGTATCGTCGTTCGCCGCGGAGGGTGTCAATCCACGCTCGGGCAGGCGGGGCGGGGGTGTGTTCGCCTCTGGCTCGGCGCCCGCTCCCTCGGTGTAACAGGGGTCGTGCGACACACCGCGCGGGTCGTGGGGTTGCTGCTATTCTCCGCATCCCCCAACAGGGTCCGGGTGGCCACACCGCCACCTTCGCCGACCCATTGACGCGGGAA
>CAWULR010000120.1:0-1973 GCA_963923845.1 uncultured bacterium
TGCACATCGAGCAGAGGGAAGGCGAGCTCGAGTTGGCTCTCTGACGGCGCGAGAAGATACGACTCCAGGCGTGTGAGGCGATCAAAGAGGTCTCTCGCATACGCCTCGTCGTTGCGCGCCGCCCCGCCCTGTGCGCCGCCGTTGAGGACCGGGAGGATCCGCGGATCTGGGAGCGCAATCCCCGCCTGACTCAACGTTCGTTCCAGTTGCGAGATGAACGGCGCGTATTCACACGAGCTCGAGACCCCTCCGCCACAGGAGGTTGCGTCGAGCGAGGAGAGAATGCTCTCCCGAGTCGCCGTGAGCAGCGCTCGATCGGCATCTTTGATGCTCTCTCTGAATCGCTCGAGCGAGCGCTCGATGGCCGCCTTCGGCAGGATCGGGATGGTCAGCCCTCGAGTGCCCCATGGCGCCCAACTGGCGAAGAGGTGGAAGCGCACGCCGTCAACGCCGTCGGCCTCGACCGTCTCGAGACGGGTGCGGACGAGATCGCAGATGTCTGCGGAGAGCGGACACTGCCCGTCCTTTGCGAGCTCGTACGTGAAGACCACATCATCCGGGGTGACGGAAGAGCCATCGTGGAAGGTGAGGCCGGGCTTCAACGTGATGCTCCAGGCCGTACCGCCGGCGGAGACCACGGGACTGCCCTCCGCCAAGAGCGGTTGTGGACGGAGTGCGGAATCAGGACGGTAGAGGCCCGCCTGCACAAGACCGCCGACAAGTGCCGACGACTCATCCGCGTATGCAGCACTGAGGTTCAGCGGCTCGTCGGTCACCCCGATCCGCAGCGTCTTGGCGTTCAACACCGAGCAGGCGGCGCTCGAGGCAACGAGGAGCAGCGCCGCGGCCCCGCGGACGAGCAGCGCGCGCGTCATGCGGTCAGCTGGTCGTATCCACTCGCGTCGAGCAGGGACGCAAGCTCATCTGGATTGCTGAGCGCAACCTCGAGCAGCCACCCTTCTCCGTACGGATCTGCGTTGACTGTCTCCGGCGCACCTGCGAGGTGTTCGTTCCGCGCGAGGATCGTGCCCGAAATCGGGCTGTAGAGATCGCTCACCGCCTTCACGGACTCGATCGCTCCGAAGACTGCAAACTGCTTCAGCGTTGCGCCGACCGCTGGAAGATCGACGAAGACGACGTCACCGAGCTCGCCGGCAGCGTGCGCGGTGATCCCGATCACCGCCCGATCGCCGGCCACCCGGACCCACTCGTGCTCTTTGGAGTACCGCAACTCTGCCGGTGATGCCATCGTCAGCCCCCTTGCTCCCTGCCCCCCGAGGCGGGTTGTCCAGTCGATCGCTTCTGGATGAATGGTACGCCAGCGACCTCCGCGGACACCCACTCACCGCGGATGCCGATCTCGAGCGGCGCTCCGGGCACCAGCGGACCGATCCCAGCGTCGAGATCGGCGAGCGCGATCGCGTAGCCGAGGCTCGGGGAGTGCGTTCCCGACGTCACGGTGCCCATGGGAGTCGCTCCCGGCAGGCGAACGTCGTATCCCCGTCGAGCGATCCCGCGGCCCGTCATCCGCAGTCCGACGAGTCGACGTCCGAACGTATCGCCACGGGCCGCTCGCGCCCGAAGGGCCGAACCGCCGACAAAATCGCTCGGCTTGTCGAGTTTGACGATGCGGCCGAGGCCGACGTCGTAGGGCGTGAGCTCTCGGTGCAACTCGTTGCCGTACAGCGGCATGCCCGCTTCGAGTCGAAGGGTGTCCCGCGCGCCGAGCCCGATCGGCAGGAGAGGAGCGGTGGCCGAGGCTGCGGATCGCGCGTGCAACAGGGCACGCCAGAGAGCAACGGCACACGCACGCCCGACATAGATCTCATAGCCGACCTCGCCCGTGTACCCGGTGCGGGCGACATACGCCGGAATCGTCGTCCCCGACGCCTCGAGGGCCAGTGCGACACCCGAATAGTTGCGCAAACCGAGGAGCGTTGACCGATCCGCTTCGGATAGCAGCGAGCCCACGA
>CAWULR010000121.1:0-1972 GCA_963923845.1 uncultured bacterium
AAGCGCAGCGGGGTCACCATCATCCAGGTCTGGCACGCCTGCGGCGCCTTCAAGCGCTTCGGTCGCGCCACCCTCGAATCGGAGTGGGGGGCCGACGAGATCTTCTTGAAGTGGGTTCCGATCCACTCCAACTACGATCTGACGCTCGTCTCCTCGGCTTCGATCGCGCCGATCTACGCCGACGCCTTCGGACAGTCGGTGGAGACGATCAGCGCGGCGTTCGGGATCCCTCGGACGGATGCGCTCGCTCCCTCACCGCGCCGAGATGCCACCGAACGAGACGTCCGCCGACGGCTCGGCCTGACCGACGATCGCACCACCATCCTGTACGCCCCAACCTTTCGCGGCGCCGACCTGAACGAGGCCTCCGCCCCCGAGCTCCTGGACATCCTCGCCCTGCGGCGTGCGCTCGGCGATCGGTATCGCCTGATCCTGCGCCTGCATCCGTTCGTCAAGTCGGCGATGCGCATTCCCGACGAGGCGAAGGACTTCGTCGTGGACGCATCGCGCGAACCCGATGTCAACGAGGTGATGCTCGCCGCGGACATCTTGGTCACGGACTACTCGAGCATCATCTTCGAGTACGCGCTCCTCGGGCGACCGATGGCGTTCTTGGCGCCCGATCTCGCCGCATACGAGCGCGAGCGCGGCTTCTTCTTCGACTACCGAAGCGGAGTTCCCGGACCGGTGTTCGAAACCACGGATCAGCTCGCCGAGTGGATCGACGCGAAGTCCTTCGACCTGCCGCGTGTGGCGCGGTTCGCCGCGGCGTCGTTCGATGTGTTGGACGGCCGCGCGACGGAACGCCTCGTGGACCAGGTTGTCCTTCCCGCCCTTCGCGGCGAACCGCTGCGCATCCCCGCGTCGGCGCCGCGGCGCTAGCGACCCGGAGCGGTTCTCGGCTGGACGGTTTCCGCCGAGGCAGGCGGCATGCTGCAGCGCGTTATGCTGCACCGCGTGAAGAGGTTCGGCATCATCCTTGCGGGCGGATCTGGACAGCGTTTCGGCGACCAGATTCCGAAGCAGTTCATCCGGCTGGCAGGTGAGAGCGTCCTGCGCCGCAGCGTCCAGGCGCTCGCCTCGGGCAGCGCCTTCGACCACATCGTCGTCGCCGCCAACCCCGAGTGGTTGGGCGAGACCGAAGCGGCGCTGCAGGGGCTGATCGGCCCGACGCTCAGCGTCGTCCCCGGAGGGAGCAGCCGCAACGAGTCGACGCGCGCCGGGCTCGAGGCGCTTCAGGCGGGGGACGACGACATCGTCCTGATCCACGATGCGGTCCGTCCGCTCCTCTCTCGCGAGGTCGTGGAGCGCGTCGTCGCACCGCTCGTCGACGGACGTGCCGACGCCGTCGACACCACCATCCCGACACCGGACACCCTCGTCATCGTCGATGGAGACCGCATCACGGACATCCCGAATCGGAGCGTCTATCGGCGCGGCCAGACGCCGCAGGGTTTTCTCGTCGGGACGCTGCGCGCCGCCTATGCGAACACGCCGATCGGCTCGCAGGCAACAGACGACTGCACACTCGTGCTGCGACACGTCCCCGGTGCACGGCTCCTCCACGTCGACGGAGCGGAAGAGAACATCAAGATCACCACGCCGATCGACCTTGTGCTCGCCGATCGACTGATCCAGCTACAGTCCATACCACCCTCGAAGGCGACGGTGCCGGCACAGAATCGAGGCCATTGGAACGGACGTCGCGTGGTGATCGTGGGCGGCACCTCCGGGATCGGCGCCGCGATCGCCACGGAACTCGCTGCGGTCGGCGCGCGCGTTGCCGCCGTCGGCCGCGGGGCCGCGGGCGACGTGACCAGCGCATCGGGTGCCGAAGAGGCCGTGTCGAACGCCGCCGCAACGCTCGGCGGCATCGACGACCTCTTCGTGACCGCGGGCGTCCTGCACATGGGACCGCTCACGGATCAGGCGGCCGACGCGATCGACGAGACGCTGGCGGTGAACCTTGCGG
>CAWULR010000122.1:0-1968 GCA_963923845.1 uncultured bacterium
TGCATGGCGAGCGCTGCGCCGATCACGGCCACAGGGACGAGCATCCAGACCGATGCACCGAGCGACGTGCGCGCCACACGGCGCAACCCGGCTGGGCCTTCGACGCTCACGACGCGTGCCGCAACAGGAAGGAGTGCCGTGCCGATCGAACCGGCCACCATGGCGAGCGGGAGCTGCACCAACGAAAGCGCGAAACTCCACGCCGTGATGCTTCCAGGACCGAGCGTGCTCGCCAGCGCGACGAGACCTGCGAGCACCACCTGGACGGCGAGGAGGCCGCCGATCCTCGGCAGCATGTCGACGAGCGAACGCCGGAGCAGCGCGTCCCCCAGCCCCGGTCGCGAGAACCGAAGGCCGCCGATCCAGGCATCGAGGACTGCAATCAGGGCGAAGAGCAGTGCGCCGACGACGGTGCCGAGCGCGGCGGCACTGGTGCCGAGCGACTTCGCGCCGACGATCGTGAAGAGGATGACCGAGAGGTTGTAGAGCAACGGGCCGATGGACGAGGCAAAGAAGCGTTCGCGCGACGCGCTCCAAACGCTCGCCACGGCAACGATGCCGAGGCCGAGCGATGAGGGGGCGAGCAGCTGGCTCAAGTGCGCCACCTCGTCCCGCTGATCGGCACCGATCCCCGGCGCGAGGAGATCGGCAAGAACGCCGGCGAAGAGGAGCGCAGCAGCGGCGATCACGATCGCCAGCAGTCCGAAGACGAGGAAGACCGCGCTCATGATCCGGCGCGCACGCGGCTCGTCGTTCTCGTTTCGCAGGCGAACCACCAGCGGAACGAGAACGCTGGAGAGCGGACCTGCGGCGATCAGCTGGTAGACGATGTCAGGAACCTTGAACGCGGCAAGGTACGGGTCGAGCCGACCATCCGCTCCGAACGCGGCGACGAGCACGACCAGGCGAACCCAGCCGAGCAGACGCGAGGCGAGAGCGGCCATCGAGAGGAGTGCGCTGTTGCGCGCCGTCTGTCCGAGCATCGACTACGCCCTCTGGCGCGGGGCCCGGCGCGCCCGGGGGTGCGCGGAGGCGTAGAGACCGCGGAGGCGAGCGGTGGAGACATGGGTGTAGACCTGTGTCGTCCCGAGACTCTCGTGCCCCAGCAGCTCTTGGACGACCCGCAAATCTGCACCGCCATCGAGCAGGTGCGTTGCAAACGAGTGGCGCAAGGTGTGCGGGTGAAAGGCAGGGGGCAGCCCCGCGCGCAGCGCCGTCTCGTTGAGTCGGGCGCGAGCGCCGCGTTCGCCGAGAGGGGTGCCGTTTCGATTGAGGAAGAGCGCATCGGTTCGCGTTGCCGAATTGCTCGCCAGATCAGGTCGTCCCTCCGAGAGATAGCGGTTGAGTGCGGCGATGCACGGTGCACCGAACAGCGCCACGCGTTGCTTCTCGCCCTTTCCGGTGACCCGTACCTCGCCCCGGGCCAAGTTGAGGTCGTGGATGTCGATGGAGACGACTTCGGCGATGCGGAGTCCGGCACCGTAGAGAATCTCGACCAGCGCAACGTCCCGCAGCGCAAGCGATGGCGATTCGGCCACAGCGGCCGTCTCGATCAGGTGCGCCACCTGGTCGGCACTCAAGACGTCGGGGAGGCGGCGTGCACGCTGGGGGCGTGCGAGCGGTTGAAGGGGATCTTTCGCAACACTCCCCTCTCGGACCCAGAAGCGGTAGAACGTTCCAAGCGCTGCCAGTCGCTGCTGCACGGTCGAGCGCTGTGCGCCGTCTCCGATCGCTGCGATGTAGCGTCGAAGGTCTGCGCGCGCTGGGGCACGCCAATCGATCGCCTCACCGTCGCACCACGCCAGGAATCGCTCGACCACGGTGCGGTAGGAGCGGCGGGTTTCCGCCGACAGCGTCCGAGCACCGAGATGCTGCATGAACGGGGCGACGCGAGGATCGGAGGCGACCGCCGCGCGTCGCGCCACTGGAGCCGGTTCCCGGCCCCGTGTCATCAGGTCCCCTCGCCCT
>CAWULR010000123.1:0-1966 GCA_963923845.1 uncultured bacterium
CTTCTCGGGTGACCAGATCTCCACTTCAGCCGTCTCGACCGATTCCACGGGTCGGCGCGTCGTCTCCTTCAGTCTGAAGCCCGAGGGCGCCGACCTCTTCTCGACCTACACGAGCGAGAACATCGGCTCATACTTTGCGATCGTGCTCGACGGCACCGTTGTCTCGGCGCCGTACATCCAGAGCGCGATCACCGGGGGCGAGGGCCAGATCAGCGGCGGCGGTGCCGGCGGGTTTGCGCTCGAGGAGGCCACCAGCCTCGTCACGATCTTGAAGTTCGGCTCGCTGCCGTTCCCGATCGCCGAGATCGGCGTGACCGACGTCAAGGCGACGCTCGGTGCCGCCTTCCTTGGACAGGCGCTCTTTGCCGGCGCCGTCGGGATCCTCCTCGTCTTCCTCTTCATGATCCTGCACTACCGACTTGCCGGACTCGTGGCGAGTGCTGCACTGATCTTCTACATGCTGATCGTCTTGGCGCTCTTCCGCCTCATCCCCGTCACGCTGACGTTGGCGGGAATCGCGGGCTTCGTCCTCTCGATCGGCATGGCGGTCGACGCGAACATCCTCATCTTCGAACGAACGAAGGAGGAGCTGCGCATCGGGAAGGGCATCGTTCCCGCGGTAGAGTCGGGCTTCAGTCGAGCATGGAACTCGATCCTCGACTCCAACGTTTCGAGCCTGATCACGGCGTTCATCCTCTTCTACTTCGGCTCGTCGACGATCAAGGGCTTTGCCCTCGTGTTGATCATCGGCGTCCTCTGTTCGATGTTCACCGCGATCAGCCTGACGCGCGCGATGTTGCGTGCCGTGATCCATCGACCCCGCTACGCCTCTCCGTATCTCTACGGCGTCGGCCGAGGAGACCTCGCGTCGGAATCGGCTGTTCTCGCCACAACGGGGGCGCCTCGTGAATAAGATCATCGCCCGAAAGCGCTGGTTCTTCCTCTTCTCGCTCTTGGTGACGGTTCCCGGACTCATCTTCATCATCGCGACACCGCTGACCGGCGGCGCCGTCGGACTGAAGTTCTCGGTCGACTACACCGGGGGCACGGTGTGGGAGTTCAAGCTGGAGCAGCCGGCGGATCCTCTCGTCGTCCGCGACGTGATCGTCGCAGCGGGCCACCCTGAGGCGCAGGTCACCGAAGCCGGATCGGGCTTCCTGATCATGCGAACCAAGCCGCTGGACCTGCAATCTGGTGCCGAGAGCGATCCGTCCAAGCCCGCCGGTGCCGAGCTCGCCGCAATCCGTGCCGCGATCGAAGCGCAGGTCGGACCGATCGCGGAAGCGGGCTCCCTCTCGACCGTCGGCCCGGTGATCAGCCAGGACCTCACCCAGCAGGCGGCCCTCCTCGTGCTGTTGGGCTCCATCGGCATCGTGCTCTGGATGACCTACCGGTTCCGCAACCTTCGGTTCGGCATGGCCGCCCTGACCGCGCTCCTCCACGACGTCATCGTCACGATCGGATTCTTCGCCGTGGCCGGAACGTTGTTCGGGCTGGAAGTCGATGCGCTCTTCATCACGGCGATGCTGACCGTCATCGGCTTCTCGGTTCACGACACGATCGTGGTCTTCGACCGCATCCGCGAGAACCTTGCCCGCTATGCGGGGGCTCCGTTCGCCGAGATCGTCAACCACTCCGTGGTGCAGACACTCGGCCGTTCGTTCAACACGACCGCAACCGTGCTGATCACGCTCCTCTCGCTCCTCGTCTTCGCCGGCGGGTCGATCCGGACCTTCGTCCTCGCCCTCTTCGTGGGGATCATCTCCGGGACCTACTCTTCGATCTTCAACGCCAGCCCGCTGCTGGTGTGGTGGGACGAGCGCGTTGCGGCGCGGAAGAGTTCGCCGAGCGCCCGTCGCGTCGCGTAGACAACCGTTTGGTGCGCGGTGAGCCCCGCACGCGCTGAGACCCCGATCAGGGCCCAGCGCACGTGGCGCGTGGAACGCGCCGACACCGTGTCGCTCGA
>CAWULR010000124.1:0-1939 GCA_963923845.1 uncultured bacterium
AACTTCAGGTCGTCGGGGAGGCCGCCCACGTTGTGGTGCGTCTTGATCTTCTGGGCGGACTTGGTCTCCTTCGAGGTGGACTCGATCACATCCGGATAGAGCGTCCCCTGCGCGAGGAACCTGAACTCTCCGGCACGTGTCGACTCCTCGTCGAAGACGCGGATGAACTCTCGGCCGATGATGGTGCGCTTCTGCTCGGGGTCGATGACCCCTTCGAGCGCATGCTGGAATCGCTCCTGCGCGTCGACCATGACGATCTTCATGCCGAGACGCTCCGCGAAGACCTCCCGCAGGATCTCCGACTCGCGCTTGCGCATCAGCCCGTGGTCCACATAGACGCAGGTGAGCCGATCGCCGATCGCCCGGTGGACGAGTGCGGCGGCGACCGCCGAGTCGACTCCGCCCGAGAGGGCACAGAGGACGCGATCGGTCGGGCCGACCTGCGCCCGAATCGCCGCCACCGCATCCTCGGCGAGCCGTCCCGGTGTCCACGTCGCCTTCGCCTTCGCGATCTCCAACACGAAGTTCTGCAGCAGTCGCCTCCCGTTCGGTGTGTGCACCACTTCGGGATGGAACTGGATCCCCCACAGGTTCCGCGCCGGATCGGCGAGTGCGGCGTACGGAGTGGAGTCGGTCGTGGCCAGCGCCATGAACCCGGGCGGCGCATCGACGATGGAGTCGCCATGGCTCATCCAGACGCGCTCGACTCCGTTGCCGCCCAGTCCGGCAAAGAGCGGACTCGTCGACACGCCGATGGTCACGTCGGCCGGTCCGTACTCGCGGCGGTTCGACGGCCCGACGCGCCCGCCGAGCTGGTGCGCCATCAGCTGGACGCCGTAGCAGACGCCGAGGATCGGCACTCCGGCACTCCAGAGCGCCGCGTCCGGCTTGGGACCGGCATCGTCGTAGACGGAGTACGGGCTGCCGCTGAGGATGATGCCGGCGGGCTTGCGCGCCAGGATCTCGTCGACGGAGAGATCGTACGGAACGAGCGCGGCGTGGACGTTCATCTCGCGGACGCGTCGCGTGATCAGCTGCGCAAACTGGCTCCCGAAATCCAGGACGAGGATGCCGCCGGTCTCCACTCCTGCGGCCCGTTCGCTTGCGGCCGAGACGGCGTCAGCGGCCACGCTGCCAACTCTTCCCTTCGGTCGCGGCGGCGGGCGCGTAGATCACCTCGACATCGCGGAATGCGGCGAGCGTCTGGACGCCGAGCGCCGCCGCCGATTGGCGAACCGCGCCGACGAGGTTCTCGCTTCCGTCGGTGACGCGCGAGGGACCGTTGAGGATCTGCTCCATGCTTCCGGCGACGCCCACCTCGATTCGCGTGCCACGCGGCAGCGTCGGAGACGGCGCCGCCATCCCCCAGTTGAAGCCGCTCCCCGGCGCCTCCGTTGAGCGCGCCAACGGCGAGCCGATCATCACCGCATCGGCACCGACGGCAAGCGCCTTGGCGATCTCGCCACCCTTCCGAATGCCGCCGTCCGCCACCACCGGAACGTAGCGGCCGGTCGCCGCGACGTAGGCGTCTCGCGCGCCGGCCACGTCGCTCACGGCGGTGACCTGCGGCACGCCGATGCCGAGCACCTCGCGCGTGGTGCAGGCGTTGCCCGGTCCGACGCCGACGAAGATCGCCGCCGCACCCTGCTCCATCAGCGAGTAGGCCGCCTCGGCGTTCGTGGTGTTCCCGACCGCGACCGGGATGCTGCTGCGCTTGACGAAGTCGGCAAGCTCCAGCGGCGCGTAGCCGGTGGCGATGTGTCGTGCCGACGAGACCTGACTCTGGATCACCAGCAGGTCCGCGCCGCCGGCGATGATCGCATCGCCGAACCTGCCGATCGCCTGCGGGGTTGCGGCGACCATCGCGGGCGAACCCGCAGCGTGGATCTCTGCGATGCGCTGTGCGATCAACGCCTCCTTCACCGGTTCCGCGTAGAGC
>CAWULR010000125.1:0-1916 GCA_963923845.1 uncultured bacterium
GTCGCATCGAGCAGTCGCCCTTCGTCCCCAGGTTCGACGCCGGCGACGAGCTGTCCGTCGAGCAGGCCGGTCAGCGCGGGTATCGCGCCCTCCGCGCGGATCGCTCGGTCGACTCGGTCATAGCAGTCCCGGTTGTGCGGGGCGGGGAGACCGAGCGCGGAGGTGATGGTCGATTCGAGGGCGACGATGGGACGCCCGTCACGCAACGCAGCAGCAACTTCGGCCGAACAGCGGACGATCATCTCAACTCCGTTCACGCTGGTGGCGCAGATGCGTTCCGGCAGCGCGGTGGCCAGCAGCCAGCGCATCGTCCCATGATCCGCCGCGCGCACGAGCGACGATGAATCCACCCGCGAAGGCGTCACCCGCTCCCGTCGTGTCGACCGGCCCCTCGATCGTCGACGCCGAGGCCGCCGCGACGATCCGGCCGTCCGAATCTCGGACCTCGGCGATGCCGGCCCCCCGCTTCACGACGAGGGTCGCGTGAGGCAGCGGTCGCTCGATCAGGCCGAGGTAGTCCGTCTCCTCTTCGTTGGCGAACAGGTGCGTGGCCCCGCTCGATTCGAGACGTCGACGGCTCTCGTCCGGCCCCCAGTCCTGCAGCGCGCCGACCGACGAGGCGTCAAGCGAGGTGGCGATGCCGGCCTGTGTTGCCTCGCGAAAGAGCGAGATCGTCGTGCTCGCGAGCGGTTCGCCGATCAGGGAGTACGCCGGAGCGTGCAACCAGGCGGCGTCCTTCAGTGCCGCAGGGCCCGGATGCTCCAGCGTCGTCGCCACGCCGCGGTCTGGGAGCATTGTCCGCTCACCGTCGGGTTCCACGACGACGACGATCGACGGACTGCGTCCGTGGCGCTGGAGCAGCGGCTCGACGCGTGCAGCACGGAGTGCGGCCTCCAGCTCATCGCCGGTCGCATCGCTGCCGATTGCGCCCACGAACCGAGCCCGGCCCCCCGAGGCAGCCGCGGCGACGGCGACGTTCGCCGCACTGCCGCCGCGTCGTCGGCTGATCTGAGCGGTGGCGTCGCTGCCGCGTCGCCATGGCGCCGTGAGTCGCACCGCGATCTCGTCGATGAGGTCGCCGACCGATACCACGAGCGGCGCGTCTCCCGATCGTGTTCCGTGGGGGTCGCGGATCAAAGCAGCCATAGGCGGGGAGTGTATCGGCTATCCTCAGGGACCTCGGGCGGTTAGCTCAGTTGGTTAGAGCGCAGCCTTGACATGGCTGAGGTCACAGGTTCGAGTCCTGTACCGCCCACCAGTAGTTCGAGGAGGCGGAGAGCGGAACGCATGGCTGAGGACGAAGTCCAGGCAAACACCGAGGACGAGCTCCTCGCCGCGCCCGCACGCGGGTCCGCAGACGAACTTCTCGATGCCGGCGCCGCAGACCACTACGGTCGCATGCGCCACTCGGCGGCCCATGTCATGGCGGAGGCGGTGATGCGGCTCTTCCCGGGCGTGAAGCTCGGCATCGGCCCCGCAATCGAGGATGGCTTCTACTACGATTTCTTGCTCGAACGGCCGCTGACGCCAGACGATCTCGCGGCGATCGAGTCGGAGATGGGGAAGAGTATCGCGGCAGACCACCTCTTCAGGCTCGACGAATACACGTTCGACGAGGCTCGGGCCGCTCTCGTGCGGTTCGATCAGCCGTTCAAGATCGAGATCATGGACGATCTCGCGGCGAAGGCGGCTGCTGCGGGGGATTCGAAGCCGAACGTCACGACCTACTCGCACGGAGAATTCCAAGACCTCTGCCGTGGGCCGCACGTGGAGAGCACGGGAAAGATCGGACCGTACAAGCTGCTTTCGGTTGCCGGTGCCTACTGGCGGGGGAAGAGCGATCGTCCGATGCTTCAGCGGATCTACGGCACTGCGTGGAGCACCCAAGAGGAGCTCGACCAGTTCATCTGGCGCCG
>CAWULR010000126.1:0-1893 GCA_963923845.1 uncultured bacterium
GTTGGTGAGCGCCGACTTGTCGGACGTTTGATACCACGCAGCGATCTTGGCGCGAAGTTGTGCGATCGGATTCACGGACGCGACTCTCCTTGAGGCAGTTGCCTCGCTCTTGGGCACGTCGGATCAGTATAGGGGGTGGGTGCTATCCTCTCGCGACCATGGCAACTCAACCGCTTCGGCTGACCGTGGGGCGACCGAAACAGGGTCCGATCGGGACGATCGTCGAGACCGGCCAGAGCGTCATCCAGCGACGCCGCCTCCTCCTCTACCTCACCGTCGCTGAGGTACGCAACGATGGCGGAAACTCGCTGCTCGGCAACCTCTGGTTGATCCTCGATCCTGCCATCCAGCTTGCGATCTACTACTTCTTGGTCGGAGCGGTGCTCAACCGACCGCAGCCTGCCTTTGCTCTCTTCCTCTTCTCCGCCATCTTGCCGTGGCGTTGGCTCAGCATGGCGCTCAGCAGTGCCGCCGTCTCGGTGCGCAAGAAGGACAAGGTGATGCGGCAGATCGCCTTCCCCCACATCGTGCTTCCGATCGCCTCGCTCTCTGCGAGCAGCCTCAGCTTCCTCTTCGGACTTCTCCCGCTCTGCTGCCTCTACCTCGTCTACCCAGACCGGCTCACACCGTGGATCCTCTCGTTCCCGCTCATCGCAGTCGTTCAGATCCTCTGGATGCTTCCGCTTGCGATCTTCTTCAGCGCACTGAGCGTCTTCTTCAGAGACATCGGCAACCTCATCACGCACGCCCTTCGGATCGCCTTCTACCTCTCTCCGGCGCTGTTCAGCTATGACCGCATCCTCGAGGTGCTCGAGCAGCGCCCGCCGGCGCGCGTGCTGCTCGACCTCAACCCGATGGCCTGGATCCTGACGGCGTATCGCGACATCTTCTACGAGGGCCGATCGGCCGATTGGGGTGCGCTCCTCGGCGTTGCGCTCGCCTCGATCCCCTTCACGCTCGTCAGCGTCTATCTCTTCCGTCGCATGGCGCCGTCGTTCCCGAAGGTGCTCTAGATGGGCGCGCTGCATCCGATCTCGTTGAAGGGGGCCGGCATCCGCTACAACATGCGGCTCAAGCGGAAGCGCTCGGTCCGCAAGACCGTGACCAAGGGCTCCCGCCTCGATGCGAAGGGCTACTTCTGGGCGTTACGGGATATCACGCTCGAGATCGAAGAGGGTGAGACCGTTGCCGTCGTCGGAGCCAACGGTGCAGGCAAGAGCACGCTGCTGTTCATGCTGGCCGGAATCCTCGAACCGGACGAGGGGAGCGTTGCCGTCTACGGTTCGATCTCGACCCTCCTGCACATCGGCGCAGGGTTCGACGACGAACTGAATGCCGAGGAGAACATCCTCCTCGTCGGTGCCTTCCTGGGCATCCCAGCATCGACCATGAGAAAGCGTATCCCCGAAATCCTCGAGTTCGCGGGCATCGGCGACTTCGCCGCGTCGGAGGTGCGCACCTACAGTTCGGGCATGCGGGCCCGCCTCGGATTCAGCGTCGCCACTGCCGTGAGTCCGGATGTCCTCCTGGTCGACGAAGTGCTGTCGACCGGTGACGCGTCGTTCCGGGACAAGGCGCGCGCGAGAATCCTCAGCCTGATGAAGAAGGCGCGCGCCGTGGTGTACGTCACACACGATCTCGACTCGGCCGCCTCGTTCTGCACCCGTGCGATCGAACTCGACGGCGGCAGGATCGTTGCCGACGGTCCGGCAAAGAGCGTGATCGCGGCCTATCAGGCGAAGATGGCGAAACGGGCGAACGCGGCGCGTTAGGGGGCGGGACTCGGCGCGTTCAAGCCTCCGTCGTAGTTCGTGATCACGAGCAGCGTGCGCGCTGCATCCAGCTCCAAGATCGGCTTCACTTCGGCGCTCTTGATCACCGCACCGGAGGGAT
>CAWULR010000127.1:0-1863 GCA_963923845.1 uncultured bacterium
GACGTCCGCGGTGACCGCCGGACTGCTCGAGTTCTGCGATGACGTGGTGCTGAACGTGCGCAGCGACAACAGCGCCGCGATCCACGCCTATGCGTCGCTCGGCTACAGCGTGAAGGCCGAGTTCGAAGAGCGACTCGTGATCCGTCGCAGCAGCCTCTCCGTGCCGCGTTTCCTCCGCCGCTTCTTCGGCGGCGCATAGCGAGAGGGTCGCCCGACGGTTTCGCGGTCGCCTAGCCGCAGCCTCGCTCCCCCTCTACGATGCCCCGTATGTGGAGCGGCCGATGAGCACGCGACCGTATGCGGTGATCTTGGCGGGCGGGGGAGGGACGCGCCTCTGGCCGCTGAGCAGCCCTGAGCGCCCGAAGCCGTTCATCCCGCTCGTCGGCGGGAAGACGCTCCTCGCCGCAACCGTCGATCGACTCCTGCCGCTCGTTCCCCGCGACGACATTTATGTCGTGGTGGCCGCGTCGCAGCTCGCCCTGGCGCGCGAATCGCTCCCGACGCTGCCGCTCGCTCAGATCGTCAGCGAGCCGATCGGTCGCAACACGGGTCCCGCCGTTGCGCTCGCGGCGGAGCGCATCGATCGTCCCGACGACGCGGTGATGCTGGTGCTCCCTGCGGACCATGCGGTTCTGGATCCGGACGCCTGGCGCCGCACGCTCGGCAGCGCAATCGACCGTGCCGGCAACGAGTCCGGCGTGCTCGTCACCCTCGGGGTGACGCCGACGCATCCGGCGACCGGGTTCGGCTACATCGTGGCGGAGGGCGAGCGCGTCACGCGATTCACCGAGAAGCCGGATGCGGTCACGGCGCAGCAGCTGATCGCCGGCGGTGCGCGATGGAATGCCGGCACGTTCATCTGGCGCCGCGCGGCGATCCGCGCCGCCATCCGACGCTTCGCCGCGTCGACGCTCGCCGGTCTCGACGACTATGCCGCCCTCGCGCCGCACCCGATCGACACGCTGGTGATGGAGCCGGCCGCGGCGGCGGGGCTGGTGCGCACGCTCGCCCTCGAGTGCGGCTGGAGCGACATCGGCAACTGGAAGGCGCTGCGCGCCCATCTCACCGCGAGCGGCGAGGCGGATGCGAACGGGTCGATCCGCATCGCCACGCCGAACGGGAAAGAGGTCATCATTGACGCCTCCGGTGCGGCGCAGATCCGAACCGGAACATCGATCATCCGCATGAACCTCGAAGCGATGAGCGACGCGGAGATCCGCGCCGCCGCCGCGGCGGAAAGGAGCTGATCATGGGTGCCGGCGAGCCGACGAAGATCGTCTTCGGAACCGACGGTTGGCGTGCACGGATCGGCGACGAGTTCACCTTCGAGAACGTGAGACGACTCGCCGAGGGCGTCGCGCGCGTCGTCGTCCAGGACGGAAGCGCGGCGCGCGGGGTCGTGATCGCGTACGACCGGCGCTTCGGTTCGGAGGCATTTGCCGCCACCGCCGCCGAGATGCTGCTCGCGCACGATATCCCCGTCGCCTACGCCGCCACCGCCGTGCCGACGCAGATGGCGTCATATGAAGTGGTTGCACGCGGCGCGGCGATGGGCATCGTCATCACCGCCAGCCACAACCCGTGGATGGACAACGGCTTCAAGGTGAAGGCGCCGTCCGGGGCCGCGGCGGGACCCGAGCTGCTGAAGCGCATCGAGGCAGAGATCGCGACGACGCAGGGTCCGGAGCTGCGCGGTCGCCCGTTCGCCGACGCGGAGGCGGCGGGGCTGGTCGAGCGCTACGACCCGTATCCCGGCTACAAGAAGTTCGTCGAGCGCAACCTCGACCTGGCGAAGCTTGCGGCGCAGCCGCTCAGCATCATGGTCGATCCGGTCTACGGCGCGGGTGCCGGGTGGATCGGCAG
>CAWULR010000128.1:0-1859 GCA_963923845.1 uncultured bacterium
CCGAGCGCGCGAAGCTCCGTCGACGAGAGCGCGCGAAGCGCCTCGACGTTCGCAAGTCGATCGGGATCGAGCGCACGCGCCGTGTTGACCTGCAACAGGTTGAGGCGAGTGGTGCAGAGATGGACTCCGTCGATCGTCCAGTCGCTGAACCCAGCGACGCCGAGGGCGCAGCCGTCGCAGACGCCCTTGCTCAGGATGCGCCACGCATATCGCAGGTTGCCGCGGTTCTCCCAGATCGTGCGCGCCATCTCCACGAGGTGATTCGGCTTCTGCAGGCCGATCCCGTACGGGCGCCAGCTGACCCAGAGCGACGGTTTCGGAAGCCAGGAGCCGCGATATCGCCTGGATGGCGCAGTTGGAGGCACGGAGGCGGCGCTCATACGGCGAGTCTAACGGTGCGCCGTAGCGAGCGGCGGGCGGCGCGGAAGGGTACGATCCGCGCGCCGAGGACTCCTCGGCAGCGACCGCCGACCAGCGAAAGGGGTTCGGATGCCTGCGAGCGTGATCGTCGGCCTGCAGTGGGGCGACGAAGGGAAGGGGAAGACGACCGACTTCCTCGCCGAGCAGGTTGCGATGGTCGTGCGCTATCAAGGCGGCGACAACGCCGGCCACACGATCGTCATCGGCAACGACACCTTCAAGCTCCATCTGGTGCCGAGCGGCGTCCTCTACGGGCACATCACGCCCGTCATCGGTCCCGGCGTGGTCGTGAATCCGGCAACGCTGCTGCGCGAGTTCGACGATCTCACCGCACGCGGGATCGACGTCTCGCGCGTGCGCGTGAGCCACGCCGCCTCGCTCATCCTTCCGTATCACATCGCACTCGACCGAGCGCGCGAGGCGGCGCTCGCCGGCGCAAAGGTGGGAACCACCGGCAGGGGGATCGGACCGGCCTATGAGGACCGCGCCGCTCGGACCGGCCTCCGCGTGGAGGACCTCGTCGACCCCGAATCGGCCGCCGCGCGACTGGCGCGCGCCCTTCCCGAGAAGCGCGCGCTCCTCGAGGCGCTCGGCGCAGACGACGCCGCCGCGGTCGACGCCGACGCGCTTGCGAACCAGATCGCCGCGTGGGGCGAGCGGCTTCGACCGCACATCGCCGACACGACCGAGCTCGTCCAGCGCGCGCTGGCGTCGGGAGAGCACCTGCTCTTCGAGGGCGCGCAGGGGACGCTGCTCGACCTGAGCCACGGTTCGTATCCGTATGTCACGTCGTCCAATCCGATCGCGGGCGGCGCCGCGACCGGCGGCGGCATCGCGCCGATGCAGATCGACGAGGTGATGGGGGTGATGAAGGCGTACGCCACTCGCGTCGGCTCGGGTCCGTTCGTGACCGAGCTCACCGACGCGATCGGCGAACGCATCGCCACCACCGGCCACGAGGTCGGCACGACGACCGGTCGGCGTCGACGCGTCGGCTGGAACGATGCGCTGCCGCTGCGGTACGCCGTGCAGCTCAACGGCGTCTCCAGCATCATGCTGAACAAGCTCGACGTCCTCTCCGGCATCCCGGAGATCCTCCTCTGCGTCGCCTACGAGATCGACGGCAGGCGCGTGGAGCGCTGGCCGTCGACGGCTGCCGAGCTGCAGCGCGCAACGCCCATCTACGAGCGGTTCCCCGGCTGGAACGAGCCGATCCACGAAGTGCGCGCACTCGCCGACCTGCCGGAGAACGCACGTCGATACGTGACGGCACTCGAAGAGATCGCCGGCGCACCGATCGTGCTCCTCTCCGTCGGACCGGAGCGCACGCAGACGATCGAACGAGCATGGCGACCGATGCGCCGCGCAGCGAAGCGCAGCTAGGCGGTGACGAGATGATCGGGCGCTACACACGGCCGGAGATGGGACGCATCTGGAGC
>CAWULR010000129.1:0-1844 GCA_963923845.1 uncultured bacterium
ACGCCGACGCGCCCGTCTTCAAGACGATCATCGGCTCCACCGTTCGACTTGGCGAGGCGCCGCTCACCGGCAAGCCGATCACCGTCTACGCCCCCGTCTCGGATGCCGCCGACATGTATCGTGAACTCGCAGCGGAGGTGATTGCACGTGGCCAAGCCTGATTTTCGCGCAGCGGCAAGCCAACGGCTCGCCCAAGAGGAGAAGCTCAGCGACTCCGTCCTTTCGCTCCTGAAGCCGGAGGGCGACCAACACGATCGCGCCGTTCGCCAGATTGCCGTCGACCGCATCAAGCCGAATCCGAAGCAGCCGCGCATCGCTGCGGATCCGAGCGCTCTCGACGACCTCACGGCGAGCATCCGCGAGCACGGAGTGCTGCAGCCGATCCTCGTTCGTCCGCTCGACCGCGGCCACTACGAGATCGTCGCCGGCGAGCGACGCTGGCGCGCGGTGACCGCGCTCGCGCTTGCCATGATCCCCGCCATCATCGAAGAGATGAGCGACGAACAGGCGATCGAGATCGCCGTGATCGAAAACCTGCAGCGCGAGAACCTCTCCCCGCTCGACGAAGCGGCGATCTTCGCTCGCATGACGAGCGAACTCGGCTACAGCATCCGCAAGCTCGCAGACAAGCTCGGCAAGGACAAGGGCTACATCGAGAATCGTCTGCGCTTGGTGGCCGCACCCGCCGATGTCCGGGCCCTCGTTGCCGAGCGATCTGACACCATCAGCCACGCCTACGAGCTGATGAAGGTCGAAGACCCGGCACGTCGAGCAGAGCTTGCGGCACAGGTTGCGCGCGGCGAGCTCTCGCTCGCACGCTTGAAGTCCGTGGTGCGCGGAGAGAGCGAGCGCCCCAGCCTCGGTGCGCCGGCCGCGACGCCAGTCGACACGCCGCCCGCCGTCGCCGCCGCCCCTGTCGCTGCCGCCCCTGTCGCCGTTACACCGCCTGCCGCCGCCACCCCTGCCGCTGCCACGCCGTTCGCACCATCAGCGTTCGTGCCGACGCCACCGGTGGCCGCTGCGCCGCCGCCGGTGTCCGCCGCTCCTCCGGCGCCGCTGGCAACATCACCGTACCCGCCGATCATCGAGGCGACGCCGCTCACGAGCACGCCACCTCGCGCCGACATACCGGCGGCGAGCGACGCTGGCCTCACCGCCGCTCGCGAATCGCTGGGGACGGCAATCGACGAGCTCGCCACGATCCTGCGGGCGATCGACCGTGCCGACGGCTCCGTACGACTGAGCCACCTCGACCGCACGAACATGGCGAAGTGGCTGCAGATCGCGCGCAACAAGCTCGACAACCTCGCCGCAATCCTTCGCCAACGCGGCGAATAGTCCGGTCGCGCGTCGCTCGACCGAGCGGCCAGCGGGACGCTCGGTCCTAGATGTAGACGACCTCTTCGAAGGTCGAGACGAGGAAGTTGATCAGCCGATCTCGGCCGCGCTTCGGCTCGATGGCGCGGATCCCCGGGACGAAGGCCCAGAGTGCGACGGCTGGGAAGATGAGTCGCCCATCGGCGTCGCGCCCCATCGTGGCGGCGGCTCCGCCACCCAGCGTGTAGGCCCCCGCCAGGGCGTCGTCGTCGAGTCCGGTTGCCCGGCCCAGGTCGTGCACGGCCCGCACCACGCCCCTGCGCTTGGCGATGTCGCGCAGCGAGCTGGCGACCCAGGCGTCGAGCTGCGCGTCGTCTTGCGCTGCGAGCTTCGCACGGTACGCGGCCGGGGTTTCGCTGAGACCTGTGGCGACCATCTGGACCTCCTGCCGCGCTAACAGAAACCGATGTGCTGGCTCCGGCGGTAGGGCTCGAACCTACGACCTAGCGGTTAACAGCCGCCCGCTC
>CAWULR010000130.1:0-1815 GCA_963923845.1 uncultured bacterium
CTCCCGGAACTTGCCGCAACCGGGGAGCTGAAGACGAAGCCGACGCAGCACTCGGTCAAGGAGCTGCGCGGCAGCGGAATCCAGCCGGACGTCATCATCCTCCGTGCCGATCACCCGGTCCCGGACGACGTGCGCGAGAAGATCGCCCTCTTCACCGACGTGGCGGTCGAGGCGGTGGTCCCCGCGACCACGGCGCGCACGATCTACGAGGTTCCCCTGCAGTTCGAACGGTTCGGACTCGGCGACCTGCTCGTCCGCGAACTCGGCCTCAGTCCCGCCGCGCCGCAGCTCGCCAGCTGGGAGCATCTCGTGGCAGAGATCGTGACCGAGAAGCCCGCGGTGGAGATTGCGATCGTCGGGAAGTACACCGAGCTGCCCGATGCGTATCTCTCCGTCACGGAGGCGCTGCGGCACGCCGGTTGGGCGCACGGTCACGATGTGCGCATTCGCTGGGTGAACGCTGAGCAGCTCGACGATGTCGACGCGACGCAGGTCTCGGCGCAGCTCGCCGGAGCGCACGGCGTCTTGGTCCCCGGCGGCTACGGCTATCGGGGCATCGAAGGGAAGATCCGTGCCGCGCATGCGGCGCGGACCGAGCGCATCCCGTATCTCGGCCTCTGCCTCGGACTGCAGATCGCCGTCATCGAGTTTGCCCGAGTCACGCTCGGCTCGACCGATGCGAACTCGACGGAGTTCGACATGTTCACCAAGCATCCCGTCATCGATTTCACGCCCGACCAGCGCGGCGTGGAGGAGAAGGGCGGAACGCAGCGGCTCGGTCTCTATCCGGCGAAGCTGACGCCGGGCTCGCGCGCCGCCACCGTCTACGGTTCGGAGATCGCCTATGAGCGCCACCGCCACCGGTTCGAGGTGGCGAATCGCTTCAAGCCCCAGCTGGAGGCGGCGGGGATGAGCTTCTCCGGGGTCTCGCCAGACGGTCGGCTCGTGGAGATCATCGAGCTTGCCGACCACCCCTGGTTCGTGGCGAGCCAGTTCCATCCGGAGTTCACCAGCCGCCCGCTCCGCCCGAATCCGCTCTTCGACGGCTTTGTCGGCGCTGCGGTGGCGCTGAAGGAGGGCCGCCTCGCCGCCTACATGCCACGGATGGTGGGAGTGCGCGATGATGAGACGGTCCAGGCCGAACGACGCAAGGCGATCGAGGCGGCCGCGCACAAGGCGGCAAGCCGAGGCAACGGAACAGGAGCGGCATCATGAAGTTCTTTCTCGACACGGCGGACATCCAGGAGATCAAGACCGGCATCAGCTGGGGGATCGTGGACGGCGTCACCACCAATCCGTCGCTCTACGCCAAGGTCGGCGGCTCGTATGACGAGCTCCTGAAGGAGATCTGCTCGCTCACCCCGGGCCCCGTCTCGGCCGAGGTGATCAGCGACGACACCGACGGGATGGTCCGCGAGGGGCTCGCGTTCGCCAAGATCGCCTCCAACATCGTCGTCAAGGTCCCCATGACGACGGCCGGCCTCGCCGCAATCAGCCGCCTCAGGACGGAGGGGATCAAGACGAACTGCACGCTGATCTTCACGGCGAACCAGGGGCTGCTCGCCGCGAAGGCGGGCGCCTCGTTGATCAGCCCGTTCGTGGGCCGGCTCGACGACGTGAGCGAGGACGGCATGACGGTGATCCGCGAACTGGCGGAGATCTTCTCCCACTACGAGGGGCTCGACCACTGCGAGATCTTGGCGGCATCGATTCGCCACCCTCGCCATGTGACCGAGGCGGCGCTTGTCGGTGCACACGTGGCGACGATGCCGCTCAAGGTGCTCGAACAGATGGCGAAGCATCCGCTCACCGACA
>CAWULR010000131.1:0-1804 GCA_963923845.1 uncultured bacterium
GATGCCATGCGTTGCAATAGTTGCACTTGCAAACAACTGCGTCAAGGGATATAGTTGCGTACGCAACGACCTGCCGCACTCGCGGCGGGCGGCAGGTAGGGTTGAACGATCGCCACCCGATAAGGAGGAACCGATGTCAGCTTCACGATTCAAGCAGGTCGCCGATGCGCACCGCATCGAGAGCGTGGTCTCCGCGCTGAAGTCGAAGGGCTTTGCCGCCCAGAGCGTGCCGAACGCCGCCGCCGCGAAGGAGGCGGTGCTGAAGCTCATCCCGGCCGGATCGGAGGTCTTCACCTTCACGTCGGCAACACTCGACGCAACGGGCATCACCGAAGCGCTCAACGCGGCGCCGTATGTCAGCTTGCGAGACAAGATGTACTCACTCGATCGCGCCACCCAAGGGGCGCAGATGCGCGCCATCGGATCGGCGCCGGCGTACGCCGCGGGCAGCGTCCACGCGATCACCGAAGACGGAGCGCTCGTCGTCGCGTCGGCCACCGGCTCGCAGCTCCCCGCCTATGCCTACGGCGCCGGACACGTGGTCTTCGTCGTCGGTGCACAGAAGATCGTCAAGGATCTCGCTGAGGCAAACGAGCGCATCCAGACGTACACGCTTCCGCTCGAAGATGTTCGCGCCAAGGCGGCCTACGGTGTCAACAGCGCCATCAACAAGTCGCTGATCCTGCACCGTGAACAGCCGGGTCGCATCGACGTGGTGATCGTCGCCGAGGAGATCGGCTTCTGATGCGCGTCGCCTTCGCAAAGAGCGCGCTGCTCGCCGTGTTCGTCAACGGCGCGATCTGGGCCGCTGCGTCGCTCGTCGGCCTGGTGCCCGGACTCGCCGACTCGACGTTCTTCGGCGGCGTGCTCTTCGCATCGGCGGGCGCCACGGCGGCGGCGGCGCTCGTGGCGCAGAGGTTCACTGCGACCGGGGCGCGTACGCGCTGGTCGGGAGTCTCCCTGGCGATCCTGCTCCTCTCGTTCGCGTCGCCCCTGGCACTCGGCGCCGGCAACCTGCCGATCTCGCCCTTCGACCCGACGAACACGGCGTACAACGACTTTCGCGGCGGGATCGGCATCGTCTACTCGATCCTGCACGTCACCACGTATCTGGCCGTCCAGCGATTCATCGGGCGGCGGGTGCCCGAGTGAGCGGAGGCGCGGTCGCGCGACTGAACCACGCCGTGCTCTACGTGCGCAACGCACGTGACGCCGCCGCGTTCTACACCAAGGCGTTTGGCTTTGTCATCGCAGGCGAGGAGTTCGCCGGCAAGGCGATCTTCATGCGCGCCGCACGCACCGAGAACCACCACGATCTCGGGCTCTTCGAGGTCGGCGCCGGCGCACCTCGCGCACCGCGGGGCAGCACCGGTCTCTATCACCTCGCCTGGGAGGTGAACTCGATCCGCGATCTCGCCGCGGCGGCCCAGACGCTCGGGGAGCTCGGCGCACTCACCGGCGCGAGCGATCACGGCGTCAGCAAGAGCCTCTACGGAGCCGATCCCGACGGAAACGAATTCGAGATCATGTGGCGTGTCCCTGCATCGGCATGGGGAGAGTTCGCAGAACACGCCGCCATCCTGCCGCTCGACCTGGAGGCCGAACTCGCCCGCTGGGGGTAGACTCGATCGCATGTCCGATGCGCTCGGCCCGATCTCGGGAAGCCTTCGCCTCGTCACCTTCTTGACCGACTTCGGCCTCCGCGACCCGTCGGCCGGCGTCCTCTCCGGCGTGGTCCTTGCGATGACGCCCTCTGCTCGCACCCTGGACCTGACGCATGCGATTCCGCCCTACGACGTGGAGG
>CAWULR010000132.1:0-1804 GCA_963923845.1 uncultured bacterium
CTTCTCCGGCTTCTTCATCATGATGGGCTTCATCTGGGCGACGATCGGCGAATAGAGCGAGCGTCTCACTCCGTCGTCGCGCACGCCGCCGGGTTCGCGGTGCCCATGATCCAACTCCAGGTGCGGAAGTCGCCGGTTCGACCGACGTGCAGCGGATGCGCGCAGTCCCACGCCGCGGCGAAGCTGTCGAGCACATCGCCTGCGTCGAGGCGTGCGCCGTTGTGGAAGCGCACGCCGCTGCGGAGCGTGCACTCCACGACGAGACCGTCGTCGGAGGCGCGGCAGCTCGTGGCCAAGCGCGGCTCCGCAACGGTGCTCCCCGCGGCGTAGCCGTAGAGGCCCTCCATCACCTGGGCGCAGATGCGCACCGCCTCGCGATCCTCTTCGTCTGCACAGTAGAGACCGGCCGGCTCGCCGCCCTGGAGCCAGACGAGGTCAGACTTCCCGTCCACCGAGACGCTGTCGAACCGCTCCATCGCGACCGGGCTGGTGAGCAGGCCGCGCACGGTGCTGCGCGCGGCAACGAGCGAGGCGCCGTTCGCGATCGGCACGACGGGAACGCTGGCGCGGATCTCGTCGTTGATCGCGGCGAAGGCGGCGATCCGATCGTCGTCGCTGGTGGCGCGCTGCGCCGCGTCGAGCAGCGCCACCAGCTGCGGATACCGATCGCCGTGCGTCGGACCCGACTCCGATCCGAAGTCGATGCCGAGCGAGTTCCACGCCTCCGGATAGTCGGGCAGCGCGGCGGAGAAGGAGGCGCCGCGCAGCTCGCCTGAGAGCAGCTTGTCGATGTAGGCGCCCGCCTCTTGCAGATCCAGCGTGACGCGCACGTTCGCCGCGGCGAGCTGCGCCTGGATATCCGTTGCAACCTCGAGCGGATTCGGCAGGTAGGCGCGCGGCGTCTCGCGGAACGAGAGCGTGATGTCGATGCCGTTCGGATACCCGGCCTCGGCGAGGAGTGCGCGGGCGCCGTCAACATCCTGTTCGTACCAGTCGAGCCCGCCGCAGGCGAACTGGATCACGCAGGGAGGCACGTGCGTCGCACGGGTCGACCCTTCGGGATAGAAGAGGTCGACGATGCGCTGGCGGTCGAGCGCCATGCCGATCGCCGTGCGCACGCGCACGTCGTCGAGCGGTGGATAGCGATTGTTGAGGTTCAGGTAGAAGGTGTTGAAGCCCGCGCGCGGCAGGAGCTGCAGCGCGCCGTCTGCGCGCACCGTCGCGGCGTCGGTCGGCGCAACGTTGTCGATCGCGTCGACCGTGCCCGCCTGCAGCTGGAGGAGGCGCGCGCCGGACTCCGGCTCCCACTGCACCACGAGCCGTGCCGCCGCGGCGGGCTCGCCCCAGTACTCGTCGTTGCGGGCGAGCACCAGCTGGCTGCCGCGCTCCCAGGTGTCGAACGCGAACGGACCGGTGCCGTTCATCGTGGTGGTGAGCGTGCCGTTCGTCGCCGCCGCGGCGAGCCAACCCGAGTCGTTCACGGCGAAGTTCGCCACCGCGAGCTTCTGCGTGAAGGCGGGGTCTGGCGCGCAGAGGGTGAAGCGCACGGTCAGTTCGTCAACCGCCTCGATCTTTGCGATCCCCGGTCGCGGAGCGCCGGTTGCATCCGTTGCGCATGCCACGGTTCCCGTCTCGGGCCAGCTGCGCGCCGCAAAGGGGATCTCGCTCGACGGCTTCGCGCTCCCGGTGCAGGCGGATGCGGCAACGAGCAGGACGGCGAGGAGCGAGCGGCGAGCGCGGTGCATCGACGCAATCCTCGCAGGGAGCGCATCGACTCGCAAGCGAGACGCCAGATGTTGTCGAA
>CAWULR010000133.1:0-1785 GCA_963923845.1 uncultured bacterium
CGTGACAGCATGGGGCAGGAGCGCATCAGCGTGGATCGGCTCGAGGAGTATTTCCTCGGAAAGCTGCGCGCCGCGCGACCGTAGCGGCTACTCGTTCGTGCCGGTCGGCTGTTTCCCAGCCGGCCAGTAGAGCTCCTTGTGAATCGCCGCCTCGGGGAGGCCGAAGCGGCGCAGCTCCTCCTCCGCGGCGACGATCATGGCGGGGTTGCCGCAGAGATAGGCGACCGCTCCGGCAGGATCGACGCCGAGGTCCGTCAGCGCCGGACGGATGACCGTCTCGACACGTCCGCGTCGGCCCGCCCAGCCCGCGTTTGCAGGGTCGTCGGGTCGAGAGACCGTCGGAACGTAGGTCGCGGGATACTCGCCGCTCGCCTGCCAGCCGTTCAGCAGGTCGGCATAGCCGATGTCGGAGACGTAGCTCACCCCGTTCAGGAAGATCGCCCGTCGCGGACGACCGTCGGCAAGGAGCGTTCGCGTCATCGAGACGAACGGCGCGATGCCGGTGCCGGAGGAGACGAAGAGATGGATGCGGTCGTCATCCGGCTGGAGCGTGAACTTTCCCTTCGGCGCAAGGACCCGCAGCGCATGGCCGACTGGCAGCGCAAATGCGAGCGGGGTGAACGCGCCGCCGCGAACCAACCGCAGATAGAGTTCGTAGCCGTGGTCGAGGTCGCGCGCGGACGATGCGATCGAATAGGGACGTTGCAGCCACTTCTCTCCGACCTTCACGCCGATCGTCACGTACTGGCCGGGCTCGAAGGGGGCGGGGGACCCGGTCGGCTTGATCCAGACGCGAGCGAGCGTGTCGGTATCGTCGATTCGAGCGTCGAGGATCGCGTTGTAGCCAGGGTCCTGCGACAGGATTCCGAGTGACGCCGGGTCGGTGCCGATGCTCCCCATCGCTGCCTCCGCTCTCTCGTCCGCGCGCAGTGTCGCGGCGTCTGCCGATGAGTGTAGGGGAGCCTCGGATCGTCCGCCCCGTGGCCGCCGAGCGGCGGCGCGCCGGCTGTTGACGCTCCGTGGTGCTGATGGCATCCTTTCGCCGATCGGTCTTGACAGACACGGGCAGCCGCTTTGCCCGCCACCGAGGCCCGTTGAGGAGGTCAGCCAGCCGATGGCTTCTGGGAGCGTCGCGGAGGTCAAGAGTCGACTCGCCGTCGCCGACGTGGTCGGCGAGACCGTGCAGCTGCGCAAGGCGGGAAGCACGTTCAAGGGCCTCTGTCCGTTTCACGGTGAAAAGACACCGTCGTTCGTCGTGACGCCGGCACGCGAGACCTGGAAGTGCTTCGGCTGTGGAAAGGGGGGCGACATCTTCACCTTTGTGATGGAGCGCGACAACCTCCCGTTCGGTGAGGCGCTGGCGCTTCTCGCCCAGAAGGCGGGGGTCGTTCTCGACGAGCGGAGTCGGGCCGAAGACGCGAAGCGCGCCCGCCTGCGCGAGGTGCTCGAGGGTGCGATCAGCTTCTACCACGCGATCTTGACCTCGCACGAGCTCGGCAAGCCGGCGCTCGACTATCTGCACGGTCGCGGCTTCACCGACGAGACGATCGCGTCGCAACGGATCGGCTGGGCACCGGAGTCATGGGACGCCTGCTCCAAGGCCCTCGCGGCGAAGCGCGGTGCGACACCGGAAGAGCTCGCCGTCGTCGGCCTGACCACGGACCGAGGCGGCGGACGCGGAGCATACGATCGATTCCGTGCGCGCATCATCTTCCCGATTCGCGATGCGAACGGGAAGGCGACCGGGCTCGGCGGACGACTCCTGCCGAGCGATGATGCGCGCGG
>CAWULR010000134.1:0-1775 GCA_963923845.1 uncultured bacterium
ACGCTGCTCGACGAGCACGGCGACCTTGGCCGTGCCGTCGAAGATCTCCTGGAGTCTGAACGGCCGCTCGCCGGGCCGGCGCTCGAGGCGGCGGAACGCAGCGCGCAGATAAAGAGTGCCGCGCTCGCCGAGGCAACGGGCACCCGCGATGTGGCGGAGTCGGATGCGGCACCGAGGCTCCGCGCCCTGCCGGAGATCTTCGCGGCGATCGGCGCAGCGAGCGGGCAGCGCCGCCACGACCTCCTCGTTCAACTGCTCTACGGGTGCTCTCCTGCAGCCGGAAAGTTCGTGGTCCGCGCGCTCGTCGGCGACCTGCGCATCGGCCTTCGCGACGGTCTCCTCGAGGCGGCGATCGCCAGCGCGTTCGACGCCGATCCGACGGCGGTGCGCTGGGCGATGCTCCTCGAAGGCGACCCCGGTCGAGTTGCGCTCTTGGCGAGACAGGGGCGCTTGCACGAAGCGCGCCTGCGCCTCTTCCACCCGATCCCGCCGATGCTCGCGGCGCTCACCTCGGGTGCGGCGGAGGTGGCGGAGCGCCTCAGCGATCGACCGGAGATCGGAGATGTCGCCACGGCCCAGATTTCGGTTGAGGACAAGTACGACGGGGTGCGAGCGCAGCTGCACGTGCAGGGAGATCGCGCAGCGATCTACGGTCGCGACCTCCACGATGTCACCGTCTCCTTCCCGGAGATCGCCGCCGCCGCGCCGGCGGCCGGGTTCAGCGGAATCCTGGACGGCGAGATCGTCGCCTGGGCAGACGGTCGGCCGCTTCCGTCGAGCGCGCTCACCCCACGGCTCAGCGGTCCGGGCCAGACGCTTGCCGAACAGCAGCGCGTCCATGTCGTCTTCATCGCCTTCGACGTCCTCGCCCTCGGCGACGAGCCGCTGATGCAGCGTCCCTATGCCGAGCGTCGCGCTGCGCTCGAATCGCTGCAGCTCGACGCCACGAGCGACGGTGTCATGCGCGCCGCATCGCACTCGTCGGTCTGCGGCGTCGCGGGGATCGAGGCTGCCTTCATCGCCTCACGACAGCGTGGATCGGAGGGCCTCGTGGTCAAGGCGCCGAACGCGCCGTATGCGCCGGGTCGACGCGGATCCGGTTGGCTCAAGGTGAAGCGATCGCTGGACACGCTGGACTGCATCATCGTCGGCGCCGAGCCGGGGCTCGGTCGTCGACGTGCGCTGCTCTCCGACTGCACCTTCGCCGTGCGCGACGATCTTTCGGGCCGGCTGGCCACCATCGGTCGTGCATCGGTCGCACTCCCCGACGCCGACGTCGCCGAGCTGAGCCACTGGCTCCATGACCACACCATCGCCCAACTCGGCACGTATCGCAGCGTCGAGCCGCGGCTCGTCGCCGAAGTGGCCTTCGACGAAGTTCGTCGCAGCGCCCGCGCCGCCTCGGGATTCGCGCTGCGGTCGCCACGGATCGTTCGCCTTCGTCCAGACTTGGCCCCAGACCAGGCGGCGACGCTCTCGTCGCTCGAGAGTCGGTGCGAGATCAACGCCGCGGCGGGCGAGTAGCGGAGGAACGATGCAGAAGAGCGCAGAGGAGCTGCTGAAGGCGAGTGCCACGTCGACAGACGAGTCGACCAAGGTGGCGGAGCTCCGTGCGGCGATCCCCGCGACCTCGGCCGGGATCTACCTCAATGCGGGGAGCAACGGTCCGCTCCCTCGCGAGGTCGAGGCGGCGATGCGCGCGGTTCAGGAGCAGGAGCTTGCAACAGGGCGCGGTTCGGAGCACGTGATGAACGATGTGGAGGTGCGCGTCGACG
>CAWULR010000135.1:0-1775 GCA_963923845.1 uncultured bacterium
ATATACGCCTGCGCGGGACGCCATTCGATTCCTGGAGCGCCGATCGATCCCATGGATCCTCCTCGTGTACGAACTGAACTGCCACCCGATCAAGGCTAGCCAACTCTGCGATACTCAGCCGCATGAGCAGTCTCGCCGCGGGAATACGCATGGGGACTCCTGGCTCCCCCGGGAGCGCTGCGGGGCCAGTGTGGACTCTCCCGAGCGCGTCGCTCGCCCCCGCCGCACGCACCGGCGCAACGGTCGACGAAGCGATCGCGGCCCTCGCAACGGCCGCGGAACAGCTGCAGGAGATCGCCGCATCGCGCAAGGCTGCTGGTGCAACCGAAGAGAGCGACGTCTTTTCGATGCAGGCGGTGATGGCACGCGATCCGGCCTTGGCTGCTGCACTCCGCACCGCAGCTGGGACAGGGGGCGACGGGCACTCCGCGTTGATCTCGGCGGGCGAGTCTCAGGCCGCCCTGCTCGCCTCTTTGCCTGACGAGTACATGGCGGCTCGTGCCGCCGACGTCCGTGACGTTGTGTCGCGTGCCGCCAGGATCTTGACCGGCACGGTGGTTCCGCTGCCTGGCCGACCGGTGATCTTGGTCGCAGAGGACCTGCCTCCGAGCATCGCTGCGGAGATCCCCCGCGACCACCTGCTCGGGATCGCACTGCGTGCCGGATCTCGTACCGCTCATGCGGTGATCTTGGCGCGCGCCGCCGGCATCCCGTGCATCGTGGCGGTGCGCGACCTCGAGGTCGACGGGTCTCTCGACGGCGTGCAGGCCGTGGTCGACGGCGGTGCCGGTTCGATCAACCTTTCGCCGAGCGGCGCAGACCTTAAGGCGTCGGACGAGACGCGCCGTGAGCAGGCTCGCAATGCCGATCGGCGCGCCGCGCTGCGCGGCCGGCCGTGCATCACGCCCGACGGCACTCGGATCCAGCTGCTGGCCAACATTGGAAGCGTCGACGGCGCGAAGCGTGCGGTGGAGGTGGGTGCCGAGGGCATCGGTCTGCTGCGCTCGGAGTTTCTGCTCCTCGACCGAGAGACACCACCAGACGAAGACGAGCAGCTGCGCGCCTACACAGCGGTGTTTGCGACTCTCGGTCCGACCCGCCCGCTGACGCTTCGGCTGGCCGACATCGGCGGCGACAAGGAGATCCCGTATCTCCGTCTGCCACACGAGTCGAACCCGTTCCTCGGGCTGCGTGGCTATCGGCTGGCGGGGATCGGGGATCGTCCCGATCTGCGAGCGCTCTTCTCGTCGCAGGTGTCCGCGGCTCTGCGTGCGGCCGCAGCGACAGGAGGCGCGCTGCGCATCATGGCGCCGATGATCGCGATCCGCGCCGAGGTGGACGACCTGCGTGCGCTCGTTGCATCGGCGCGAGCTGACCTGAGTCGGCGTGGTGAGTCCGCTGCCGCAGCCTATCCTGCGGCGATCGGCATCATGATCGAGGTTCCTGCGGCGGCGCTGACCATCGCCGAGCTTGCGGTGGGACTCGACTTTGTCAGCGTGGGGACGAACGATTTGACGCAGTACGCGATGGCCGCCGACCGTATCAATCCGGCGCTCGGCGCACTGCAAGATGCCGCGGCGCCGGGTGTTGTCGCACTCCTGCGCGCCGTCGTCGCCGGCGCTGCGCAGGCTGCCGTCGAGGTGGGAGTCTGCGGCGAGCTCGCCGGCAGCGTGGCGGGGGCTCGGCTCTTGGTCTCGCTCGGAATCCACGAGCTCTCCATGGACCCCGCCGCCGTGGATGAGGTGCGAGAAGGGCTGCTCGGTACCTAGACCCCC
>CAWULR010000136.1:0-1767 GCA_963923845.1 uncultured bacterium
ACCACGATCATCGTGCGACCTTCGTGCGCGAGGTCGGCCATCACCTTCAGCACCTCGCCGACGAGGGTCGGATCGAGTGCGCTCGTCGGCTCGTCGAAGAGGAGCACCTTCGGCTGCATCGTGAGCGCGCGCGCGATCGCAACGCGCTGCCGCTGACCGCCTGAGAGTCGCGACGGATACTCGTCGCGCTTCTCGCTCAGCCCCACCTTCTCCAGGTACTTTTCGGCGATCGCCTCGGCCTCCTTGCGGTCCATCCGCTTCACGTGCACCGGCGCCTCGATGCAGTTCTCGATCACGCTCAGGTGCGGGAAGAGGTTGAACTCTTGGAAGACCATCCCCGCGCGCAACCGCGCCTCTCGAATGAGCGCCTGCCGACCGTCGCCGGCGACGCGGAACGGATCGGCGTCTACGGTCACTCCGTCGATCTCGACCCGCCCATCGGTCGGCTCCTCGAGGAAGTTGAGGCTGCGGAGGAAGGTGCTCTTCCCCGAGCCCGACCGTCCGAGGATGCAGATCGTCTCACCGGGCCAGACGGTGATCGACGCGCCGCGGAGCACATGGTTGTCGCCGAACCACTTGGCGATGCGCGTCGCCTTCAGGACCGGCTCGGCGCCAGCCTTGACCAGGGCCCCCGGCTTCTCGGCCGGATGGATCTCGTGCGCTGCCGCAGTGGCCCGCGGGCCGACGGTGGAGCTCATCCTTTGACCTCCTTGTTGCGGTCACCCGCCGCGAGGCGGCGCTCGATTCGATTCTGAATGGCGGTGAACACGATGGTCAGGACCCAGTAGACCACGGCGGCGATCATGAACGTCTGCAGCGTCTTGAACTTCTGTGCGCCGATGTTCTGGGCGCGCCAGAGGATCTCGTGGAGCGAGACGGTCGAGGCGAGCGCCGAGTCCTTCAACATGGCCACGAAGTCGTTGCCGATCGCCGGCACGATGATGCGAAACGCCTGCGGCGCGATGATCCGGATGAACGCGGTTCGCGACGACATTCCGAGCGCCGCGGCCGCTTCGCGCTGACCGAGCGGCACCGCCTGGATTCCCGCACGGAAGATCTCGGTCATGTAGGCGCCGTAGTTCATGCCGAGGGCGAAGATGGCGCAGAGGATCGGGTCGAGCACGATCCCGACCTGCGGGAGCGCCAGGTACCAGAAGAGAAGCTGCAGGATCAGCGGCGTCCCGCGGAAGAAGCTGACGTAGAACGAGGCGATCGCGTTCAGCACGGCACTCTTCGAGAGGCGGCCGAGTGCACCGATCGCCGCGAGGATCGTGGCGAGCACGATGGAGACCGACGAGACGAGCAGCGTCAGCCCGATCCCCTGGAGGATGAATGGGGCGGCGGTCGAGATGAAGCCGATCTCGACGTTGAGCGAGGCGGCGATGAAGAGGACCAAGAGGGCCACGATGGAGCCCCAGACGAGTCGGAAGCGGAACTGCCAGCGGCCCGAGCGCCGTGCCTCGTCGGCGGCGACCGCCGCGGCGAGCTGTTGCGCCTCACTCCGCACTGTCTCTGCCACCCCTACCCTCCGGAGCCGTCGGCCCCTGAACACACCGTGTCGAAACGCGAGGGGGAGCCGTGGTCTCCCACGACTCCCCCGTGCGCGTCAGCCATCGCTGGCGTTCGAACCTTGATTACGGCTTGGTGACGTCGCGACCGAGATGCGTCATCGAGAAGCCCGAGAGCGTCCCGTCTTCGTGCATCGCGGCGACGATCTCGTTGAGCGCGTTCAACATGGAGCGGTCGTTCGGACCGCTCTTGTCGAGT
>CAWULR010000137.1:0-1763 GCA_963923845.1 uncultured bacterium
TGGTGGGCGGGGACCCTCTCCGTCGGCGGACCTCGCCGACCCGGATGTGACCGTCGTGGGCACGAACCTGACCCGAGTGGGCGGGGCGCTCGCGACGGGGGGCGCCGAACTCGCACGTCTCGCTGGTGCCACGCTCCTCTGCGACGGACCCGCGCCGGTCCGCGGCGCGACCGTCGACTCGAGACTGATCGCCGAACGTCGCGGTGCGCTCTTCGTCGCGCTCCCCGGGGCCGTGACGGACGGACGTCGCTACCTTCTCGACGCGATCGACGCGGGCGCTGGCGCGCTCCTCGTCGAAGCGGGAGGCGATCGGGCGATCGACGAGCAGGTGCAGCGCGCCGTCGCCGGTGCGGCCGAGCGGGGCGTTTCTGTGCTTTCGGTTCCGAGTGGAGTCGAGTCGCTGAACCGGTTGGCTGCCGCCTGGCGTCGACGGTTCGACTTCGAGGTGATCGGCGTGACCGGATCCGTGGGAAAGACGACAACGAAGGAGTGCATCTTCAGCGCACTCGGCGGCGCAGACGAACACGTGGCGGCGACGCCCGGGAACGCGAACAACGAGATCGGGCTTCCGCTCGCGCTCCTCAACCTGCCGGACGACACCGAGCGATTCGTCGCCGAGATGGGGATGTATGTCGGCGGCGAGATCAGTGCGCTCTGCGAGCTCGCGCTCCCCACGGTCGGCGTGGTGACGGCGATCGACGCAGTCCACGCAGAACGTGCGGGCGGACTCGACGAGATCGAGTCTGCGAAGGGAGAACTCGTCGCGGCCCTGCCGGCCGACGGTTGGGCGATCCTCGCCTCGGACGATGAGCGCGTGATGCGGACAGCGTCACGTGGACCGGCGCGTGTCCTCACCGCAGGTCACGCCGAAGGATCCGACGTGCGCATCGTCGCCGTCGGCCTCGATCAGGAAAGCGCGCGCACGCGCGTCACTCTGGAGGTGGAAGACGTGCGACTCGAGGTCGACCTGCCGCTCTTCGGTGCACACTTTGCGCGGTCGGCGGCGCTCTCCGTCGCCGTGGCCAAGGTCTGCGGCGTGGATCTTCGGGACGCCGCGCGCCGTCTGAGCGAGGTGCGACTGCCGCACGGTCGAGCGAGCGTGCGGAGCGTCGGGGGCGTGCGCCTGATCGACGATGCCTACAACGCCGCACCGACGAGCATGGCCGCCGCGCTCGCCACCCTCGCCGGAGCGACCGGCGCGCGAATCGCCGCGCTCGGTGCGATGGGAGAGCTTGGGGCGTATGCCGCCGCGGCCCATGAGTCTGTCGGTCGCGCCGCAGCCGCGAGCGGTCTCGAGATGCTGCTGGTCTTCGGTGCAGAGGCCGACGGGATCGCCGAGGGCGCACGAAGCGCGGGAATGCCGGTCGATCGGATCGTCCGTCTCTCCACGGACGAGCAGGGCATCGTCGCGGGGGCCGGGCTGATCGCCGATCGCGTGCGCAGCGGCGACACGGTGTTGGTGAAGGCGTCGCGATTCGTCGCGCTCGAACGGCTCGTCGCCGCGCTCGACGAGCGCTTGAAGGGGGCCCGCACATGATCGCGATCGTTCAGGCCCTCGTCCTCGCGTTCGGGTGCGTCTGCCTGCTGATGCCTGCCTACCTGCGCCTGCTCCGACACAGCGGGTTCGGCAAGCGCGTGCGGAGAGACTTCGGACCCGATTGGCACATCGTGAAGGAGGGCACACCCACGATGGGCGGCCTGCTGCTGGTCGTCGTCGTCTTGACCCTTTCACTGCTTCTCGACGCCGTGGACGCGTCGACCTA
>CAWULR010000138.1:0-1761 GCA_963923845.1 uncultured bacterium
TCCCCGCACAGGCCGCCACGACGGTCGACCTCATCGAAGCGACAGCGAAGAAGGCCCGCTTCTTGGAGTGCGTCGTGGCGGCGAGCGGCCTCTCGCCACGGCTGCGGGTGCTGAACGCTCGAGCAGAAGAGATCGCCGCGCGCGGCTCGACACGCTACGACCTCGTCGTCGCCCGAGCCGTCGCACCGTTGACGGAACTGGTGCGACTCGCCCGACCGCTGCTCGCCGCACAGGGACACCTGCTCGCGTGGAAACGTGAGGGCGATGGTTGGGATGCAGAGCTGGCAACGGCGCAGTCTGCGATCGGCGCGGCGGCGATTCACATCGAGCGAGTCGCGGATCCCGCGCTCGATCGCGCACTCCTCGTCCTCGTGAGTGGATGAGATAGATCGTCGGGTATAGAATGTTGAGACAAGTGAGGCGACGGGTGTCGATGGACACCATCGACCCCCGACCGGCGTCCACGCCGGCCCTTGAAACGCAGAGGGCGGTTCCGCGCCATGGCGAGCGAAACGGACGACTCGAAGCAGCCGCGCGATGCGGAAGAGTGGTTCATCGAGGGGGCGCCTGACCACCTCGTCGCCTCTGAAGCGGGGAGCGAGCCGGTCAACGACCTCGGACGCGCCGCGCTGGCGGCGAAAACCGCAATCTTCGGCCGTCGGCTCTCGAACGCAGAGGAGGGCGAAGAGCGGCTCCCGAAGAAGTACGCGCTGCCGATCTTCTCGTCAGACGCCATCTCGTCGAGCGCCTACGCCAGCGAAGAGATCCTCATCGTCCTCGCCTCATCGGGCGCCTCGTATCTCGCCTTCGGCCCCGTCGTGGCGCTGGCTGTCGGCCTCCTACTCGGTGTCGTCGCAATCAGCTACCGCCAGGTCTGCTTCGGCTTCCCGAAGGGTGGTGGCGCGTACGCCGTTGCATCCAGCACGCTCGGCACCGCTCCGGCGCTGGTCGCAGCGTCGAGCCTCGTCATCGACTACATCCTCACCGCCGCCGTGAGCACCGCGGCCGGGGTTGCGGCAATCACCTCCGCGATCCCCGAGCTGGCACCGATGCGCGTGGAGCTCGCCCTCGGCGCCCTCTTCCTCCTCGTTCTCGCCAACCTCCGCGGGCTCCGCGAATCTGGACGGCTCTTCGCCATCCCGACCTATCTCTTCATCGGAGGGGCAATCGCCGTCATCGCGGTCGGCCTCGTCCGCATCGCGCTCGGCGATCCGGCCGTGAACTGGAGTCAGGGCCTCGTAGTCGAAGCACATGACGGCATGCAGTTGCTCCTCCCGTTCCTCCTCCTGAAGGCGTTCGCATACGGTTCGGTCGCCTTGACGGGCACCGAAGCGATCTCCGATGGGGTGGCTGCGTTCAAGAAGCCCGAAGCGAAGAATGCCGCCGACACCATGATGATCATGGCCGGACTCCTCGCCACGATCTTCTTCGGCATCTCGCTGCTCGCGTTTGCATTCGGCAAGTTGCCGCAAGAGGTCGGCGGCGAGACGCTGCTGTCGCAGATTGCCCGAACGTCGCTTGGCGGCGGCGTTCCGTACGCCGTCTTCCAGATTGCGACGACCGGAATCCTCCTGCTCGCCGCCAACACGGGTTTCAACGGCGGTCCGCAGCTCGCCCGCATCTTGGCACGCGACGGGTTTCTCCCGCGGCAGATCGGCCAGCGCAGCGATCGTCTCGCGTACGGCGGCGGCATCCTCGCCATTGCGAGCGGCGCGGTGCTCTTCCTCGTCGCGACGGGGACACTCGTGACCCTCTTGATCC
>CAWULR010000139.1:0-1756 GCA_963923845.1 uncultured bacterium
GACTTCGTGCGGGGCTGCCCCCCGACTCTCGCACGAGTTAGCAGTCTCTTGAGTCGAGTGCTAACTCACTGGGGCGAGAATACGACCTCGATCGGCGGGCGTCAAGGGGCGGGCGTTACGGGCGGCCGGCGGACCGTGCGCCAGCCGTGCGGGCAGGGTGCGCTAGGCGGCGTGGAAGCGGCCGACGAGCTCGGAGAGGAGCGTGGCGACGTAGCGGACGGTACCGACGGCGCGCGGGTACGGCATTCGGGTCGGGCCGAGCACTCCGACCACGCCGAGGGCACGGCCCGGGACCCCGTACGGCGCCAGAACGAGTGAGACGCCGTGCATCTCGGCGGGCGCGTTCTCACTGCCGATGAAGAGCTGCACGCTGTTCCCCTGCGACACCTCCCGCACGAGCTGACCAAGGTAGCCGCGCCCTTCGAGGGCGGTGAAGACGCTGCGCAGGCGAGCGCTGTCCGAGAACTCGGGCGCCTCCATGACGTTGAGCAGACCGTCGCTGAAGACCTGCTCCACGGAGGCGGCGTCGGCCTCGCGAAGCTGCCGAGCGAGCCGCTCCATCACGCTTCGAGTGACGGCTCGGAGGGGGGTGGACTCGGCGAGCGCGTTCGCTCGTGCCTCGATCTGGTCCGCCGTGCAGCCGATCAGGTTGCCATTCAGGCGGCTCGCGATGCTCGTCAGCTGATCCTGGTCGACCCCCTCGGGAAGCGGGAGGAGCGTGGGACGAACGCTCCCGTCGCTCACCACCGCGACGAGCGTTGCGAGACGATCGGCGCTGCTCACCAGATCCACGTGCCGCAGGCTGGCCGAGGTGGGACGCATCGGCGTGGCGAGCCCAGCGACGCGGGTGGAGTGCGCGAGCGTGCTGGCCGCGATGCGGAACCACTGGTCGGCTCCCCCCTCGGCCTGTCCGAACTGGTGGCGGATCATCAGCCGATCGACCTCCGTCACCTCGTCGGGAACGGCGATCTCCACGGCGTACGTGCGGTATCCGAGATCGGTGGGGATACGGCCGGCAGAGGTGTGCGGCTGGGCGACGAGACCGAGCGCCTCGAGCTCGGCGAGGACGCCACGCACGGTGGCCGACGAGACGCCGAGTCGGTAGGTGTCGGCGATCGACGCCGAGCCGACTGGGAGGGCGGTTCGGATGTGCTCCTCGACGAGGGCTCGGAGGATGAGGCGGGCACGGTCATCGAGGAGACCCGTCCTTCGTTGGCGACGCACCAGAGACGACCCCTTTCTTGGCACTCTCAACCCTTCGAGTGCCAAGACGAGTCTAGTCGCTCTCCTGCGGCTCGGTCAAAGCGCCCACACGCAGATTGTGAGGGGCGTACGATGCCCCCGTGAACAACGGCACCGCAGCGATCCAGACGCGCGCCCTCACCAAACACTACGGGCGGAAGGGCGAGATCAAGGCGCTCCAGTCGCTCGACCTCGAGATTCGACACGGCGAGCTCTTCGGCTTCCTCGGACCGAACGGGGCCGGCAAGAGCACGACGATCCGCACCCTCCTCGGCCTCCTCCACCCGACGAGCGGCTCTGCGAGCGTCCTCGGCCTCGACGTTGTGAAGGACTCCGTCGCCCTCCGCCGCCGCGTCGGCTACCTGCCCTCCGGTTTTGCGGTCTACGACTACATGAGCGGACGCGAGTACCTCGACCACATGCGCGAACTGAGCGGCCGCCCGTCGCTGCTGCGCCACCGGATCACCGAGGCGCTGGAACTCTCAGATGCCACCTTGAAGCGACCGGTCCGCGA
>CAWULR010000140.1:0-1755 GCA_963923845.1 uncultured bacterium
GCTGATTGCCGTGCAGGTTGCTCAGGCGTAGTTCGTCCGACGAAGGACGTTTGCGAAAGTAGCTCGCGAACGTAGATCGCCGGGACTGACCGCTACCGGCGACCGCCACCAATGCGCTTGGCGGCCTCCCGCCTGCGCTCGTCGCGCGACGACCGTCGCGCCGGAGACATCGCGCGAAGGAATCGTCCATACCAGCCCGCAAACGCGCCGGCGAAGATGCCCGAGACGACCACACCGTAGAGATCGCCAACCAGCGCGCCGACATCACGTGCGCTCTCGACGTTGCGCTCCAGAAAGATGCGGACGGGATTCGTCGAATCAAGGACGGCGAGATCGCCGACGCTTCCGATCACAAGTGCACCGCCATAGGAGACCAAGCCCAACAGGCCGCCAAGCAACCACGATGCTCGTCGAGTGAGCATGCCGGCGAGGAAGGCGACGACAAACGCCGGTGGCAACAGGATCGACTGCACCGCAAGCTGCATCAGACTCGACGAGAGCGTGCCCTGCTGTGTCGCGACTCCTGTGGTGACGGCGATCACGACGAGTGGAACCACGAAGGCACGCGTCCTCACGAGTGACGGGAGCTGGCGTAGATCGTCGCGAATCGGAGCGGAGCGGAACGATCCTCGGAACGCAGCGCGGAAGCCGAGCCCGCCCTGCGTCGACTGAGATTCGGCCGCCTGCGGTGCAGGCGTTGGAGGGGTCTCCTGCAGCGCCTCTCCGCGCTCGGCGCGCTCCGCCTGCTCGCGTGCCGCCTGCCGACCTCGTCGCCGAGCGGCGGCGCGGGCCTCTGCGTTTCGATGCTTCGACATCTCTCCTCCTTGAAGCTGAGCTCCACGTCTGCGAACGTGCGCCACTCGTTGTACCGACATCCTACCTGCCACCTGCGCCACTCCGCGGTGCCGACTGAGTTTCATCACGATGCCGAGAAACGGAGCGGATACGTGGCGAATGTGATGATGGCCTGACGTTTGAGCACCGCCTCCGCCTCGGAGGAGCCTGTGCGGCGATCAGCACTCTGTCTCGGCATCATCACTGCGACCTGCGCGCTCCTTGCGACTCCTGCGCCCGCGGCCGGTGCACCGGTCGATCGCGCGGAGCTGCTCATCGTCGAGGTCCTCACCGGCGCTTCCTCGGCGTCCGATGAGTACGTGCAGATCGAGGCGCAGGGAGCGAGCGGCGCTGCACTCAGCGGACTCGAGGTGATCTACCGCAGCGCGAGTGGCATCACCACGCGACGCCTCGCGAGCCTCGCCACGATGCCACAGCTTTCCTATGGCGAACGACTGATGTTGGCAAACGCTGTCGGCAGCTTTGCGGGGCGGGCGCAGATCACCTGGAGCGACGGCATTTCCAGCAGCGGCGGCGCGATCCTCATTCGCAGGCTGACCGCCCCGTACGAGATCCTCGACGCGGTAGCGTGGGGCAGCGCCGTCGTGGCCGCGGGCGGCGAAGGGTCGCCGGTTTCGGCCCCGGCGAGCGGCGTGCGCATCCAGCGTCGCAGAGACGCAACGGGCGCGCTCGTCGATACTGGCGACAACAGCGTCGATTTCCTGCTCGTCTCACCACTTCAACCGACGCCGACGCCCAGTCCGACATCAACGCCTGTTGTCACTGCGGCACCGACGACGACGCCGACCGCTTCTCCCACACCGAGCGCGCCACCATCGGCTACGCCAGCCCCGTCGGTCGCGCCGACACCAACACTGTCGCCATCACCAACGCCATCACCAACGCCGTCGCCGCCATCGA
>CAWULR010000141.1:0-1743 GCA_963923845.1 uncultured bacterium
GATCACGGACCGAAGTACCTGAACAGCGCAGCGACGCCGCTCTTCGACAAGTCGCGCACGCTCTACATGATCGACAAGGCGAAGGCGTCGATTCGGAAGAGCGGCACCGCGGTGCTCGTCGAAGGGTATACCGACGCGTTGATGGCGCATCAGTCGGGTTTCGAGAACGTCGTGGCCAGCATGGGGACCGCTCTCACGCCCGCGCAGGTCGCGCTCCTCTTGAGGTACGGCTCCAAGATCGTCCTGGCGTACGACGTCGATGCGGCCGGTGCCAAGGCCGGCGCATTCGGCGCCACCGAACTGCTCCGACTCGTGACCGAGCTCGCAACGGCATCGGACGGACCGTCGCTCGTCGATGTCGGCATCGTCAAGCTGCCCGACGGGAAGGATCCAGACGAGGTCGTCCGCGACCAGCCCGACGTCTGGCGTGCAGCGGTCGAGCGACCGACTCCGGTCGTCGAGTACCTCATCGAAGAGGCGGCGTCGGCGCACGATGTGCGAGATCTCGCCGGTCGCAAGCGCGCCGTCGATGCCCTCACGCCGACGCTGCGGATCCTCCGCGATCCCGTCATTCGGGATGGCTACGCCGCTGCGGCGGCACGGAGGATCGGCGTCGACGAGTCGACCATTCGTGAGGCGATCCGCAGGCCCGGCGGCGAGGTCCCTGGGTCGCTCCAGGAGGGGAAGATCTCGGCAGATCGAGTCAGAGCCGCCGATCTCGAAGGCGATCTTGGGGCGATCTTGGCGGGGGTCTCGTCACCGGAGGCCGAGCTGCTGCGCCTCCTTCTCGTGGCTCCGAGTGAACGGCTGAGGGTTCGTGAGACACTTGCGGACGAACTCTTCTCCAGCGGACTCGCGCGGTCGCTGTGGCACGCACTCCGCGCATCGCTCGACGCGACGCTCGAGTCCGGCGGTGCGCTCGAATCGGTCGAGCGACTGCCATCTGGGATCCAGGGCGAAGAGCGACGATTGGCGCTGGCGCTGCTTGCACGCGAAGGGCAGGCGGTGAGCAGCGACCGGGTGCGGATCGGAATCGACCAGACGGCCCTTCGACTCGAGGCCGATCGACTCGACGAGGCGATGGCCTGGTCGCGATCGGAGATCGCCGAAGCGGAGCGTGCAACCGATGCGTCGCGCGTCCGCGAGCTGATGGAGCGCGAGCGAGCGCTGGGTGCGAAACGAAAGGTCCTGGATCGGCGGCTGATGGCCGCCGGCGTGATGACCGCAGGGAAGGGTGGGCAACGATGACAGCGAAGAAGCCAGTTCCAACCGCACCGAAGGCGGTCGCACCCGCCGCGAAACCGGTCGCGCCGTCCGCGCCGAAAGCGATCAAGAAGCCGTCCGCCAAGACTCCGAGCCCATCGGCATCGAAGCCGGCCGTCACCTCGGCACCGAAGCGACCCTCCTCACCGAAGCGACCCTCCTCTGCACCAACGTCTCGAACAACGTCGGCCGCACCGACGACGAAGCGGTCATCGACAGGCGCGTCGAAACCTGCGCAGCTGAGACAGCCGCTGAAGCAGCAACAGGCGGTGTTGCCGAAGCCGCCTGTACAGCAGAAAGTGCACGCGAAGCCCACGAAGCCGGCGAAGCGGACCACCGCACCGAGTGCCACGGCAAAGGCCAAGCGTCCAGCTGAGACTGCAGCCGGCGTCGGGCAGACCGCTCCTCGCCGCGAGTCCAAGGGTGCGTCTGTGAAACCTGCAGCACGCGTGGCGTCGAAGGGGGTCGGTACCAAGAGTG
>CAWULR010000142.1:0-1735 GCA_963923845.1 uncultured bacterium
GACCCTGGTCGGCTGCTGCGGACGCACACGTCTCCAGGCCAGATTCGCACGATGCGTTCGACACCGCCGCCGATTCGCGTCATCCTCCCCGGGCGCTGCTACCGCTATGAAGCGGTCGACGCGAGCCACGGGTTCGAATTCCACCAGGTCGAAGGGCTGCTCGTCGATCGGGGCACCACCCTTGCCGATTTGAAAGGGGTACTGGACGAGCTGGCGCGCGGACTCTTCGGAGCGCAGACCTCCACACGATTCCGACCGGGGTACTACCCGTTCACCGAGCCGTCGGTTGCCATGGACGTCTCCTGGAGTGGAGCGCGAGACGGTTGGATGACGATCCTCGGCGCCGGAATGGTCCATCCGATCGTGCTGGAGAACGGCGGCATCGATCCCGAGACGCATCAAGGATTCGCATTCGGCCTCGGCGTGGAGCGGATCGCGATGCTTCGGCACGATATTCCGGACCTGCGTGCCTTCTTGGAGAACGATCTGCGCCTGCTTCGAGGCGTCCGATGAGAGTTCCGCTCTCCTGGCTCCGAGAGTTCGTCGATCTGCAGTTGACCCCAGAACAGCTTGCCGATGCGCTGACCCTGCGAGGCCTCGAGGTTCGCGGGCTCGAACGCTGGGGAGGGTCGTGGGGAAAGATCGTGGTCGGAGAACTGCTCGAGGTGGTGCCGCATCCGCGCGCGGATCGGTTGCAGCTCACGAAGGTGCGCATCGGCAAGAGCTCGGTCCTCGAGGTCGTCTGCGGGGCACGCAACATCGCCGCCGGGCAGCGTGTTCCGGTGGCGATGGTGGGCGCCGTGATGCCGGATGGTCGCGTGATCGAGCGTGCCGAGAAGATGGGTGTCGCATCCGAAGGGATGCTGTGTTCGGGAGCCGAACTCGATGCGACCGACGACGGCGATGGCATCCTGATTCTCGATCCATCGGCGCCGATCGGAACGCCCCTAGGCGACTGCCTTGGCGATGATGTGATCGACGTCGATGTCAAGCCCAACCGAGGAGACCTGCTTTCGCTCATGGGCTTGGCTCGCGAAGTCGGAGCGCTCACCGGTGCTCCCGTTGCCTATCGCTCCCGTGCGCTCGTCGAGGGTGCAACGGCAACCGAGGACGGCTTGACGCTCGCCGTCGACGATTCCGTGCTTGCTCCTCGTGTGGTGCTCCGCGTCGTCGACGGGGTCACGGTGTCGGCCTCTCCGGACCCCGTGCAGATGCGACTCAAGGCCGCTGGGCTCCGTTCGATCTCCAACGTGGTCGATGCCACCAACTACATCATGATCGAGTTGGGCAAGCCGACCCACGCCTTCGATCGCGCCGCGGTGGGGAAGGGAATCCACATCCGACGTGCTGGCAGAAACGAGCGGTTGGAGACGCTCGACCATGTGAACCGAACCCTCGATCCGAGCGACCTCGTCGTCGCCGACGAACGTGCAGCCTTGGCGCTCGCGGGCGTCATGGGCGGTGCCGCGAGCGAGGTCTCGGCGACGACGAAGAGCGTGATCATCGAGAGCGCAGTCTTCGATCCGACCACGATTCGCCGCAGCGCGCAGCGCCACAGCCTCCGCTCGGAGGCGTCGCATCGATTCGAGCGCGGACAGGAGCTCGACGTGGCGCCACAGGCGGCGGCACAGGTTGCCGCCCTGATCGCGGCGTGGGCCGGCGGTACGCCGCGCCGTGGCCAACTCGACAGCAGTCCGACAGCCGTCGGTCAGACGAAAGCGCTCGCCTTCCGCCC
>CAWULR010000143.1:0-1724 GCA_963923845.1 uncultured bacterium
GTCGGCGCGGTGCTTGGGACGTCACTCGAACCTGCCGAGGGGCTCGCCGAAGGACTCGTCGAAGGATCCGCTGAGGGATCCGTGGAAGGATCGCCGACGCCGATGTCGCCGCCGGGTGGCGTATAGGCGACGATGAGCCGCAGTCCGGCGAGGGTCAAGATGAGAGCGGCGAGACCGCGTTTCGGCATGTGGCCTCCTACCAGCTGAACCGTTCGAGGTGGATCTGCGAGTCGGGCAGGCCAAGTTCGCGCAGGCTCTTCTCGACGCGCTCCATCATGCGCGGCGAGCCGCAGAGATAGACGTCTCGCTCGGCAATGTCGCGATAGGCGGCGCGCAACCCGCCGGCGGAGAGCGGATCGTCGGAGAAGGCGTACTTGTCGCGGCTCCCCGTGACGAAGTCGACGCGCGCGCCGCGCGCTTCGCCGATGCGGTTCAGCTCCTGCTTGAAGACCAGATCATCCTTGCTGCCCGCGCGATAGAGGAGGGCGAGATCGCCGCGGCGCGCAGGGAGCACCTCGAAGAGCGCGCGGAGCGGCGTGATGCCGATCCCTCCGGCGATCAGCAGGACCTTCTCGCGGGTGCGCACCGCACCGGTGAGCACGCCGTACGGCCCCTCCAGGAAGACGCGGGTTCCGGGCTTCACGCGCTGGAGGCGACGGCTGCCGTCGCCGAGCGCCTCGACGGTGAAGCGCAGCCGACGCGCATCGGGGCCGGCGGAGAGCGAGTACGGATTCGAACGCCACCAACCGTCCGAGGTCAGGAGTCGGATGCCGAACCACTGGCCGGCGCGCATCGGCAGCTTCTCCAGGTTGCTCCCCGCAATCCAGATGGAGGCGACACCCGGTCGCTCCATGACCACCTCGTCCACGTAGTAGCGGTGGCGCAGGTTGCGCAGCAGCGGCTCGCCGAAGCGGTGGATGAGCAGCGGCACGAACGCGATCAGATACAGCGCGATCCAGGTGCTGCGCGCGAGCGGATCGTCGATGAAGTCGCTGCCGATCGCCAGTTGGTGCAGGAAGCCGAGCGCGACGGCGATGTAGACGTAGAGATGGATGCCGTACCAGGTCTCGTAGGCAAGTCGTGCGCGTGCGGCGCGAATGGAGACCACGGCGACCAAGATGAAGAGGGCGATGGCGACGGTCGCGCCGAGTCCGCCCTCCTGCTGCAACGTGAAGTCCACGATCCCCTGCCAGAGCTGCGCAACCGTTGGAGCGCCGCCGTCTGAGACGAGTGCGGCGGTGGAGGCGACGGTGTGGGCAACGAGCAGCCAGACGGCGGCGAATCCGCTGAGGCGGTGCAGCCGCGCCGCCTCGTCGCTTCCCACGACCTGGTCGATCCACGGCGCGCGCGAGAGGAGCAGGATGCCGACGAGCGACAGGTAGGTGCCGTAGAGCGCGGTCAGCTGGCCGACGGCGGCAATCGCGCCGATCTGGTCGACGAAGAGCGAGGCACCGCCGTGGCGCAGCCACATGCCGCCGATGATCACGGCGACGCCGGCGATCAGCAGCTGCAGATCGAATGCGGTGATGGACCAGCGACGCGGCAGCGGCGGCGCGATCGGGCCCGCCCCCGATGCACGAGGGGCGCTCCCTTCAGAACGACGCGTTGCGACACTCACCGCCATGCCCCAACGATGGCGCTCCTCACGGGCCCCCGTCCTGTCCCTGGGCAAAGAAAGGCGCGCCGAAGATGTGAATCCACTCAGGTTCCCTCGTGGATCTCAG
>CAWULR010000144.1:0-1722 GCA_963923845.1 uncultured bacterium
CTACCTCGCGGTCTTCTCCTTGGGGAGGGCGAGGCTCGCGGCGAGGCCGAAGAGGACGAAGACGAGCGCGACGATACCGGCGCCGCGCGCCGCATCGGCGAAGGCCTGCGCCAGCGCGTCGGTGATTTTGGCGGCGAGCGCGGGATTGCTCGCGAGCGCCGGGTCGCTGCCGATGAACGGCAGCGCCTGGCCGGCCGACGACTTCATCGCCTCGACGAGCCCGTCGACGACGCTCGCCGGCGCCGCCTTCAGCTCTGGAATCGCCTGGAGCGCGCTGCGCGACAGCTCGCCGATCAGCGTGAAGAGCGTGGTGCCGATGATCGCGATGCCGAGCGCCGAGCCGATCTGGCGCGTGGTGGAGTTGGTCCCCGATCCGATGCCGGCGCGCGGAATGTCCACGTCGGCGAGCGTGACGTTGGCGAGCTGCGCGGTGGCGAAGCCGACGCCGATGCCGTAGACGAGGAACGGGACGAGCAGCTGCAGCCCGGTCGTCTGCGGCGAGATGAGCAGTCCGATCGCACCGATGCCGACCGCCTCGAACGCCATGCCGAGCGTGACGACGCGGCGCGCGCCGTACCGCTTGGTGAGCGCCGGTGCCATTGGCGCCGCGATGAACGAGCCGAGGGCGAGCGGCACGAAACAGAGTCCCGTCTCGAATGCGCTGTAGCGCTGCACCGCGGCGAGGAAGAGCGGAACGGCGAAGAGGAGTCCGAACTCGCCGAGCGAGACGATCGTGCCCGCGATGTTGCCGTAGCGGAACGACGGGATGTCGAAGAGCGAGAAGTCGATCAGCACCGTCTTCTTGGCGCGAACGCGTGCACGTTCATACAGGGCAAACGCAAGGAGCGCGAGTGCGCCGAACGCGAGGGCCACCGGCACGACGGAGATCTCGGCGAGCGGCCACCAGGCCCACGCCGCATCGCTGCTGAATCCGGCCGATGGTCCCCACCAACCGTAGGTGTAGCCCTCGATCAGTCCGAAGACGATGCCGGAGAGTCCGAGCGTGATCAGCACGACGCCGCCGATATCGAATCCCTTCTTTGCGCTCTCGGAGCGGGTCTCGGCGACGGTGAGCAGCGTGCCGACGACGGCGACGACGGCGATCGGCAGGTTGACGCCGAAGGCCCAGCGCCACGACGCGTTCGTGGTGAGCCAGCCGCCGATCACCGGACCGAGCGCCGCCATGCCGCCGATGACGGAACCGTAGATGGCGAACGCGATCGCGCGATCCTTGCCGCGGAAGGTTGCGTTGACGATGCTCTGCGTGGACGGCGCCATGGCGGCACCGCCGAGTCCCTGGAGCAGCCGCGCGCCGATGAGCAGCTCGCCGCTCGGCGCGAGCGCGGCGAGGACCGAGGCGCCGGCGAAGACCGACGTGCCGATCATGTAGAGGCGACGCTGGCCGATGATGTCGCCGATGCGACTGAGCGTGATCAGCGCGGCGGCGAAGACGAGCGCGTAGCTGCTGTTCACCCACTCCGCGGCCGACGGCGTGATCTTCAGGTCGGTGATGATGCGCGGCACCGCCACGTTCACGATCGAGGTGTCCACGATGATCATGGCGAGGCCGAGCGCCAGGCAGGCGAGGCCGATCCAGCGCGTTCGTGCAGATGTCATCTGCGGGAGTCTAGGCGAGGAGCGAGAGCGCCGCAGGGAGCACGGCGAAGCGTGCGGGGAGGGCGCCGACGAGCTCGCCGTCCGCTTCGATCTCGATCGCGCGGC
>CAWULR010000145.1:0-1691 GCA_963923845.1 uncultured bacterium
CAGATCACCCGCTCCATCGGCGGCGGATCGTCGGAGACGATCTACTCGGGCAGCTTTGCTGGGCTCGCGGCGGCGAGTTCGTTCGACGCACCGATCGGAACGGCATGGCGATCGCAGAACGGTGGATCGCTGGTCGGCGCCAACGCTCGGCGCGCCGTCTATACCTTCGCCATCAGCCTCCCTGCGGACGCGACGGAGGGGGCCGGTTCGAGCACCGGGATCACCCTGGTCTACGAGGCACGCAACGTCACTCAATGACGCTTCGCCCGGTGTTCGTGACGCTGCTGCTCGTTGCGTGCAGCTCGGCCCTCCAGGTGCGCCTCTCCGTCGTCGACGGCGAGTCGATGGCACCGAGCATTCGTGCGGGCGACAGCGTGGTGACGATCGGCGTACCGGTCGATCGACTCTCGATCGGCAGCGTCCTGTTGGTGCGCGACGGAGACCGCCGCCTCCTCCATCGGCTGCGAGCGATCCGGGGCGACGAGCTCTGGTTGCAGGGCGATGCGAGTCTCGATGGCGACCGCCGATCGCTGCGTCGGAGCGACGTCCTGGGACAGCTCGTCGTGGTGATCCCGACGTCGCATCTGGTTCGTGCGATCCGAGCCGCGGCGAGCTTCACGGCATCGCTTCCGTTGAGCGTGTCGCTTCAGAGCGGCGCGGGGGCCTCGGCGCAGCTCGGCACGCGCACGCTCTCTGGCGCAGACGCCCAAGGTCGTCTCCTTCCCGGTGGTTGGGTGCTCTGGCCGATGACACTCTCCGCGTGCACCACGGCGGGAACGCCGTGTGCCCCGACGTACGTGCTCCGCATCGACCCGAGCAGGTTCGTCGCTCTCCTCCCGTCGACCGGAAGCATCGGCGATCCATCGCAGGCGCTGGCACGCTCGCTGCGGGTCAGCACCCGGTGTCAGAGCCTCGCAGGAGGGGCATGGGTCGAGGCGAGCGACCGCTTCACCGCCGAGTGGAGCGCGTCAGATCCACAGAGCGGCGTCTTGACGGAGCAGACGGCGGCGGCGGCGCGCCTGGGGCTACGGTGCGAGACAAAGCTCACCCTGCTCGGAGTGCCCGCCGCAACAGGAGGGCTCATTGCGCTCCCGCTGATCTGGGGACCTGCGTGAGCGGGCGGCATGCGGCACTCCTCCTGCTGATGGTGATCACGAGCGTTGCGGCGCAGTGGACGGCGTCACTCAGCCTTCAAGTGGAAGGGGGCGCCGTTCCGACGCTCGGCAACGTCGGGAGTACGGGCTTGCGCCTCTGGCTCGACAGCTCGGAGACGGCCACGCTCGGGTTGTCACCACGGGTGCGCTTCTGGTTCGACAAGTCCGGAGAGCGACGTCACCTCACGCCCCTTGCGTCGGGTGCGGCTCCCTATGCCACCGTGGTCTCGTCTCGCGCGCAGCTGATCTTCGAAGACAACGGTCTCGTCCTTGCCCAGCCGATCGCACTCAACTCGATGACGGCCTTCTTCGTCGTTCGCGGCGCGAGCGACACCGGGTACCACCCGCTCTTCGGAAAGGCAGATCGTGCAACGGGACTCGTCATCGACGCGAAGCGCCTTCGGGCGATCAACGGAGGAGGCAGCGTGCTCTCGGGGATCATCGGGTCGATCAACACCAACGCAATCGTGATGATCCGCATGAACAGCGCCGGCACAGACTATGCATCGATCAACGGCGGGACGGAGTACTCCTTCA
>CAWULR010000146.1:0-1691 GCA_963923845.1 uncultured bacterium
CTCCAAGCAGATCCTGCGCCGTTCGGCGAGACTAGGAGGGTGAAGATCTACCTCGCTGGTCCGCTCTTCTCCACGGCCGAGCGAGGCTTCCTCGATGAGATTGCGGCGCGGCTGCGCGGCGAGGGCTTCGACGTCTTCGTGCCCCACGAGCAGTTCGCCGAGCAGAAGTTCATGCGTTCCGACGGAGGATCGGCCGCCGACGAGGTCTACGCCGTCGACCTTGCCGGCGTCACCGGGGCCGACGCGGTGCTCGCATGGCTCGATGGGACGCAGGTCGACGACGGGACGGCCGTCGAGATCGGCATCTTCGCGCGACTCTGCGCCGAGAATCCGACGCGGTACCGCGGCATCGTGGGGCTGACAACGGACATGCGCGTCGCCCGTCGCAAGGGCCTCGTTCCCGGCGACGGCATCAACCTCTTCCTTGCCGGCGCGATTCGTGCCGCAGGCGAGATCGTCTGGACGGTGGACGATGCGGTCGCCGCACTGATCAGGCTGCGCGACCGACGCTCCGCCTCGTGAATCCGTTCTTCTCGATCAGTCGCACGCTCCTGCTGCGCCTGAGTCGAGCGTCGGCGATCGGCGCCGCGGTGCAGCGAACCGGATGGGGGCGACGCGCCGTGCACCGCTTCGTTGCCGGGAACACGATCGACGACGCGGTGGCGGCGGCCCTCGAGCTGAAGCGGCGGGGCTTCACGGTCACCCTCGATCGGCTCGGCGAGGCGTCCGTCGGCGCGACGGCCGACTCGTATGCCGCCGACGCCGCGCGACTCCTGGTGGCGCAGGCCGACGCGGGCCTCGAGCCGAATGTCAGCGTCAAGCTCACCGCGCTCGGGCTCTCCGAAGGGCGTGCGATTGCGGCGGCGAGGCTCGAGCGCATCTTGGAGACGGCGCAACGGATCGGCGGCTTCGTGCGCGCCGACGCGGAGCACGCCGACAGCCTCGATGCCCTGCACGAGATCGTCCTCGCCGCTCGCGCCGCGGGACGACCGATCGGCACGGTGGTGCAGGCAAACCTGCGTCGCTCCGCCGTCGACTGCGATCGACTACTTGCCGCCGGTGTGCCGATCCGTCTCGTCAAAGGCGCCTACGATCCAGGTGCCGACGGCGTGGGCGAGCCATCCGCTGTCGATGCGGCGTTCTTGGATCTCGCGTCGCACCTCCTCGCAGCGTCGGTGCCGCTGGCCTTCGGGACACACGACGAACGGATCCTCGCGCACCTCGAGGAGCGTTCCCGAGGTCGCGCGGAGGCACAGCTGCTCTACGGCGTGCGCAGCGACCTTGCCGACCGACTTCTCGGCGCGGGGTGGCGGGTTCGCATCTACACGCCGTACGGACCCGATTGGTGGCCGTATGCGCTGCGCCGGATGGCGGAGCGTCCGGCCAACCTGCGCTTCGTCCTGCGGAGCCTCGTCGGGCGCTAGCGATTCGTTTTCGGACTTTCGACCGGCGACGCCCTGGTGGCGACGACCTCGCGAGGACTATCTGGTCAGGGACGCCTCGGTCTCGTCGCGGTGCTTCTTCAGGTACTTCATGAACGGGGTGCCACCGGTACCGACATCCGTTGGATTGCCGGTCGCGTCGGCCGCCTGTCGATTGATGTAGGTGGCCGCGTATTCGAGATGCAGCGCGCGGAAGGCGCGCAGCGTCTCCACGCAGCGATTGCGCGCGGCGACCAGTTCTTTCGGTGC
>CAWULR010000147.1:0-1684 GCA_963923845.1 uncultured bacterium
CAGACACCGCTCGAAGGGAGTCTCATCAGCATCGGCGCGTGTCTCGTGGACGACCCGACGCGGACCTTCTACGTCGAGCTCCGTCCGGATCCGACCAAAGGGTGGGGCCCGAAAGAAGAGCGTGTCCACAAGCTGACGCGCCGCCACCTCGAAACGAACGGCGTCGACCGCATCGAGGGGGTGCGCGCGTTCGCCGAGTGGGTCCGGAGCACCTGTGAAGCGGTTGCTCCCGAGTCCAGTCCGCTCTTCGTGGGTTTCAACACGCCGTTCGACTGGATGTGGTTGACGATGGCGTTCACCGAGGCCGGGGTCAGGAATCCGTTCGGGATGTCGGCGATGGACCTGAAGAGCGTCTACTACACGCTCCATGGAGGCGACAACCTGACCTGGAAGAAGACGGTCAAGCGATTCGTGCGCCAGCTCTACCCGACGGATCTGGTCGCCGACCACAACGCGCTCGCCGATGCCGTCGAACAGGCCGAGCTGGCGCGCACGCTCCGCGACGTTGCGCTCAGGCACCGGATTCCGCCCGCGCTGCCGCGCGGTCGCTAGGCAGCGCTCGGCGCAGCATGGCGCTTGCGACACGGGAGATCAGGCGTGTCAACCGACTCCTGCTTCGCTGGTATGAGAAGAGCGCGCGATCGCTGAAGATCCGGGAGCGGAACGATCCCTACTCGGTGCTCGTCGTCGAGGTGATGGCGCAGCAGACGCAGATCGCCCGCGTCGACAGGCTCGCCGCGCGCTTTCTCGAGCGGTTTCCGACGCTCGCTTCGCTGGCGAAGGCCGAGCCAGCGGAGGTGATCGAGGCCTGGCGCGGGCTCGGATACAACCGACGCGCGCTCTCGCTGCACCGAGCTGCGCAGGCGGCGCACGCCTCCGGAGGCGTGCCGTCGACCTCGGAGGCGCTGCAGCTCCTGCCGGGGATCGGGCCCTACACGGCGCGTGCCGTCGCCGCGATCGCGTTCGGCGGGAGGGAGATCCCAGTCGACGTAAACATCGCTCGACTGGTTCGCCGCCTGATCGGCGAGCCGACAATCACCTCGACACCGCTTCAAGCCGCGGCGGACGCGTTTGGCGCCCAGCTGGAGGATGGCGCGTCTGGAGCCTGGGCACAGGCGGCGATGGATCTCGCCAGCACGCACTGCCGATCGAGCGAGCCCGACTGTGTCGCCTGTCCGCTGCGCTCCGTTTGCCGCTCTGCGGGCCGCGTTGCCTCGCCTGCGCGAGCGTCGAGGGCGGCTCGGGCGCCGTTCGCCAGCACGCGGCGGTGGCTGCGCGGTCGGCTCCTCGACGAGTTGCGCGATGCGGGTGCGGTGGGCGTCCAGATCCGCGGCGCTCGTGGCGAGCACGATGTGGCGGACGTCACCGCTACCATTGAACAACTTCGAAGCGAAGGTCTGGTCGAGCGACTGCCCGGTCGTCGGTATCGGCTCCCTCGGCGCGCCTAGCAGCAAGCGATCTGCAGCCATGGCCGGAGAGGAGGAGCAGGTGGGTGACCTCGAGCTCTTGGACGAGCTGCTCTACGACACGATCGTCGAGCAGGAGGGTTCGGCATTCGCTGCTGCGTATCGCACTGTCGTCGACAGCCCTGCGCTGCTCGACACGTCGAATCGACACGACGCTGCACGGCTGATTCGAGCGCTGACGCTTCGATTCCGGCTCGCGAGTCTCGCCGAGGAGCGCG
>CAWULR010000148.1:0-1680 GCA_963923845.1 uncultured bacterium
ACACCACGAGTCGCACGGCGTGCAGATGGACGTCTTCTCCTGGGATCTCGAGTTTGTGCAGGCGCCGGTCATCGCACGTGCGAGCGGAGACGAGCGAGCTGCGACGTCGTTCGTCAGGCTGCGACATCTTGCCAGTGGCGTGGAGGGCTGGGGCGAGGGGTGTGTCGATCCGTACTACGGAGAGATCGTCGAGAGCGTGGCGGCGGTCGCGCCGACGCTCCTCGAAGCGGCGGCGACCGCCACTCCCGTGTTCGGCGCCAAGGACCACGGTGCGCTCAGTCGCGCCGCAGAGGAGGGGATCGGGCGCGGAGCCGACCTGCTCGGCTCGACGAGCCGGTCGATGGACGCAGCACTTGCACACAACGGGGCGGCCAAGGCGGCGATCGAAAGCGCGATGCACGATCTGCTCTCGCGCGCGGCCGGCGTCTCGCTCACGCGCTGGTTCGGAGTCACCGGTCCGCAGTCGCCGACCGACTTCACGTTGTGGATCGACGCGCCGGAGCGGATGGCCGCTCGGGCTGCGGCGATCCAGGCCGGCGAGACCAGTTACAGCGCGCTGAAGCTGAAGGTCGGTCTCGGCGGCGAAGAAGAGGTGCTTCGTTCGGTTCGGGCTGCATACAGCGGACCGCTTCGTCTCGATGCCAACTGCGGATGGACGCTCCAGCGCGCGCTGGAGCTGCTCCCGCTCATGGAGACGCATGGAGTCGAGCTGGTCGAACAGCCGTTCCCTGCCGGACGGCTGGATGAGGTCTCCGCCTTCGCAGCAGCGACAGAGATCCCGATCGTCGCCGACGAGGATTGTGTCGTGCTCGACGATATCGAACGGGTCGCAGGAGCCTACGACGGCGTGAACCTCAAGGTCGTGAAGATCGGCGGCCTCGGTCCGCTCCTGCGGGGACTGCGACGAGCCGAGGAGCTCGGTCTGCGCCGGATGTTCGGATGCATGACCGAGACTCGTCTCGGTATCGCGGGCTGCGCTGCGATCTCAGCGGCGACAGAGTTCGCAGATCTCGACGGACCGATCGACCTTCTCAACGACCCGTGGGAGGGACTGCGCCTGGGCCTTGACGCTCGGTGGGCGCACGCGCCCGCGGCAACCGGGTCGGGCGTGAGGCTGGACTCGGAGGTGGCGGAGTCCGGCAGGTCCTAGGCGCGGATGCGACGTCGAGCCATCTCGGCCTCGAGCTGTCGCTCGGCCTCGACGTACTGGTCGATCTCGTCGCGGAGCCTGTTCGCTTCGGGTGTGTAGAGGTGGACCTGCTGCTGCAGGATGTAGGAGAGCCGGCGAGAGGTCATGCGACAGTGGTCGAGATTCTTCATGAGCACGAGCGGATCCATGGAGGCGAGTTCGGTGGTGTCGTACATGGCCTGCATGGACGCTATTCTAGCCCAGTGGCCCCGTAGCTCAGTGGATCAGAGCAGCTGCCTTCTAAGCAGTTGGTCGCAGGTTCGACTCCTGCCGGGGCCGCCAGACGCGGACTCTCTCGGAGGTGGGTCCTATTCGGCCAGCTTGATCGCAACCTCGATCTGCCACTTCGATCTGCGCGATTCGATGCTGGGGTCGGTGAGGTAGGTCTCGTATCGAGACTGGAAGCTGTCGCCGTGAGGGGTATCCCGACGATCGAAATCTAGACCTTGAGCACGCACCCATTCGATGAGCGCGCGATTCCCGGCGATACC
>CAWULR010000149.1:0-1633 GCA_963923845.1 uncultured bacterium
ACTTCTGGCTCTTCGCCCCCGGTCGCACGACGAGGATGTCGCACTCCACCTGATGTCCGGTGTCCTTGATCTCGCCGGGGATCATGCGCAGACCCTTGTCGGCACGGAGGAACCATCCGCCGACGCGATCGCGCCCCTTCAGCATCTGCACACCTTCGCCGACATGGATGCGCATCTCGATGCGCTCCTCCATGAACGTGAGCGCGCCATCTCGATCGTCGGCGTTCAGCAGTTCGAAGAAGGCGTCGGTCGTGTCCTGTGCACCCATGGTGCGATGGTACCCTGACTCGATGAACCGCGATCGGCTCGACGCGCTCGGCCTCCTCGCACGATTCGCGGCGCTGCATCCGGTTGCCGCCACGGCGACGGGGATCCACGCCCACGATGGATCGTGGGGTGGCGTCGGTGCCCAAGCGGACGCCGAGGTGCTCGCTTGGGTCGAGCAGGAGTCGGCGCGGCTTCGCGCGCTTCCAGCGTCGGACCTCGATCGCGACGACGCGGCAGATCGCGACCTTGCCCTCGCCACGCTCGCTGCCATCCGCTTCGAGCGCGTCGAGGTTCGTCCGACCGCGTGGGATCCGCTGCACACCGTGAGCACTGTGGGGGGCGGTCTCTTCCCGCTTGTCGCGCGGACATTCGGTAGCGCCGAGCAGCGCGCGGCAGATCTGGCCGCACGGCTCCACGCGCTCCCCGTATTCCTCGACGCATCGATCGACGCACTCGTCGGCCTCCCCGCGATGAGTGTCTCGGCCGACGACGGGGCGCCGCGCGCGGCGGGGAGCGACGCACCTCGCGGCACCGTGCAGCTCCCGTCGCGTCCGGTGAGTCGGTTGCACACGGAGACGGCGATCGCGCAGGCGGCAGGGATCGCCGAACTCGCCGAGATGGGCGTCGAGGTCTACGGTCCGACGCTTCGCGCGGCGGCGGACGCGGCGCGCGCGGCGGCGGAACGGTTCACCGATCGCCTTCGCACCGAGGTTCTGCCGCGGAGCGAGGGCGAGGGGCGCTACGGTGCGGAGCTGTACGACCGCGCGCTGCGACACACACTCTTCGGTTCGCACGACCGATCCGAAGTGCGCGCGGCCGCCGAGGCCGAGTTCACGGCGGTGCGCGAGCGCATGATCGGCATCGCACGCGAGATCGCTCCGACCTGGATCGGGGACGACGCCGCGGCGCTGTCGGCACAGCCGCACGAGCTCGTGGCCCGCGTGCTGCACGCGATCGGCGGAGAGCACAGCGCGGCGGAAGACCTGCTCGACCGCTGCCGCCAAGAGACGGCGCGCTGCGAGGCCTTTGTCCGGCGCACCGGCCTGATCGACCTGCCGAAGGAGCCGTTGCAGGTCACCTGGACGCCGCGCTTCTTGCGCGCCTACGGCGGCGCGTTCTTGGATTCGCCGGGCCCGCTGGACAAGGGGGAGACGAGCTTCTTCTACGTCACGCCGCCGCCGGACGGAGCGACACCGGAGCAGGTGGAGTCGATGCTGCGCGAAGACAACGATCGCATGTTGGCGCTGCTCGCGATCCACGAAGCGATCCCGGGGCACTATCTGCAGCTGGCCGCGGCGAACGAGACGCAGCGTCCGCTCCGCGCGGCGTTCGGCTCTGGCGTGTTCGCCGAAGGGTGGGCCGTCTA
>CAWULR010000150.1:0-1589 GCA_963923845.1 uncultured bacterium
GTGGTGGAGCCGTACCGCTACCTCTCGCTCTTCGACCACTTCGTCCCGCGAGATCTGCTGGAGAACAGCGTCGACGGATCGGCCGCGCTGCTCTTCGGCTCGATAGCGTTGATCGCCGCGGTCTGGGCCTTCTACATCTTCCCGCGTCGCGACCTGGCCGCCCCGAACTGATCACCGCGCCACCGAGGCGTCGCTAGACGATCCTCGCGAAAAGTTCGTTGCTCAGCAGACGACCGCGCAGCGTCAGTCGAACGCGCCCGGCTTCCACGGGATGCGGCTCGAGAAGCCCGTTCGCCTCGCCCCAGTCCACCGCCTCGCCGAACCCTGCGTCATGCGCGCCGTTGCGGTCCACGCCGCTCGCCATTCGGAGCGAGAGTACGAGGCTCTCTGCGACGGCGTCGCGTTCGTCCATGGGCGGTGCGGCGCCACCGGGCGGAAGCGATCCGCTCATCAACGCCGACTCCCAGGCGTCGAGGTCCGCCGAGTTCCAGCGTCGGGTCGACCCGTCGAACGCATGGGCGCCCGGCCCCACCGCCTCGACGGAGGCGCGCTCCCAGTAGAGACGGTTGTGACGCGACGCGTGGCCCGCGCGCGCCCAGTTGCTGATCTCGTACCAGTCGAGTCCCGCGGCCGGGAGCCGCGCGTCGAGCAGCTCCAGCTCCTGTGCGCCACGCTCTTCGTCCTGCTGCGCGGCGGCACGCCGTCGCCACGCGAGCGCCCCGGCCGGCGTCGCCCGTCGGTCGTCCACGTTCGCGTCGCCGTCATCCGCTCCGCTCGTCGCCAGCGTCAGCGCGTAGACACTCACATGGTCCGGTGCGAGAGCGAGCGCCGACTCGAGGGAGTCCGCCCAGGACTCCAGCGAGACGTTCGGAAGATCGGCGAGGAGATCGATGGAGACGCTCTGCGCTCCGGCGGCACGTGCCGCGGCGATGCACTCGGCAACATCCTCGGGACCGTGTCGTCGACCGAGATCTCGAAGCGCTGCCGCGTCCATGCTCTGCGCGCCGATGCTGACGCGAGTGACGCCCGCCTGCACCGCCGCGGCGAGATCGCCTCGCTCATCGGCGCCAGGGTTGCACTCCAGCGTCACCTCGGCGTCCGCGCGCAGCCCGAAACGATCGCGTACCCGGTCGATCAGCGCTGCGAGGCGCTCAGGCGGGACGAGCGATGGCGTCCCGCCGCCGAGGTAGAGCGTCTCGAGCGGAGCGCGCGCCGCGCCGTCGTTCGCCGCGCCGTCGTTCGCCGCACCGAGCGCGCCGTGCGCCGCATCGGCGATCGCGGCCCGCAGGTCGATCTCGCGCTCGACCGCATCGAGGTAGCCGCCCATCCGCGAACGCGGTCCGAACGCCGCCGCACCGGCGATCACGACGAAGTCGCAGTACGGACAGAGGGAGCGGCAGAAGGGGACGTGGAGATAGAGGCCCCGCGGCGCTCGAGCGCGCGACGCGTCAGTCGGCGTCGGTGCGGAGGACGGCAAGGAAGGCCTCTTGCGGGATCTCGACGGAGCCGACGCGCTTCATCCGCTCCTTCCCCTCTTTCTGCTTCTCGAGCAGCTTCTTCTTGCGCGTGATGTCGCCGCCGTAGCACTT
>CAWULR010000151.1:0-1572 GCA_963923845.1 uncultured bacterium
CGATCGCGCCTGTCCGTTCACCACGCTCTACTGGGACTTCATCGATCGCCATGCGGAGCGCTTCTCGAAGAACCCGCGCATGGCGCGGCAGGTTCGATCATGGGAGTCGCGGAAGGAGTCGGTCCGTTCGGCGATCGTGCAGGAGGCGGCGTCGATCCGCGAGCGGGCGGCTCGGGGAGAGCTGTGAGCCGCGAACGGAAGGGACACCCAGCATGGCGGCGCATCGTTGCCGTGTACGTTGCGGTGCAGTTCGCCGAGATCTTCGGCGTGAGCATGATCTACTCGTACCTGCCGATGGCCCTCGAGCGGGCCGGCGTGCCGATCGACCAGATCGCGTCGTTGACGAGCCTTTCGATCGCCGGGCTCTTCGTCGTCGGCGCACCGCAGGTTCCGATCTGGCTGGCGATCGCCGAGCTGCGATCGCGGCGACTCGTGATCGTGCGCAGCGGCCTCATCGCCCTCGTGGCGCTGGTTTGGTTTGCGCTGGCCGACCAGGCGTGGCAGCTGATCGCCGCGACCGTCGCGCTCGGCTTCTGGCTCGGCAACACCGGCGTCATGCTGGCGACGATTCGCGAGGTTGCGCCAGAACGGGCGCGGACGCGCGCGATCGCGCTCTTCAGCGCTGCGGCACCGATGGGATTCGCCGCGGGTCCGCTCCTTGCCGCGTGGCTGATCGGCGGGCTCGGCCTCACGCTCGCCGCTCCGATCGCCGTCGCCGCCGTCATCAACGGCCTGTTGGTCCTTGCGAATGCGGTGGCGGTGCCCGATGTTCGCCCGGCGGTGCTGCCGCGTGGCAGCGTGCTGCAGGTTGCGCGTCGTGGATTCGCCGAGGTGCTGCGCGATCCGATCGCGCGGGTCGGCTACGCCGTCTTGATGCTCGCCATCGCCGGCGAGCGGATGCTCCGGCCGGCACTGCCGCTGCGCATCGCCGAGGTCTCGATCGGGCCCGCGGTCGGCGGGATCCCCGAACCGCTCGCCGTCCCTGGGGTGGCCGGCGCGGTTGGGCTCTTGATCGGCCTCTCCGCGCTGGCCGGAGCCGTGGCCGCACCGATCGTCGCCGCCCTGACCTTCGAGCGATTCGGCGTGCCACGGAGCGTCGGACTCGCCTTCGCCGTCGGGGCGGTCGCCGCCGCATCTCTCGCCGTTGCCCCCACGCTTCCGCTGTTGGCGGCAGGCGTCACGGCGATCGCCGCCGTCTCCGCGCTCCTCCAGGCCGCCGTGTTCACCTGGCTCGCCGAACGTGTGGCACCGGGTCGCCGGTCGGCGGCGCTCAGTCTCTCGCTCTTCCCGCTCTATGCAGGGAACGTCGCGGGCCTCGCAGCGGCATCGCTCGCCGCGCTGCTCGGCGCCCCGCGATCCGGCGACCTCCTCGCCCTGACGCCGATCTTCGTCTCGGCGGCACTCGTGTTCGCCGTCGGGGTGGGAGCTGCCGGCCTGCTCGAGCGTCGTCGCGCTACGCTCCGCAGATGAGCACGATCCAGACCGTCACGGGAGCGATCGATTCGGCAGAGCTCGGCCTGACGCTCACTCACGAACACATCCTGAACGACGTGCTCTCCTGGTGGCATCCGC
>CAWULR010000152.1:0-1565 GCA_963923845.1 uncultured bacterium
CCCAGCCGCTACCATCCGCGCATGGCCAAGCCAACGAACCCCTCGGTCCTCCTCGCCTGGGGCGATGACCTCCTCCTGATCGAAGAGGCGGTGGATGCGCTCGCGCAAAGCCTTGCTGACGGCGGAATGGGCGCTCCTGACCGAGTGCGACTGAAGGCGGAGGGGCGAGGCGCCGGAGACGGTGCCGCGGTGCTGAGCGCGCTGGCGCAGAAGTTGGGAACGGGCGGACTCTTCGGAGGCGGCACGCTGGTGGTTGTGGCCGGCGCGGGACGGCTCGCTCGGACGAAGGAGCTGCGCGCCGGAGTCGCCAACGCACTCGCCACCATCGCACCGGGGAATGCCGTCGCGTTCGTCGACCAGCGGTCACGTCGACCAAACCTCCGTGGTGCGCGACCAGACGGTCCCGGTGAGCTTGGGCTTCTCGTCCAGGATGTCGGCGGGTCGGTGCTTCCCTGTGTCTCCCCCGCCCAGGGGGAGCTCGCGTCGTGGATCGTGCAGCGCGCGAAGGCGGCAGGACGCGAGATCTCCGGCGAGGCGGCGAAAGAGATGGCGGAGCGACTCGGAGCGGAGGTTCGCGAGCCCGATCTCGATCGCAGCGGATTCAGGATGACGGCGGCGATCGAGCTCGAGAAGCTCGCGCTTGCGGTGCCATCGGGAGCGATCCCGTTGAAGGCCGTCCAGTTGCTCGTGGCGGACCGCGGACTCGGGTCGCTCTTCGCGTTTGCCGACGCGATCGTCGCGCGAAGCGGACCGCTCGCCGCCCGACATCTCGGTCGAGCGATCAGCGAGCCCGGCCCGATGGTGGTGGCAACGCTCCACCGAAAGATGCGCGATCTCGCGCAGATCCACGGCGCGGTGATCGAGGAGGGGAAGTCGGTCGGTCAGGTCGCGAGAGAGCTCGGCATGCACGAGTTTCCCGCGGGCAAGCTCGCCGACGCAGCGCGTCGGTGGAGCTCCAAGGAGATCGCCGATGCGATCACCGGGCTCGTCGAGCTCGACGCCGTTTCGAAGGGCGACGGTGAACGCGCCTGGGGTCCGGCGCTGACGCGCTGGAGTGCCGCGCGGATCGGCTGAGCGTCCGCCTACTGGATTCGAAGCAAGACCTTCGCCGACGACCAGAGCTGCTCGAGCTTGTAGAAGGCTCGCTCCGGCGGGGTGAAGATGTGCACGATGACCGAACCGTAGTCCAAGACGATCCAGTGCGACGCCGTCGTGCGGTGGCGGTGCGACGGCGTGATCTCCTCGGCGGCGAGGCCGTCCACGATGCTCGAAACGATCGCGGCGAGCTGCGGCTCTGAACCGCCGCTGCAGATGACGAATGCCTCCGCGACCGTGGTGAGTCCGGCGACATCGAGGACGACGATGTCCGAGGCCTTCTTCTCTTCGGCGAAGAGGGCGATCTTCCGAGCGAGGGCCTGTGGTTCGACGTTTCGTTGCTGCTCGGTCACCGTCTCAGCCTACCCGAGCGATCACGTGGCAGGATCGACCGGCAGGTCGTCTGGTTCGAACGGTCGCTTCAGGACGAGTTCGGGGCGATCGAGATAGAGGCCGGAGCTCTTGATGTA
>CAWULR010000153.1:0-1559 GCA_963923845.1 uncultured bacterium
TACTCGCAAGGGGCGACCGTGGTCTACGCGCTCTTCATCGGCTACGTCTTCGCGCCGTTCGGTTTCCCGAACTCCGAGTGGTCGCGCGCGCCGCTCGGAACCGATGTCGTGCGACTCATCCCTGGCGTGAACTTCGACCCCGCCCTGCTGGAGACGAACTGGCTGCCGATGCAGCTCCTCATGGGCGGCGTCGCCTACGCGCTCTGCCTCGTCGCCCTCTATGGCGACTCTCGACGCTCGAACTTCGTGGTCATCGTGATCCTTGCGCTCGGCATCGAGGTCAGCCAGGCGATCTCGAACCTCGTGCTCGGCACGATCCCGCCGTACCGCGTCGACATCCACGACATCCTTGCCCGGTCCAGTGGAGTCCTCGCCGTCTACATCGTGGCGAGCATCATCGCCGGTCTCTATCGATGGCTCTGGCCGATTCGCTGGACACCGAAGATGGTCCCTGGTCGACCTGAGTCGTTCTTGGCCTTTTTGGACACGCTGATCCGTCGCATCTGAGGTTGCCCGCGCCGTGCGCGGCGCCGGGCGTCGCTACGGGCGACAGGCGGCCTTGAGCGCCGCGACGAATCGCTCGCGGTCCACGCGGTACACCACGCGACAGTTCGGCTCGCGCTTCGTGCCGCCGAGGTGATCCACGATCGTCTGCCCTCGTTCGTGTCCGGTGCCGAGCGAGATCTCGACGCGTCGGTGCGCCTCGCGCGTCGCGGCGTCCGGCTCGATCGCCACGAACATCGCGATCGGATCGGGGAGGTCGAATCCGTCCAGCTTCGTCTCGGTGCGACAGAACTCGCGAAGGACGCGTTGCGAGTCGACGCAGTATTCGCCGAGCGGACCGAGCGCGCGGATCTCGGCGGCGAGCGCGTCGGAGATCACCGCATCGGCAACGGAGACGTCCCAGCCGACCATCTCGAGCGGCATCCCCGATTCGAAGACGATGTGCGCCGCCTCGGGATCGACCCAGAAGTTGAACTCGGCGAGTGGTGTCACGTTGCCCGGAAGGACGCCGGTGCCGCCCATCATCACGCAGCGGCGCACCCATGACGCGAACTTCGGTTCGGCGCGCACGGCGAGCGCAACGTTGGTGAGCGGGCCGAGCGTGACGAGGTCCATCGTCCCGGGTGCGGCGCGGAAGGCGTCGATCAGCGCCTCGACTCCCGCGGCAGAGGTTGGCGTCCGGCCGTGCAGCGGCAGACCGATGTCGCCCATGCCGTCTTTGCCGTGGACGTTCTGTGCCGTCACGAAGGTGCGCACGAGCGCGCGGTTCGCGCCGGCGTGGATCGGCACCTTCGCGCCGCAGAGTTCGGCGGTGTAGAGCGCGATCTGCGTCGCCTGTTCGAGCGGGACGTTCCCCGCAACAACGGAGACGCCGACCACCTCGACGCCCGGGTTCTTGAACGCCATCACCATGGCGACGGCGTCATCAGACGCCGTGTCGGTGTCGATCCAGAGTCGTCGGCGCTGCGCCACGTTCACGCGTTCGCGCGGAAGGCGGCGAACTGCCACGGATCGCTGGGGAGCGCGTCGGCAACCTTCGGGAAGAGTTCGAGGCG
>CAWULR010000154.1:0-1540 GCA_963923845.1 uncultured bacterium
CTACCGGTCGTCGCGGGCGTCCACGATCTGCGCCACCCCCGAGATCCAGGCGCCGAGGCCGACCAGGGTCACCCAGAGACCGGGGGCGCGGGTCGGGCCGAAGACCGTCGAGAGCGGAAGGTCGCTCCCGGTCGCCGTCGCCGCGGCCTCGTAGATCGCGAGGAGGAACCCGATCGACGCCAAGGAGACGATCGTCACGTGCACCTGCCACCGGTCGATGCGCAGCTGATCGCCGACGGCGTCGGGGGCGATGAGGATCGCGAGGAGCGCGAGAGCGGCGAAGAAACCGATCGCCCCGACCGGGCCGAGGTCGCCGGCCGACCGAAACGCGTTGCCGACGACGAGCGGGAGCTCACCGCTTCCGAGGGTCCACCACGGGGGGACCGCGCCGAGCACGACGAGGATCGCGCCGGATGCACTGAGGCGCCGGCCGTTGCTGCGCTTGCGCATGTTGCCCGCTCCCGACTGGATCTTGCCGAGGTTGCGGACCACGCGTCACGCTCCTCCGACGATCGAGGCGTAGAGCTCCCGCTTCAAGACACCGACATATCGAAGGTTGCGGTACTTCTCGCCGAAGTCGAGGCCGTAGCCGACGACGAACTTGTCCGGGATCTCGAAGCCCGTCCAGTCGACTCTGAGGTCGACGAGTCGGCGCGCCGGCTTGTTGAGCAGCGTGACGATGCGAATCGATCGCGGACTCTTCCCGCCGAGATAGCCGGTCAGGTAGTTGAGCGTCAGCCCCGTGTCGATGATGTCTTCCACGATGAGCACGTCTCGGCCCTCGATCGTGCCGGAGAGATCCTTCAGGATGCGCACCGTTCCGCTCGATTCCGTGCTCCCTCCGCCGTAGGAGGAGACCTCCATGACATCCACGGCGACGTTGCGCGGAATCGCGCGCATCAGGTCGGCGACGAAGACGAGCGATCCCTTCAAGACGCTGATCAAGATCAGCGAGTCGCTCCCTTCGTACGCGGCGCCGATCTCCGCACCGAGCTCCTCGACGCGCGCCCTGATCGACGCCTCGTCGATGAGGATCTCGGCGATGTCGTCGTGCGGGACGCGCGATCCGCCGACACTCATGCCGCGATCGCCCCTCTCCCTGCCCGACGCGCGCGCGGCGGCGTGGCAGACCCGGCGGCGCCGAGCAGCCCTCGGTCGCTCACGCCGTACTTCCACAGCATGGACCTGAGGTCGCGGATTCCGAGCAGCTTGATGCGGATGTCGGGATAGAGGGCCGAGAAGCGCTGCAGCTTCTTCCGCTTCTGGCGCATCAGCGCTTGGCGAATCGTCGTCAACTCGACCCAGAGATCGAAGTCCGGCAGGTAGAAGTCGGGCGAGAAGGTCGACGCCACACCACCGTCGTCACGGCGCGCAATCGGAAATGCGGTCGCTTCGTACTGCCATCGGATGCCGTAGAAGTCCAGGATTCGCGCAAACTCGGCCTCGCTGCGGTGGGCGAAGGGTCGAGTGGCGCCTGCAGTCTCCATCGGGACGGAATCGTAGCATCGGAAGCGAATCGGATACCCTCCCAGGGTATGGA
>CAWULR010000155.1:0-1529 GCA_963923845.1 uncultured bacterium
CCGGCGCGCTCTACGACGAGCGATCGTTCCCGACACGAGAGCGCGACGCCTACGAGCGCCTCTACCTCGATTCCGGCTTCACCGCCACCGACGACGCGCACATCGCCATCCTCGCCGGGGGGACGGTCGGCGGCGGCACCACGGTCAACTGGATGACCTCGATCCCCGTGCCCGATCGCGTCCGCGCCGAGTGGGAGGAGCGGCACGGCGTCACCGGCATCGCCTCGCCGCGATTCAAGCAGGATCTCAACGAGGTGCTCCGCGAGGTCGGCGCACAGCCGGCCGAATCGACGCCGCCGAAGGATGCGGCGCTCCTGCGCGGCGCGGCAGGTCGCGGCTGGAGCGGCGAACCGATCCGCATCAACCGAGCGGAATGCGGCGACTGCGGCACCTGTCCGTTCGGCTGCAAGCGCGGCTCGAAGCAGTCGACCCTGCGACTGCACCTCCCGGAGGCCCTCGCCGCCGGCGCTCACCTCATTCCGGACTGCAAAGCCGAGCGCCTGATCATCGAGCACGGCGCAGTGCACGGCGCGGTCACCACCTACGGCACACGCGCCGGCTCGCCGCGCACGCTGGAGATCGTCGCGCCGCAGGTCGTGGTGAGCGGCGGTGCGCTGCGCACCCCGCTCCTGCTGCGGCGCAGCGGACTCACCCATCCCGCGATCGGCCAGAACCTGCGCCTCCACCCCGTGACGCTCGCGGCGGGAATCTTCCCCGAGAAGATCGAGATGTGGCGCGGCACGATGCAGGCGGCGAAGAGCGAAGAGTTCATCGAGCCGATGGAGGATCGGAACGGCTACATCATCGAGAGTGCGCCGGGGCATCCCGGCCTCTTGGCGCTCGGCATCCCGTGGACCGGCCGTGACGAACACCAGCGCCTGATGCGCCTCGCGCCGCACATCGCACCGTTCTTGGCGATCGTGAAAGACGACGGAGGGGGCCGCATCAGCGAGACGCGGAGCGGCTTCGCGAAGATCGAGTACCGCACCACGCCGCGCGACGAGCGCACGCTGCGCGCCGCCCTCGGCTCGCTCGTGCGCATGGCCGAATCGGCGGGCGCCAGCGAGATCATCGCCGCCGGATCCCCGCCGATCGCCTGGCGGCGTCGCGACGGCGTGGAGGCGTTCCAGGTGCTGCAGCGACGCCTCACGCGCTTCGACTTCTCGCCGAACCGCGGCACCGTCTTCTCCGCGCACCAGATGGGGACGGCACGGATGGGCGGCGACCCCGTCGACCACGCCTGCGATCCGTACGGCCGCGTCCGCTCCAGCAGCCGCCCGCGCTCGACCGACCCGAACGGCGGCATCGTCAAGGGACTCTACGTTGCGGACGGCTCGCTCTTCCCAACCGCAATCGGCGTCAACCCGATGATCACGATCCTCGCCCTCGCCAAGCGCGTGGCGCGCACGGTCCTCGCGGACGCGAAATAAGCCAGGGGGTCAGAAGGGGCTGGAGCGGGAGACGAGACTCGAACTCGCGACATCTTGCTTGGAAGGCAAGTGCTCTACCAACTGAGCTACTCCCGCGCG
>CAWULR010000156.1:0-1511 GCA_963923845.1 uncultured bacterium
CATGCAGGCAAGTATGCTGCACCCATGCGCCTGACGAGCCGCACCGACTACGCCCTGCGGGCGGCCATGGAGTTGGCTGCGGCGGGAGAGCGCCCGCTCACCACGGGCGAGCTCGGCGCGAGGCAGGGAATCCCTGTCACCTACCTCGGGGCGGTGCTCGCCGAACTTCGCAGGGCTGGAATCGTCAAAGCCCGCCGCGGTGTCGATGGCGGTTGGACACTGGCAAAAGGCGCGCGCGACATCTGCCTGGCGGATGTGATCCGAGCCGTCGATGGCACCCTTGCCAACGTGGCCGGAACGCGACCCGAGAAGCTGTCGTACAAGGGCGCGGCGAAGGGCCTGAGGGCCGCGCTGATCGCCGTACGGGCTGCCGAACGCGAGGTCCTCGAGGGAATCTCACTGGCCGATGCCGTCGCCGAGCGATTCCCGGCTCGGGTGCGGCGCCTGCTCGACAACCCGAACGCCTGGCGCTGAAGGAGGGCCCGCTGACCGCTTGACGCCTGACCGCGTACCTCTTATTCTCACCTAAGTTTACTGAGAATATGGGCGGGCGACCCCGCTCCAAGGGAGGCGATGATGCAGACGCTGATCCTCGTGGCGATTGCCGGACTCGCGGCGCAACTCGTCGACGGTTCGCTCGGAATGGGCTACGGGCTCACCTCGTCCACGCTGCTGATCTTCGCGGGATTGACGCCAGCTGCAGCGTCTGCCTCGGTGCACCTCGCTGAGGTGGGCACGACAGCACTCTCCGGCATCGCCCACCATCGTTTCGGCAACGTCGACTGGCACGCCGTCCGTCGCATCGCCATCCCTGGCGGCATCGGCGCATTCCTCGGAGCAACGCTGCTCTCATCGCTCTCCACCGAATCGGCAAAGCCGCTGGCGAGCACGCTGCTCTTCACCCTTGGCATCTACGTCTTGCTGCGCTTTCTCCTCGGCAAGGCTCGCATCCAACGCAAAGGGACGCCGGGGTTGCGACTCCTGGCTCCGCTCGGCCTGATCGGCGGATTCATCGACGCGACGGGGGGCGGAGGTTGGGGTCCCGTTACCACGCCAACCCTCCTGGCCGACGGTCGACTCGCACCGAATCGAGTCATTGGAACGGTGAGCGCCAGCGAGTTCATCGTTGCGCTCTCGGCGTCTGCGGGGTTCTTCACGGCGCTCGGCGGTGAAATCGTCCGCGTCGAATATGTGGCTGCGCTGCTCGCCGGGGGTCTCATCGCCGCACCGATCGCCGCATATCTCGTTCGCCACCTCAACCCTCGCCTCCTCGGCGTCATCGTTGGAGGATTCATCTGCTTCACCAATGCTCGGGTGCTTCTGTCCGCGGCTGGCGTTTCCGGCGATCTGTTCCTCGCGACCTATGTGGTGCTCATCGCTGTCTGGTCGGCGTCGATTGCCGCCGTGGTGATCGCGCTCAAGAGGGAGCCGGCCGCGGCGAGGTGAGGTTCAGCGACCGCCCCGCGTGATCTCGCCGCCGCTCAGGCGCTGGGCGATCCAGACCGGGATCA